>JAHDHT010000020.1:0-27599 GCA_020631175.1 Chitinophagales bacterium
GTTAGCTTGAGAAATCAATTTTCTCTTCTGAAATAGGGAGGATTGCGTACAACGTAAAACTAAAAAATATTTTATTTATGAAATTATTGTATATGAAATAAACTTTGCTTAAAACGGCTAAACACAATTGAATTTATACATATACTAATATAGGTATTGATTTTCTTTCGTATAGAGTGTATCGGTATTGAATTTAGGACACTTATATCATAAACTATCAAGTGGGTTAGGTATTTCGTTTAATATGTTATTGGCTACTTGAGTATATATTTCGGTGGTTTTTGATGAGTTGTGTCCAAGGATTTGCTGAATGTAGCGTAAGCTTACCCCATCTTCTAATAAATGTGTCGCAAAACTATGACGAAACATATGGCAAGTAACGTTTCTATGTATGCCTGAATTTCTTGCTGCCCGTTTAATTATACTAAGTACTGAAGTTGCACTGTATTTTCTTCCTCCAATTCCTTCAAAAACATACTTTTTTGGACGGTATTTCTTATAATATTCTTCCAGTTTACTAAGCAATGTTTTACTCAATAAAGTGTATCTATCTTTGTTTCCTTTAGCGTCACGAACAAGAATTTGCATTCGATGCCGTTTGATATCAGTCAGTTCAAGATTCAACAATTCGCTTCTTCGTAATCCTGTTGAATATAACAAAGCTAAGATAACATGATGTTTAAGATTGATATTTAATTCCAACATCCTTTTAATTTCCTCTTTGCTAAATATTTCCGGTAGCTTTTTAGGTTTTTTAGGTCGGTCTATATAAAACATCAAGTTAGGCATACCTAGCACATGTTCATAGTAAAACTTGATGGCATTTATAATTTGATTTTGTTGTGAGACACTAATTCCAATTTTTATCTTTTGTAAGATGTAATCATTCATCATTGGATATGTTATCTCGATGAGAGGGGTATCTTTAAAATATTCAACAAATCTATCGAAACAACATATGTATGATTTCATAGTATTTAGAGCATACCTTCTTTCAATTAACTTATCAATATATTCCTGAGGAATAAGATCAAACTTTTTGTACTTTAAGTATTCCTTAATTTCACCATAATCATGCTTATTTTTTGTAAGATCTTTTTTGCCAAAAAAATATGTGCTATCAATCCAAGCATGGCCTTTGAAAATTGAGAATATTAAATCCAAATTTGTTTTATTATTCTTAACCAAATATACATCATACTCCTCGCTCCAGTATACTCCAGGTAAAAGTTTAACAAGCTGAATGTACTTTTCATTGTAAGAGAATTTTATTCCAATCATTTTCTCATTTTTTATCAAGAAATGACCTATTTTAATTACTCGTTTGGGGTTTCTATACTTATTCATTTTTGAATATGAATAATTTAGATTTCAGTTTATAAAGAATCACCATTTTTTTCCAAGACATTAACAATTCTTAGCATCTTGACAATAACAATTATCGAATAGTTAAAGAAGTTGATCATTTTTTTTAGAATCATTTTAAATCGACTTTCAATTCTTTTTGAATAACTTAGCCGTATGAAAAAGGAGATAGTTGCTTTAGTTATTGTTATTCCATCAATTATTTTCTTTTCCGCTACCATAGATTTAAACAACTTAGACAACTATCAAAATCAATACATCCCTCCTTATATTTCAAAAGATAATACTCCCAATGATAATCCTATAACAGATGAAGGCGCAACGTTAGGAAGGATACTTTTTTACGACAAAAATTTATCTGTTGAAAATACTATATCATGTGGCACTTGCCATATCCAGGAATTTGCATTTTCTGATACTTCTAATGTAAGTTCAGGAATAAATGGAAATCAAACTCCCAGACATTCAATGAGATTAATAAATACCCGTTTTGGTGATGAAGAAAAATTCAGATGGGACGAATCAGCTTTGACTCTGGAAAAGCAAATGACTATTCCCATAAAGGCTGAAACGGAAATGGGTTTTAGTGGAGTAAATGGTATGCCTGATTTTAATGATTTAGTTCTTAAATTGAATGCGATTCCTTACTACCCTGATTTATTCAACTATGTCTTTGGAGACCCCCTAATTAATAAAGTAAGGATTCAAAAAGCTCTTGCACAATTTGTGAGAAGTATTCAATCATTCGATTCAAAGTATGATATAGGTAGAGCGCAGGTTTTAAATGATTTAGATCCGTTTCCAAATTTTACTAATGCTGAAAACATAGGCAAGGAACTATTTATAAATAGTTTCGAATGGATAGAAGATACAATCACAGTTGCTGATGTACCAGGCGACCCTGGAGGAACATTTAATGTTGCAAAAAGAATAAATGGTGGCTTTAATTGTGCTACTTGTCACGTACCGCCAGAATTTAGTATTGACCCTAATTCTTTAAATAATGCATTTGTGAGACCCCCATCAAACAATCCAACAGACCCTTCCTGGTTAGATGGCACACGCTCCCCCACTCTTAGAGATTTAATTCAATCAGATGGTGTAACACTTAACGGAGGAATGTTTCACTCTGGACAAGCCTATTTCTTAATGGACATTTTTGGACATTATGAATTTAGAAGACTTGACACTGTAGACAACACTAATCTGGACCCAAGATTAACAAGAATTAGTCCTATGAGTGGAGAAAAAATTGGGATTTTATTGAATTCTACTGCTGTTGAAAGACAACGAATAAACGCTTTCCTGGCGACTCTTACAGGTGTAGATGTTTATACAAATGAAATGTGGTCAGATCCTTTCGATTCATTAGGTAACATTTCTGTAACGGGTTTACCAGTTTTAACTTCTACAAGTGTAATTTCTGAAACAAATGAAATTGAACTTTATTATAATATTCGAAAAGAAGAATATATACTTATAGGACCAGCTAATATTTATAATATAGAAATATTAGATATGACAGGTCAAAGATTAATTAGTTATTATTTAAAAGGAAGTAACCAGTCAATTCAATTACCTTCTCTTTCGATAGGAGTTTACATTGTGAAAATTTTAGACCAGTCAAATAATTTAGCCAAATTGAAAAAGATAATTATAAAATAGATTGACTTTATGCTTACCAAGTATAAGTTAGTTAAAAATAATATACATTAAGTCTGAAATTAAAGATATAACTGATGGCATATTTTTATTAATAAATTAAATACATTTCAACACTCTATAGTATAAAGTAATTTAATTTAATTCAACTAATCTTTTATTTTCATAAAAAATACATTATGAATAAAAAGATAAACTACCCTCGTACCGGAAATGTAAAATACGATAATGCTATTAGAATTTTTTACAATCATTTAGTTTTATCAAGCAGAGCACAGTCGACTTATAAACGCTATACTTATATTTTATCAGACTTTATTCTAAAAATGAATAAACTTCCTGAAGAATGTTCAAAAGGTGAAATACTTGACTATTTTATGGAAGTAAAACAAGAACGAAATTATTGTTCTTCAACAATTAGGGGATACATTTGTGCTATTAAATATTATCTAAAATACATTGTAAATAAATTTGAATTATTCACACATATGCCGTATCCAAAAACGGAGCCCCTTAATGTAGACATTTTAACAAAACATGAGATCGCATTAATGATTTCGAATTGTACAACAATTAGGGACTTATTAATAATTCAAATGCTGTATGAAACAGGCATAAGATTATCAGAACTTGTTAATTTAAGAATCGAAGATATTGATATTTATGAACAAACTATTATTATAAGGAATAGTAAACATCGTGTAACCAGGTTAGTTACATTTGGCAACAGATTGAAAAAGACCTTAGAACGATATATAAATTCGAATAGATCATTATTTTCTGACACTTTACTATTTAGAAAATTTCATCCTCATTTAAAATTCTCAAAAACTGGAATTCGGTTTACGCTAAATAAAATAGTTCGAAAATGTAAAATTCGTAAAAGGGTAAATGTTCACAGTCTAAGACATACCTTTGCAGTACACTATTTAAATTTTGGTGGCACTATTTATCAATTACAAAGATTACTAGGACATAAAAGCATGTATACAACTATACATTACCTAAAATACGCTAACTTCAAAGATAGTAAAGTTGTTTCTGTATTGGATTGTGTTCAAAAATCAAATGTAGAATCAAAACTAGTCAGATGCTTATCAGTAGCATGATTTTAAAATTTAACTATTAGTGAATCCTTTTCAACTAAAACAGAAATGGCAAATAAATCAAATCCTGTAGTTTACTTTGAAATACCAGTTTCAAACCTAGAAAGAGCGATAAATTTTTACAGCACGGTTTTAAAATTCAAATTTCAAAAGGAAATGATAGACCAGAATGAAATGGCATTGTTTCCATTTTATAAAGAAATGCAAGGTATAACCGGAGCATTAGCCTATGGGGATATTTATAAACCAACTAAAAATGGTGTTATAATATATTTTTATTCGGATGACATTGATGCAACATTAAATCTTGCTTTAAAAAATGGAGGAAAACTATTATATCCTAAAACCTCAAACGGAGAATTTGGTTATGTGGCTGAATTTGAAGATTCGGAAGGAAACAGAATTGCACTTCATCAGGCTGTTTAAATTCAATTTAAATAAATGGAAAATATATTTAGAATAAGTTTATTAATTGCCGGGATAATTAACATCCTCCCTTCATTTATAACTTTTTTACCTGATAAAATTAGAGATTCTTATGGAATCGATATAATTGATTCAAACTATGAATTACTGCTGAGACACAGAGCAGTATTGTTTGCTATTGTTGGAGGGATAATGATTTATGCAGCCATAACCAAAAACAATTATTCGCTTGCATTAATAACAGGAATGGTAAGTATGTGTTCTTTTATTCTCTTATACTTTTTAGTTGATGGTCCAATTAATGAAGAACTCAGGAAAATAATGCTGATTGATATTGCCGGAATAGTAATTTTAGCTCTTGGATATGCATGTTATTTGATGAAGTAATTCCAGATAAAATACAAATGTTTTTCAGGAGTTATTACAACACCATATTATTGAACCCTTTTAAAAGCAAATTTCAATACTCAAATCAGGAACCAAATTTTTGATGTATATGTTTTCTACAAGTAGAAGCGTTAGTCGAAATTAACAAAAAATCAGAATTTGCTAAAATCTTACTTATGCCAAATCAGGTTTTAAAACTTCTAATTTACCTTGACTTGATAAAAGTTGATTCTGAAAAGATTGAAAATTGGATCAAATTGAAAAACTACTCTTTACTAACTTTTTCTCTTAATTATGGAATAGCAAAAAACAGAATTAGAATTATTGACTTCTTAACATCTGAACAGTATTCAAAGGTTTTACCTAAGATGACAGATGTTGCATGGAATGACTATGAAAATGTGGCATTAAAAGCACTGGATTCAATTAAAATTCTTGACTTGCAAAATGAATACAAAATTCAAATTTTCAACATTGAAAAATACTGGAAGAAAAGGCTAGAAAACAAAAATAATCGTAAATTTAATCGAAAAGGGGAAATGATTGATAAACAAAAACGAATGCAAAATCTAAGTCTTGTAAAACAACAATTAAAAAAACCAATGAATATTGGAAAATGGATATAAATATCCGAAGCTCTGACTAACCAAATGAAATCCCTTGGAGTATTTATAGAAAACGAAGCAGGCTCAGCGCTCAAAAATATTCACAATGAAAAGACATTTGAGCATTTAGAAACTATTAAAGTCGCTCAAAAATATCCATACCCTTATGGCTTTATATTAGATACTACTGCACCTGATGGTGATAATATTGATGTTTTTGTAATCACCAAAGAAGATCTTAAAAGAGGTGAGATTGTTGAATGTAAAATTATTGGATTGATGGAGCAATTTGAAAAAGCATGGGACAATCCCGGTAAAGAAGAAATTGATCATAACGTCATTGCCGTAATAAGTATTGAACCTGAAATAGAGATAGACGAAAAAGTAAAATCTAAACTAAGCTATTTCGTTAAACATGTTTTTGATAATATAACTAAAGAAAAAACAAGAATTGGAACATTATTAAGCAAAAAAGCTGCGATAAAATTTATTTCAGAACATATTCCAAAAATTAATAAAAAAACCTAAATAGCTAAGCACTATTTTTCAAAGAACTTCTTATTCTCATTTTTAATCTGTTTAATTGACTCTATCATAATAGCATATTTAATTAATTTAATTATTAGAATGCTATACATTAAACATATAGATTCATCTTCAATTTTTAACGAATTTCAGAATACTTATTTAATACTTAATTAGTATATTTTAGTATGAACAAGCTAGTAATAACCTTATTCTACATCAGTCTTTCATTTTCATTATTCAGTCAAAGTGATGCTCTTCAAAAAGCAGAAAGAAGATTTAATTTCGCTGAAGGCACATTAGGTTTTGATCTTTCTTATGTGCCATCTGCAGGCACAGGAAAATATATAGACAGCGAGGGCAACATTAATGAATTCAATTTCCCAACAAGTCTGACTCCAAGATTTACAATAAGTGGTTTACATTTCTGGAGAAATGTCGACATGTATATAACGATTCCATTTTTCAATGTCTTAGGAGGTAAAATGGATGAATTAGAGTCTCTTTACAATATAGGTTCTGAAACCGGAATAAAATTTTATCCATGGAAGGTAAAAGATAATTCTATCAGACCGTATGCAGGAATATCCTGGAATTTAATGCAGTATCGTCAGAAAGTAGGAGATCTTGATGGGCAAACAATAACCAGATCAAGAGCACCTCTTCAATTCGGTTTTACATATAACAATGGTGACAAGCTGCTTGAAATTGGTGGAACATATAATTATCAAAATGAATTAGAATATGCTATAGATAGAAATACATTCACCAATATCGAATTCCCGCAACTATCTTTTCATTTAGGTTATCGTTGGATATTTGAAACATCATTGAAGGATGCTCCCGAACTTGCAGATGGAACGATACAAAGACAAATAGATAAACTAAGAGCAAGAAATAAATTGAGCGGATTTTCATTTGCACTTGGATTATCTTCAACATTAATGGGACGTAATGATTATAACAAAAATAACTACCCTTTTTTGGATAGATTGAGTTTAGCAAACAGTCATTTTGATGCAGGAATCGGCTATTATCATGAACCAACCGATGCTCATCTAAACCTTGCATTTCGAAATATGACATTTAACACTACAAGCTTTGGTTTCGAACAGAAATTTAGCAGAATGAGTCTCGGATTAGAAATATATAAATTCTTGTTTGATTACCATGGTTTTGTGCCATACCTTGGAATCATTCCTTCATATGAAAGACACATTTTTTCAAACACTGACAATACAAATTTGATTTATGAAAACACTGAAAATAAATGGACAGGTGGATTAATTTTCGGATGGGATATTAGGCAAGATTCAAGACAATGGTATATCCTAAGAACTAACCTTAGATATTATCCAATGAAAGTAACTATAGATGGAACAGCTCATAAGTTCAATCAATTTGAGTTTAACTTTATACAATTTGTATATTATCCATCAAGACATAAGTGGATTAAAAAAGTAAGAAGAGGAGATCTATAAACTAATGAAAAGAGTTCTGTTTATATTATTCTTGTGTTTTAACTTTCTAATGTTGAAAGCCCAATCTCCTTTGTTTCCAAACTCTGTAGTTTCAAACGATATCGATTTTATTTTATCCAACGACCCGGACACTTTTGTTAGTCTGGATTTTATAGGTTTAGATGATAAAGAAATGCCGGATAGCCAAAGCGAAGACTTATTTGATCAGGATACCTTTGTTTTTGAAGCCTCATTTTCAGACGGAGTGACCTTAGAGATATGGTGTCACAGTTCATTTGGCAGTCAGGCAGCTGCCCAAGAGTATGCAGAAAAACTCGGTCCAAGATTAGGTAAACTACCTGCTATACATAGAGATCCTTTAGACCATGTTGTAATTCACAATGGAAACGCAACTGCATTTGCTGAAATTGAAGGGAATTTCTTTATTCTATATTCAGAAAACATGGATGCCCGAATTAGTACAAATGATTTGGAAGAAACGGTGTTTCACGAAGCTGTTCATGCATCCATCCAAGAAATTTATGCTAATGATCCTGCATGGTTAAAGGCTCAAAATGCTGATCAAGCCTTTATTACCGAATACGGAGCAGATCTACCTTCTCTTGAAGATTTTCCTGAAACTGCTTTGTTTGCATATGCTTATATACGTTACCCGGGCCGTTTACCTACTTACGTAGAAGAGTGGATTTCCAATAATAACAGTAATAAGATCGCTTTTTTTGAAATGTTTTATGCAAACAAGATTGTCGATGTATTAGAACATCAAAATATTGATATTAATATTTACCCTAATCCTGTTTCAGAGAGATTAACTGTAAATCTAAACAGAAACATCCTTAAAAATCACATAAAAATATACGATAATTCAGGCATAATAATCCATGAATTTATATCAGATAATTCTGAGATTGAAATTGACTTAAGTGGACAAAAAACTGGAATTTATTTTCTAAAAGTAAATGAAAACAAGTTTGTTAAAATCAATAAGATTTAGTACAATCTTACTTGATTATCAATTAAGATCGTACTTTTAAGCCGCAAAAAACGATCTTATGGAAGTAAATAAAACAAGAAAAATAATTGGCTGGGTACTTTCAGCTTTACCGCTTTTGGCATTAATTGGTGGTAGCCTCAATAAATTCAGCAATAACCCTGAACTAATCGAAAAACTACCTTACATCAGCAGTTTACCTTTATTAGCCGTAGTTTCACTGGCATTTGTGATACTGTACTTAATACCTAAAACGAGTAATTTGGGTTTCTTTCTGTTATGCAGTTATTTCGGTGGAGTAATTGTTGGAGAATTGGCAATGGGAGAATTCCCATTAGTTGGAATTGGTCTTGCTACTTGCTTATATGTCGGAACAATGCTTAGAAAACCGGAACTATCTGGTTTAGGACTTTGATAACTCAGCTGCTTAAATGCAAATTAAAAAAGCATATGAAATCTGGTCTTCTATTTACGACAGCAATGAAAATAAAACGAGAGATTTAGATGTAATATCTACAATTGAAACACTTTCTAATTATTCTTTCAGCAATGTAATTGAACTTGGATGTGGAACCGGAAAAAACACCAAATGGCTGATTGAACATGCTAATAAGATAATTGGTCTTGATTTTTCCGAGTCAATGTTGGCGATTGCAAAAGAGAAATTAAATTCAAATAAAGTTGAGTTTCAAATTGCTGATTTAAATGAAACATGGATTATTAAAAATAAGTCAGCAGATTTAATTACCTGCAGCCTCACCCTTGAGCATA
This sequence comes from Chitinophagales bacterium, assembly GCA_020631175.1. Lineage (GTDB taxonomy): Bacteria > Bacteroidota > Bacteroidia > Chitinophagales > JAHDHT01 > JAHDHT01. The sequence goes on from JAHDHT010000020.1 coordinate 9,320, forward strand.
TTGAAGATTTAAATCATATTTTTAAAGAGGCGCAACATGCTTTAGCTTCGAAGGGAATATTCTTTATTAGTGAATTGCACCCTTTCAAGCAATATGCCGGAAGTAAAGCAAGATTTACAGATGATTCAGGCACAACTGTTTTAAACACATTCACGCATCATATTTCAGATTATCTAGATGCAGCTTCAAATAATAATTTTCAAATGCTCGAAATAAAAGAGTGGTTTGATGAAGAGAAAACAAATGAAAAATTACCACGATTAATTTCATTTGTTTTTCGGAAGGAAGATTAAATTCATATAGTAAACGTTATTCATATTTGTTACGAATTATTTAATTTAGTAGACCAAACAAAACTATTAAATAATGAAACGACTATTCTCCCTAATGGTGCTTCTAATCATATGCGCCAATCTTTCTTATGCTCAATGCATTCCCTGTTCTGAACTACCGAATGATCACAGCAGTCTAGATGCCTATCGCACCGGCCCTGATGATGCATCAGGCAACCCGACATTAAGATGCTGGGCACACCCTCACCCTAACGGTTCCGACTATGTTATTACTCCGAATAGCTGGGGCCGGGAACCGAATGCTGGCAGACAAGGCTTAATTGATTTAACAACACAAGCAATTTCAGATGCAAGAGAGCGCTTATCTCCTATAGGTAACCTTCAGAGTCATTTATATTATATCTTAAGAGATATCGATATCGCCGGTAATCATCATGGAGAAGCATTTTGGCCTGTAGATAATGCTTGCTGGATGCACTCGGGAGCAGCCAATATCAGAGCATTAAGCAACGACGAAATTAAATTTGTTGTAGCGCACGAAATTGGTCATTGTTTTATAATGGAAAACGTTCCTAATTACAGAAATATCTATGATGCGAGTACAGATATTTGGATGGATGAAAGTGTGGCAGAGTTTTTTGCATCGCATATTTATCCGACTTTTAACTTCGAACATCAAAAAATTTATATAAGTGATAAATCAATTAGTACTCAAAAATATAGAGCCTATACATTTTTTCAATATTACAATACTTTAAATGGAATCGAATCGATCATTCCACTTTTAACTGATTTAGTTGAAGTAAGTCCCGGTGCTCCCCGGCTTGATTATATTCGAGACAATAATCTCGATGCTATTTTTAATGAATTTGTTTTCAATTTAATGCAAGGAAATGTGGCTGATATTGGAGGTGGGTTTTTACCTGCATCACGCCAAATGGACTTGTCTGTACCAACTGACTTACCTGAAGATGAAGACTATGTCGTTTTAGATAATATCGAAAATCAATTAGCTAATTACTTCCTGATTAATATCCCTCCTGGATATGATGCCACTTTACTTCCGATTGAAAGAGAAGATATTCATGCTTTCATTAAAGAAGACTTCACAGAGAGTTCTTTTGATATTTGTCCTTTTAATAATACTTATATGATCGAGGGAAATTGTAATGAAGTAAAAACGGTATTATTGTCTTTATCACATTTTACGAATAATGATGTTCTTGACGATATCCGCTTCTATTATGAATTGGAAGGAAAAACAAATTGTGATGAAGTGGAAGGAGGTAATAGTCTTAACCCGCAAAGCATTTACAATTTTGATTTAAGGATGGAAGGTGAAGTTGCTGCGCGATTTTCAGGAAATAATACAGGAAACTATAATTTTAGTTTACTAATTAATTCAACCGATGGATCAATTTGTATCGATGAAGAATCACTAATCCTAAATGCATTAACGCCATCCAACCATGAAGAAGATTTTCAATTCTTTGTACAATTTCCAAATGGTAGTAACCGACGATATTTCTTAGATGAAGATGACGGTCCGGTTGTTCAGGTTCTAAATACCAACAACACTTTATCAAATGAAGCTTTTAATATTTTAAAAGAAGAGCGTTTTGAAGATTTTAGATTAAATGCAGAAACTGAGGAAGTAGATGATCATCCTGTGTTTGGAAGTCAGATACTTTATTATGGAGAATATAACGATGAAGAATTTGAGTTTACAATAAGCAATGGACACAACACGATTAGTATTGAACCCTATCATGTCGGATTATTTTGTGGCTTGTTTCAGGATAGAATAGAAAATCGCACGCGTGTGATTACTGAATTTGAATCTGAATTTTTACATATTCAAATTTCAAACATAGAACCCTATCAAAAAACAATTGACGCTACTGCATATCAGGTTAGTGAACTACCTCTCCAACCGAACATTCAGGCGATTGAAGAAGCGGGTGAATCCTTTGCAGAAATGGGTGAAGAAATAACTAATATCATGCAGCAAATGCAAACAGTAGAACCTGGCAGCATGGAATATATGGAGCTTTATTTCAATCAGATGCGTTTGTCTAATAATATAGCTGCTATTACACAAGGAAGAAATGACTGGGTAGTTGCGGAAGGAGAAGTTGACAGCTGGCTTGCGCAGTATAGTTCTCTTGTAGCTCAACAAGAAGCCTGTGAAAATATGGTTTGTCCTCCTTCAGGCCCAACCTACTGTGCTGAGAAAGAGCAATGTTTTGAGTTTGCCGGACGGATGGAAATGGAGTTTTCTAATACAATGCGCAATGCATTACAAGCAATACCCGGAGGATTTTAAACAAAAAACATCCATATCAAATAAATAGCTTATTATTTGGTGGGAATAACTAATTGGAAAAAAAATTATCTTTTTTGTCCAATTTCCCGAAACTCATTCGTCAGGTGAATGATACTTTTATTTAAAAACCATTAAATCAAGCAAAATGAGAGATTTTATGATGCTATTTCATAGCGAACCAAACCCTGATTTTAATCCAACTCCCGAACAAATTCAAGCTGAAGTAAAACAATGGCAAGACTGGATGGGTGGTATTGGTGCACAAGGGAAATTGAAAAATCCGGGAGAGGCTTTAGGCTTTGAAGGAAAAACGATGCATGCTGACGGAAGTGTTACCGACGGACCATATGCTGCGTTAAAAGAGATTGTAGGTGGCTATATTATTGTAACAGCTGAAAATATTGATGAAGCAATAAAACTTGCGGAAGGATGCCCTGCATTGGCGCATGGAGGAAAAGTTGAAGTAAGAGATATCATGCACTTCGACGGTATGTAAAAAAACACTCAAACAATTGAATTCAATGAACAATCTGCAACTGTCTGAAATATTTAAAACAGAGTACAGTAATTTAATTGCTATACTCTGTCATTATTATGGTGTAGATGATATTCAATCTGCAGAAGATATCGTTTCCGATACATTTCTACAGGCAATGAAAAGCTGGTCTCAAAAAGGCATACCTGATAATCCAAAAGCATGGCTTAGAAAAGTTGCAGTAAACAAACTCACAGATCAACAAAGACGAAATAAAACCTTTCAAGAAAAAGTTTTGATAAACTCGAAAACGACATCCACCCAAAATTCAATTTTTGAAATAACTGAAGATATTATTGAAGACAGTCAGTTACGAATGATTTTTGTAATCTGTGATCCTGATTTAAATAAAGAAGCTCAAATTGCACTTGCCTTAAGAATTTTATGTGGATTTAATATCGAAGAAATTGCAAAAGCATTATTAAGCAATAAAGAAAGTATTAATAAAAAACTTTACAGAGCAAAAAAAACCATCAAAGAAAAGAATCAACTAAATACTAGTTTAACTAAAGACGCTTATCTCAAAAGACTGGATATAGTATTGAGAGTAATTTATTTATTGTTCAACGAAGGGTATTATAGTAGTAAAAAAGAAGAAAATATAAGACAAGATTTATGTTGGGAAGCGATGCGGCTTTGTATTTTTCTTAGCAATCAAACCCCATTTACACAAAAGAAATCTTATGCTTTAATTGCTTTAATGTGTTTTCATGCATCCCGACTAAATGCAAGAAGTATAGAAGGTTCAGAAGATCTATTATATAATGAACAAGATAAATCCAAATGGGATAAAGCTTTAATTGAAAAAGGAAAAAAGTATTTGCATGATGCTTCGCAGGGAAAAATAGTATCAAAATATCATCTCGAAGCTGCTATAGCCTATTGGCATACCGTTGAAGAAGTAAATGAACAAATAAAATGGGAAAACATTCTTCAATTGTATAACAAACTTTTAACCCTTGAATACTCACCAATCATTGCCATGAACAGAACTTATGCGCTGGCAAAAGCGAATTCTGTAAAAGAAGCTATTATTGAAGCTCAAAAACTAAATCTCCAGGAAAATCATCTCTTTTATTGTTTACTTGCGGAGTTATTTAAAATGGATGGCAATAGAACAGATGAAAAGAAACATCTTCAAATCGCATTAAAATTTGCAAAAAAGGAAAATGAACGGCAACTTATTAATCGTAAAATCATCCTTTCAGAACAAAATCACACTTAAGGATATAAAAACCATCCTAAAAATCCACCCATTAAAACTAACCATGGTGCAGATACCTTTTTAAAATAAGAAAGATAAAAGGCAAGCCCTGCAATCAGAAATGCCTGGGGCGTTACCATACTATGTGCAGCAAGCGTTAATAAAACGGCAGCCATCAAACCTAAAGCGGCAACGTTAACGGCATCCAGAATGGCTCCAAAAATTTTAGAACTCCTCATTTTCGGAACTAAAGGATTTAAAATAGCAACATAAGCGAATGAAGGAATAAAAATACCTAAAGTAGCTAAGAGTGCTCCCATCCATCCGCCAATTTGAAAACCAATAAAGGTGGCAGTAGTTAAAACGGGACCCGGAGTAAACTGACCAATAGCAATGGCATCCATCAATTGATCTTTTGTTAACCATTGCAGATCATCAATTAAAGCTCCTTCCAGATAAGCAAATAAAACATAACCACTTCCAAATAAAACGGCACCTACTTTAAAAAAGACCCAGAATAAGCCGGCATATGAAAAAGTATATAAACCGCCCCCTATGGCACCCGTTCCTGCAAAGGCCGGTAAAAAAGGAAGTAAATTCTTTTTTAAATCTGATCCTGTATTATCTGATTTTTCACGGGTAAAAAATAAATATAAACCCAAGCCTAAAACAGCTCCGATTAGCAAAGTTGTTATCTCTCCTACTCCAAGCAAAACCAATAAAGCAGCAAACAAGCTAATGTATAAAAGGGGTCTTGTTTTCACCGCTTTTTTATAAAGCTTGAGCAGCGCTCCCAAAATGATTACAATAACCACAGGTTGAATACCCATCATTAATTTTTCAAAATCAGGGAGATGACCGAACTCAACATAAATCCACGCAAGAACAGCCGTCATTAATGCCGCCGGAAATATAAAACTTGTACCTGCAGCGATCATTCCCTTCACTCCTGCCCTTTCCATTCCAAGATGCATTGTCATTTCTGTACTATTCGGACCGGGAATCATATTTGTAGCGCCCATCAGATCAAGAAATTCCTCCCGTTTCAACCATTTTCTTTTTTCAACAAACTCCTCATCCATCATAGCAATATGCGCAACAGGGCCACCAAAAGCTGTACATCCCAAGCGAAAAAACAGCTTTATAATCTCTTTAATCTTTGCATTCATAATAATAGATTTCCTTCCTTTTTATGAGATTACAAATTAACGATAAAAATGTTGATGCAACTAAGACTCAATATGACAGTATAAATGTATACAACCCCTAGCAGCTCAAGAGCATCTTTAATATAATAAGGTCAGTTTCATATGTATAAAAAAGTTGTATTATTTAATTTTATCTTTATAATATGGTTGTTGTCAATGTCAGCTCAAGAGCTAACATTCAGCACGGAGCGAGGTTTTCACAATACGCCCTTTAGCCTTAGCATAAGCACAGATCTTCCTTCGGCAACAATTATTTATACAGCTGATTATACCCGACCAGATTTTTCTAATGGGCAAGTCTATACTAGCCCATTAAATATTAGTCAAACCACGACAATCAGGGCCTTTGCATACAATACTACTGATACTGTTCGAGCGACTGCGCATACGTATACTTTTCTTGCTGATATTATTGCGCAGGATACGATGCAAACAAGCATCACACAAGATCCGGTATGGGCTCCTCAAATAGAAAATTCATTTCTTTCGATACCTTCAGTATTCATTTCCAGAGATAGTCTTTTAATTGATACACCAAGACAAGCTATTTCCGCTGAATTTATTTTTCACGATACGAATGATCATTTTCAAATTAATTGTGGTGGAAAGATTTTTGGTAATGGTGGATATCATACGGATCGAATGAGTGTAAGACTTTATTTCGATCAGGAATGGGACGGACCTAAAAATCTGAATTATCCATTGTTTGAAGGATATGAAGAAGGCATTCAGCCAGTTGAAAAATTCGACAAACTGGATTTAAGATTCGGTTGGTACGATACATGGGCTAATGGTTTATACCAATCCCGATATGATGATCATGAACGCATTGCTTATATCAGCACAAAAATGGCTGATGATTTATTATTGCATATGGGCAATCTAAGTCCCCATACCCGCCCCGTTCATATTTTTCAAAATGGAGTTTATCAGGGAATTGCAACAATGCGAGAACGTTTTGATGATAATATGGTAGCAGAATATCATGAAGAAGATAATGATGATTATGAATATCTTTCCACACCTGATCAAAGAGTAAGTGTGTTTCATCCGTTTTCACCGGTTTTGCAACATGGTTCAGGTGTGCAATGGGCAGATTTGGTTGCCCGATCACAAGTAAGCTATTCAAGCTGGACGGAATTAATCGATGAAGATAATTTCTTCGACCGAATGATTATTTTCATTTACGGACAAGGAGAAGCGGAATACAGAGCAATTGGTGCTCCTCAAATTGGAAGAGAATTTATCCTAAATCAAAACGATGCTGATTTTTTCTTTTACAATGGTAATGTTTTTAATTCTGATCGCACAAATCCTTTACATAACTTTAACGGTCCGGATAATATGTTCGTCAATTTATACAATTCAGGCGACAAAGATTTCAGGATGGATTTTGCCGATCGCATTCATAAGCAACTCACCGGAGACGGACCGTTAACTCATTCAAGAGTTTCTGCTCATTTACAAAAAGTGGCAGATATGTATGATCCGGCGATGATTGCAGAATCAGCACGCTGGAGCAGTTATCCTGAAGCTAATAGAGATGTTTGGAGAAGAACGGTTGACTCAATCGCTGAATTCTATACGAATAACAGACCTGCTGTTGTATTGGAAGATTTAAAAAAGAACCGCCTCTACCCTACTATCGATGCGGTTCAATACAGTCTCCCGGAAGGTCAGATCGCTTTTGGAAGTCAATTGACATTAAACAATCCTAATAATACAGGAAGTGTATTTTATACCATTAATGGAAACGATCCGAGAGCTTCGGGTGGAAGTATTAATACAGGAGTTGCAGTTTACTCTAATCCTGTAAATTTACCTTACCCGGTAAATGTTGTTCAGGCACGTGTTTTAGGTTCAGATACAACCTACAATTATACCAATCATGCGATAGGCAAACCGTCTGTATTAAGTTCTAACATTTCTTCTACAGATTATCAGGCATACAATGCTAATGATGGCAATCTCTTTAGTACTTTAAGAGATCGAAATATGACCCGCCCGCTAAATGAACCTCAGCCCTGGTGGGAAGTTGATCTTCAAAGTCAGGATACTATTCATCAAATAAAAGTATGGTATACTTCAGAATTAGGTTCATATTATCTAAACAAGAACGTACATGTTTTTGCATCTGATCAACCCTTTCCAGATGTTGACGCTGCTACATTAAAAGCTGATCCAAATGTAGAATCTTTTTATGTGGATGGAATTAGCGGCGATTTAATTGAATTTGATTTACCGCAAGATTATGTTGGAAGATATGTTCGTGTCATGATGAATGATACTACACAAACGCTCTGGTTAGCGGAAGTAGAAGTTATTCAATATGATTATGCAAATCCTGTTGTTGAACCGGTTTGGAGTGCAATGGAACCTATTACATATTATTTACCTCAGAATTACAATGATCTTGTTATCAATGAAATTCATTATAACCCTACTGATAGTATCATTGTAAATGATACTATTGATGGAGATGAATATGAATTTATAGAAATTAAAAATACGGGCTCTAATGTTGTTCATCTTACAGGTGTTACTTTATTGAATGGAATTAATTATGAATTTCCATTTGGCAGTAGTATTGCTCCGGGAGGATTTTATGTAATAGCAGAAGACAGTCTGCATTTTGTAGAACGTTATGGTTTTTCGGCGGATGGAAAATTCAGCGGAAAATTGAAAAACGGAGGAGAAAGTGTTCTCTTAAATGATCCTTTTGGAAATATTATAGATGAAGTTAATTATGATGATTTAAGCCCGTGGATTGTAAGTCCGGACGGAACAGGTCCATCCCTAGCTTTATTACCAAACGAAAATGATAATAGTCTTTCTTCAGCATGGGCTGAACAAAATGTGAGATATACTCCAGGTGCAGAAAATGATTTCTGTGCTGCAATTTTCTCAAATAGTTTTGCTTCAGATGTTAATTGCAATGGTGGAAATGATGGTTCAATTGTCTTTTTACCTGCAGGAGGAAATACACCTTATACTTACTCCTGGTCAAATGGAATGACTTCACAGAGTATTTCAGGTTTAGCTGCCGGTAGTTATTCCGTAACATTAACAGATAGTTATAATTGCCCTTATACTGAAAGTTTTGTTGTTAATCAGCCAACAAATGTAAATCCTGCTGCTAACTGGACGGATGAAACTGTTGCCGGTGCGAATGATGGTATCATAAATTTAAGTGTAAGCGGAGGAACTGCGCCCTATACCTATTTATGGTCTAACGGTGCGACTACTGCCAATTTAAATGGATTAAGTCCGGGTGTATATTCTTGTACCGTAACTGATGCCAATGGTTGTACGGCAAGCGAACAGGTAACAATTCAAGCAGGAACAATTCCATGTACTGCCCCTTCCGGAATAACAACGGTAAACATTCAAAATACTTCTGCTACGGTTACGTGGAATACAGACCCTGTAGTTAATAGTTATGAAATTGAATATAGAGAGGCTGGTACTTCTGTTTGGTCGACTTTCAGCAGTTCAATAAGCTTTGCTATATTAACGAACCTTAGCGATTGTACAAGCTATGAATTAAGAGTTAAAGCAAATTGCGCTAACGCTTCGGGTAGCGCATACAGTAATATTTTTAGTTTTCAGACCATTGGTTGCAACAATGTTTGCGGATCATTAGTAGGTCTGTATAGTCATAACATAACCAATTCATCTGCGATTTTAGCCTGGGATGCTATTCCATATGCTAATTACACCATGTATTATCGTGAAGTAGGAGCAGCGAGCTGGTTTGATTATACAACTCCATATCCTTTAGCGATTTTATTTAATTTACCGGAATGTGCAGACTTTGAATGGTATGTTGTGGTGAATTGCCCGAACGGTGCTGTTAGTAGCCCTTCAACTATTGCAAACTTCGTAACGCTTGGAACCCCTTGCGGTGTTCGGGAGGAAGGAGAATTAATAAGTGAAGAAAGCAAACTACTTATTTATCCAAATCCTACAAGTGAAGTTTTGTATCTGGATTTAAATATTATAACAGATAAAAATTTAAAACTTGAGCTAACGGATATGAACGGTAAAATAATCTATAAGGAAGAAGTAGAACCGTACTTAATTAATTATCCTTTATCATTTAGTAATTTATCTACAGGTGTATATTCACTCAGAGTATTTAATGAAGATTATCAATATATTGAAAAGGTAATCAAGCAATAAGCACTACTACTACCCGGAACTTAAACTGTTTATAATTGGTTTTAATATTAAACACCTTTTATGAACTGGATACCCATAATTTCACTCAGTAATGTCCAGGAAGCACATATTATCATGGGCATGCTTATTAATCACAATATTCAGGCTGTGGTTAAAGATCAGGCGAGTTATCAGACAAATACTTTTGGCTTTTCGAATAATTACGCACATGTTTTTGTTCGGGAACAGGATCAACATAAAGCAAAAGCTTTATTGAAAGCTATTGATTATAAGGTTGGTTTTGAAGATGAAAATTCGGCCGAAAATAGATTTAGAAATTTTATTTATTCCATTATTGGATGGATAAGAGGAACGCAAAGGGCATAAAGTTAAACTGACTTTACAAAATGCCTTTTCACCCTCCCATTTTGTAAGGTTCTTTCTGCAGGCTCAAGACAAGGCTTCGACAAAATTAACCCTCCCTTGAAAAAGAGAGGGACGACAAAGTTGTTTGAATTAGATTGTTAAAAATGCAAATCGCAGGCAAAACCTCTCAACGCTTTTCTTTCATAAAATCATAAGTTGCGGGAGGAGCAGCTAACATCGACTTTAATTGTTCTCTTACTGATAGATGAGTCGGGTGGAACTTATAAACTTCGTAAGTCTCTAAATTTTCAAACGACATTTCCATAACTGCATCATATTGTGATAATGCCCGCGTATCTTTTAAATCTTTAAATAAACCGTAATTAAAATCTTTAACTTCTTTAATGCCGGACAATTTTTCAATTTCATTAAAAAACAATTCCTCATTTATTTCATCTTTTAAATCAAAATAAACGATATGGGTTAGCCTTCCTGTTTGCTCGTTCTTTAGTGATGATATTTCTTCTAGTAAAAGATTGACTTTCTGTGTTTGTTCCTGATGCTCATGTTTTGATGAAGTGCAAGCAGTCAACATTAATAATGTAAGTAAAAGTAAAGGTTTCATCATATAATAAATGTAAGCATCATTTATTTAAACACTTTTAAATACCTCCGTAAAATTGTTTTAATTCTATCGGATTGTTCTGTTGCAATGTCATTTTCATTTAACATGGTATTTTCGAGGCTAATATAACCTAGACCGTGATCAGGGTGAAAATACAAATTTGCATTACATCCATAATTCCCTCCATTGTGACCCATTAAGCCATCTTCCAATATCCACCAAAAAAGTCCATTTTTTATTCCTTTATAACGACCACCCGTTTCTTCATAATTTACTGAAAACATTTCTTTATAAGAGTCCGCAGAAAGTAATGTACCATTTCCCTTATATCCATTTACTAATTCCTGTAAATAAATAGATAAATCATTAGTCGTTGAATAAATTGCACCATCCGGATAAGTAGGGCACTTAAAAACCGGATATTCAACTTTATTACCGTCATATTTCTGTGAAAGTACTTTTAAATCAGCTTCTTCAAAATACCATGATGTATTTTGAAGCTTCAATGGTTCAAAAATATTTTTTTGTACGAAATCAGTATAGTCATCACCGCTGACTAATTCTACTAAATAAGCGGCTAAGGCAGCTCCTGTATTTGAATAGTACCAATAAGTGCCAGGTCTTTTTTCCAAGTAATTTTTATCAGAATAGTATTGTCCTTTGATAACCAAAAATTCCTTCAAAAATTTGTCTAAGTTTAATGGATCATTTTTACTATACTTTTTAAATTTCTTTCTTATTGATTTATGCTTGTATTTTTTTTCATTTTCGAAAAACATTTCGGAATTCTGCAACCAGCATAAATCTTCAAATTTTCCATTGTCAAAAATGGAAGAGGTATGCGTTGCTAATTGCCTTATCGTAATTGCTTCTTTCGGAAAAAATGGATTTATTATATCAAAGGGCAAATAGTTATTTATATCTTCATCGAGATCTAAATCATTTCTTTCGACCAACAACATAATCGAAATACCCAAAAATGTTTTTGATATTGACTCAATCTGTTGTTTAGTATCTGCGGTATACTGCAATTCCGATTCTAAATTTGCGTACCCGGAATTAAATGAATAAACTATAGAATTTGCATCAACAATATTCAAACAATATCCTGGTATTCCATCCAATTTTTCCAGAAAACTCAGAGTTGAATTTAAATGACTAACAATATCTTTACTAATTGAAATCAACTCGATAGAGTAATCGCCGGCTTTTTCCTTTTCATTTTGACCTAAAGGTATTAAGCCGATCTTATAAGTTCCTTGCTGAAATGCATCAATGAAAATTAACTCATCTCCCATTGAACCATTAGGTGAATCAAATTCTTCAATTTTATCACCATTCGGATGATAAGTAACTATTTTCAAATCTATTCCCTGCTGTAAAATATTTACAGTGGCAAAAGTTCCTTCATCTAACTGGATTTCATAGAAATGTTGATCATTTAATTCAATCGTATTTGAAACACTTTCATTGGGATTCAAAATACTTACTTTATCCTGAGCCAGTATAGTAAAGAAAAAACTATTCAGAAGAATTAACAATATCAATTGCTTCATAACTTATCTTTTAAAACTCCTATAATATAGCAATATAAGCACTACTCTATACCATAGATATCTTTAAATTAACGTAATGCTTCTTCCAAAACTTTATCTACTTCATTTTCGATATCAGTAATTTCATTTTTACTTCATAGTATTGCTACTATTGCAAAACCTCTATTGCTTTTTCCAGCATTTTATCTACCCCATTAGCAATCTCTTCATTAGTATTTCTAACTACATGCTCTGGAATTAAGCCTATACCTTCATAGCTTATTTCATTCTGGTCTTTAACTTCGGCAACAGGAATTCTATATTTCCACAAATTTGGCAATTCGCGATCGTTAGTATCTGAAAAAGCTCCCGTAGTAGTGTCTCCTACATGAATCATTTGAGGTAATGTTTTTAAAGCAAGCGCAAATGTTTCTCCTGCACTGATACAATAACGATCGGTTATCACTGCAATAGGCTTCGTATATAAGGTCGACCGTCCGGGTGCAATGCTCCATCTTCTCACTTCTTCAAAATCATTAGGACCCGGGCCATTTTTAAAACGTACGTTTTGATAAGGTGCTTCAGAATCAGTAAAGTAACTTGTAATAAAACGACCGGCTTCATCTTCGCCTCCGCCGTTATCACGTAAGTCTAATACTAATCCATCCGTATCACCTAATTGGGCGACAACATCATCCATCACTTCTCCCCACAGCTTCAAATCTTCATACATTTCACCGATATATAAATAACCAAGATTATCCTCCAGCAAGCCATAAATAATCTGATCCTCTCCCAGACTATTTATTTCATTTACTAAATAAGGTTCTACCCAACTCTTTTCATAAAAGGGATAGATATCCTGTATAGCTAAAGCGAAGCCTGGACCTGAACCATAAAATGTAATATCAGGCAAACCAGTGTAGAGGGAAACGTGACCATCATTTAGCAGCTCCTGCATTGATGTTAATACATTAAATAAATCTTCATCGGTCGAGCTTGCCGTTATTTGCGGACGGTATTCCTCATAGACGGCATCCCAATCGATATTTTTTACTCTGAAGTTTGCATAATGATCTGAATAATCCTTCCAGAAATATTCAAAATTGCTTTCAGGTGTGTTTTCAATTTCCGGTCCTAATAAAGCTTTATCACAAGAGCTGAATAAAAGACCAAGGCTTATTATTAATAAAAAACTATTTCGCATGATTTTAATTTTAAAAGTTTCTGATGAATTGAACTGCTAATTGTTGGTCATAGGCCTGAACAACATCGGGTTCTGAAAATCGCAGCCAGTAGAATTGATAAGAAGGTCTTATATCCCATTTTTCGCCTATCGATTTATTGTAAGCAATAAAAAGATCGACCCGCTGATATTTATCAAGTGTATTTATGCTACTGCCTTGTTGAAAAAGCGAAGCCACTCCAGGCACCTGTCCCTGAGTTCTTGGAATATTAGAATATGGCAATCGGGTTATTAAAGCTACAAGTGGTAAATGGATACCTGCATGTAATTTTCCTGTCCCTAATGCTCGGCGATATTGATAAGAAACACCCAAGGCAGCTTGTCCGAAAGCCCATGGCCAGTTGCCCAGATAGTCGAAATCCAACTTGAAATCATATTGAAATACAGGACCCAAAAGATGCATCTCCTTATCTGTAGATTTCAATTTTCGAAGATGTTGGGCTCTTAAATCAATCGCACGTGAAGCCCATCCAACATCTTCGGTCAGATAGTTCAGATCTCCGTTTTTAGGTCGGAATTTGCCGTTTCCATATTGGACATAATATAAAGAATAGGCTTTTGCTGATTCCACTTCATATCCTAACCGGATAGCCGGAGCATTCAATTGATAATGTACCGGACTTGCGTGTTGATCATATACAGAATAGAGGCTAAAAATTGGACTTAAAACCAGTCCCATTTTCTTCTCTTCCTGTGCCTGAACAGTTTTTATAGAGGATGAACAAAGGGTTAAAATAATCAGTAAAATTATTCGATGTTGTAGCTTCATATTTAAAATTTAAAGACATTCATTTTGATCACAAAATATCTGTGTATTTCAGATGTTAAAAATACGATTGAAGTAGGCGAAAATTATTCGGAAAAGCCTAAGAAAACATGAAAGGGACAATAGAAAGCATGAACGGGACATATATAAAATGCCCTAATTTACTGGCTTTTAAGCCATTTCTTGAATTGAGCCACTTTATTCTTGTTCATCAGAAAAGGGTCTTTAATTTTCGGGCTTAATTCGATGGAAAGTTGCCGGTTACTTAAAGTTTGGAAGGATGTGATGGCTTCTCTGTGGGCTAATAATTGGCGGTTAATCCGAAAAAAAATATCCGGATTTAACAATGCTTCTACGGCATTAATGGAATCGTCGAGATGATAGCTTTCAGCTTCAAAAGTCACCAGTTGATTAAGCTCGTTTTCACGGTAAATGAATGCTATAGATTCAGGGGCGAGCCGTACTTTTTTACGACCTTTCAAAACAGTGATAATCGTTTTTGAAGAAGCCGTAGCTGATGCTTTTTGTGCCTTTAATTTTTCAAGGGCTGCATCTCTGGAGTTGTTTTGATCTCTATACCATAGAAAGTAATAGAGTGGATTAAAAGACAGACCAAAAATTACTGCAAGCGGAAGATCAACTGTCCAGAAAGTAGAAGCTATAAATTTCCAATCCGGTATGATCAGTGTTCTGATCGCCAATTCGGCAAAAAACAGTAATAAGATAAAGATAATCCCTACGCCAACTTGTCTAAGCCAACGCTTTTTATGATCGGTAGTTGACCAAGGCATTTTACGGTCGAAATACTTTACGATTTGCTTTACTCCCAGCCATCCGACCAATACTGTAAAAAAGTTTAAGAGCAGTTTTCGAAGGATAATGCTATCGCCTGTAATTTCCTGCCAGGTATGGTCTGTTCCTATAAATGTAACTGCGAATGTGATAATAATCACGACAGGCAGCATGAATGATTTGTCTTTATAATGGTATTGACTCAAGATGGCAATGTTTGACTATGCTGTTGTAAAAATAGGGTTTTATATGATCTGCTGTAATACATAATGCCGTTTGAAGTGCAAACATAAATTCTAATTCAAAATTTCAGAAGCGAGAAGCGAGATCGCCTTTGGCTGCGAGAGTCGAGCCTTTTACTTACTCCTAAGTTTAAGTTTTCTCTTGAGCAAAGACCCTCGGTCAGGGGGCGCAGCGGCTATCCTTTTTTTGACGAAGAGCAGAAGTACAGGGAGTGGCAAAGCGACCGGCGGAAGCTCTAGCCGCGACCATGTACTTCGCACTGAGCAAAAAAAGATAATAGCGAAGCACCCGCCCGGACCGCCAAATCCACATAAAATGAATGATGAATACATTGAAAAAATGTACCTTTGCGCTGCAAAATTTTTAGGTTAGATGTCTATTTTAAGTGATCGCATTTTAAACATGCAAGAGTCGGCCACGATTGCGATGGCGGCTAAAAGTCGGGAGATGAAAGCCCGTGGTATTGATGTAATCAGTTTGAGTTTGGGAGAGCCGGATTTTAATACTCCTGAACATATAAAAGAAGCTGCAAAACAAGCGGTAGATGATAATTTTTCGCACTACACCCCTGTACCGGGTTATCTGGATTTAAGGGAGGCGATTAGCGAAAAATTTAAACGCGATAATGGCTTAGATTACGAACCGAGTCAGATTGTTACTTCGACAGGTGCGAAACAGACTTTAGCAAACCTGATGTTTTGTTTAATTAATCCGGGTGATGAAGTGATTCTTCCTGCGCCATATTGGGTGAGTTATGAAGGTCAGATTTTATTAGCACGTGGCAAGGTAGTTCGCATTTCGACCAATATTGATAGTGATTTTAAAATCACTCCTGCACAATTGGAAGCTTCTATAACAGATAAAACAAAGGCATTTTTATTTTCTTCCCCTTGTAATCCGAGTGGTTCGGTTTATTCTCAGGAAGAATTGAACGGTCTGGCTGAGGTGTTGGCGAAATATCCAAATATTGTTGTGATTGCAGATGAGATATATGAGTTCATTAATTATACCGATAAACATGCCAGTATTGGTGCTAATCCATTAATTAAAGATCGGGTTGTAACTGTTAACGGTCTGTCTAAGGGCTTTGCTATGACTGGTTGGAGATTAGGTTATATGGGTGCTCCGAAAGAAATTGCTGCTGCCTGTACCAAAATGCAGGGACAGTTTACTTCCGGTACTTGTGCAATTACTCAAAGAGCTGCGATTACTGCTTTAAATTCTCATTATGAACCGACATTGGCGATGAAAGCAGAATTTTTAAAACGTAGAAATTTAGTGGCTGACCGTTTAAGAGAAATACCCGGATTAAAATTTAATGTACCGGATGGTGCTTTTTATTTCTTCCCGGATGCTAGTGCCTATTTTGGAAAATCGTACGGAAATTATACTATAAATAACATCACTGATTTATGTATGTATCTACTGGAAACGGCTAATGTTGCTACCGTTACCGGTGCTGCTTTTGGCAATGATGATTGTTTCCGAATTGCATATGCAACTTCTACTGATTTGTTGGAAAAAGCTACTGCCCGAATGAAGGACAGCTTATCAAAATTAGCTTAAATTTTGTTGAGTGCTGAAGGCATAAAAGCATATCAATCTTTTCCGGAAAAGAACGTTCTGGTAGTAGGTGATGTAATGTTGGATCATTATCTGATTGGTGATTCTAATCGCATGTCACCTGAAGCTCCCGTGCCTATTGTTGATGTTTCGAAAGAAGAACATCGCTTGGGTGGTGCGGCAAATGTTGCTATGAACATTTCTAAAATGGGTGGGTGTTCATTTTTGTTGGGCATTGGTGGAGATGATCGTTCGGGTGCTATTTTAAAAAAGAAGCTGGAACAAAACGGAATCGACAATAAGGACATTCTGATTTTTAAAGGACGAAAAACAAGTTTAAAAACGAGAGTCATTTCGCGTGGCCGTCAGGTGGTGCGTGTCGATCAGGAAACGACAACTGCTATTGACAATAAACAAATCAGATTAGTTTTAGAACGTTTTGATTTAATCTTAAAAAGTAATTCGATAGACGCTGTTGTTTTGCAGGATTACAATAAAGGTTTGTTGCAGGAGTATTTAATTGAAGAAATTATAAGCCGTTGTCGTGCTGCTGAAATACCTGTAGCTGTTGATCCGAAAAAGTCGAACTTCCTTGCTTATAAAGGATGCACTTTGTTTAAACCTAACCTTTCGGAAATTACTGCTGCTTATGGATATGCGATCAATCCTTTAAAAATAAATGATCTAAATAAAGCTTCTTCTTTCTTGTTTAAATCGCTTGACCATAAGTTCACCGTTATTACTTTGTCTCAACATGGTATTTATTTTGATGACGGTACAAATAAAGAGAAGCTGGTTTATAAACCTATAGAAGTGGCTGATGTTTGTGGTGCAGGTGATACGGTGATTGCTGCTCTTAGTTTGGGTTTAGCTGCTGATATGCCTGTTAGAGATAATGTCTGGCTGGCAAATGTTTGCGGGAGTCTTGCTTGTCAACTGGCTTTTGTAGAGCCTGTTGGGCGAGCGATGATTGATGCTGTTGTTGAGTCGCTTTAATTTTTTACAATAGAGTTTTTTCGGTCTTCTTTTTTTAAACCATTAAGGGATTAAGTTTTTTTGCATTGCTTCGGACTTCGGAAATATAGAATATTAAGTTTGTAAGACAGACTTATATTTTTTATTACCACAGAGGGCGCAGAGTTTTTTTACCGCAAAGGCGCAAAGAGTTGTTTGCTGTTGTTCGGGTTGTTTCACCGCAAAGACGCTAAGTCGCAAAGGTTTTTTTGTTGTTGTTCGGATTTTTTTACCGCAAAGGCGCAAAGGTTTGTTTGCTGTTGTTCGGATTAAAATATGCGCAAAGAAAAATAAAAAATACTCTTGCTACTTGTTTCTTCCTATTTACTACTTTCAAAACTCCAGTAACATATGAATATTCGTTCGCTCATAAGGCGATTTTAATCCTTCGATTTTCTTGAAG
>JAHDHT010000020.1:27699-29699 GCA_020631175.1 Chitinophagales bacterium
CATATGAATATTCGTTCGCTCATAAGGCGATTTTAATCCTTCGATTTTCTTGAAGCCCAATTTATAATACAAATGAATAGCCGCTTCTAAAACGGTATTGCTTTCTAAAGAGAGATTTTTAGCTCCTCTTTGTTTGGCTCTTTCTATAATTGCATTGGCTAGTACTTTTCCGATCCCCATTCCTTGCTGTCCGGATTTAACAGCCATTTTCGACAACTCGAAATCGTATGGTTTATTATGCATCTTCACTAAAGCACAAACGCCTACTACCTCACCGTTTATCAGCGCAAATAAAATATTTCCTCCTTTATCAATTACATATTCTTCAGGATTATTTAAAGCGATTTCATCGGCTTCTTCCATCACAAAATACTGGTCAATCCATTCTTTGTTTAAATCTTTGAAGTAAGATTTGTACTTAAGGTCGTAGTCTACTATTTGAATTTCATTTTCCATGTTTTACCGCAGAGGAGCGCAGAGATTTTTTATCCATTAAGGTATTAAGTTTTTTTGTTTTTTATTTGGTCTATAAAGTAGAGAATAGTAAGAGCATTGAAAAATTGCTGTTTTTTACCGCTGAGGAGCGCGGAGATTTTTTATCCATTAAGGTATTAAGTTTTTTATTCGGTCTATTAGATTACAGAACATTAAGAACATTGAAAATATTGCTCTTTTTTACCCCAGAGGAGTGCAGAGATTTTTGCTTTTAATTTTGAATTTGAATTTGCATTAGAAATTTGAATTTCAAATTGAACTTGATACTTGCATTTGAAACTTGACACTTGCTACTTTACATTCTACTTAATCTCCTTCTCCTCACTCGAATTCACAAACAATATCGTTCCTACATCTTCATATCCGTCAAACAATTCTGCCTCCTGATTTTTTAAGGCTTCCGTTCTGAAACCCATTAGCGTTAAACTTGCCGTATTCGACTTTTCATTGATCATATCCTTTATACTCATCTCCGGCTTTCGGGTAATCAGATTTATATTTTTTGCAGAAATCGGCAATCTTCCTTTTTTAATTCTTTCGAATAACTCCTGACTCTCATCAAAAATAGTTTCTTCAGGGAAGATGGCGAAAATACTAATCTCCGCTTTCTTCCAATCCGGATGCCCCAATAAAATATAAGAGATTAAAATCATCAGATTATCATTTCTCGTATCCTGCGGTTTAATCCAGATATGAATGCTCTTTCTTTGTCCGAATCCTTTTTCAGAACTCCTCAAAATCATCACATCGAATTTACCCGCTTTTACTAATTGAATATTTTCAATAATCGATTTTAATTCATGCGGTTTATGGAATGCATATTCAAACATGACCATATTATTTTCCTTCCCGGAAATACCCGGCAACTGAATCATTTGCGCAATCGCAGATGTATAAGAAGGAGAAATAATCGTATCAATAAATACATTCGATTCTTCAGCTTGAGTAATTAATCGATCGCTTGCTTTGCGGGCTTCCGAAACCGTATTCTTAGAATAATATCCCTCGATATAATGGATATAAGTTCCAAATCCATATTTATAAGAAACCCATCTTAACAAATCAAAAGCCATCATTCTTTCAAAGGCATGCGGATCAACACATATAACCGATGGTCGCCAGTTGCTATCTTCAGTGCCTTCTGTTTTTTGTAAATAAACCTGCAGCTGACGGCTGATTTGAAAAATAACACCGGAAAATAAACTGGCAATACCCTTTTTATTTTTATGCGCATTACTCAGCCATATATATAATAATACAATAACCAATAAAGCCAACAATGCATACTGGAAATTGATCATAAACATCAGCCATACACATAAGATCGCACCTAATAAAGAGATATACCAACGCGATCTGAAAACCGGACGATAAGAAGGATCGGCATTAAAATGTTGCAGGAAGGAAATCAAACATAGCGAACCATAAGTCACCATAAAGAACATCGAAATGATCTCTGCAACAAAGTTAACATCACCGATCAAACAAATACCCAAAGCAATTAC
>JAHDHT010000250.1:0-3715 GCA_020631175.1 Chitinophagales bacterium
GTAAGACCTTCAATTAATTCAAAGAAACTCACTTCAAAATCAACTAAAGATGTTTCAGATTCAGGAATATCGATCTCTTTTAATAAAGCACGATTTGACTCTCCCTGAGCAGGATCTGTAAAACTTTTATATACAGAAATCTTTTCTGTTTTTACAGCGCCCTGATATACCTTCAAGCGAATACCATAACCTTCAGGTTCACCGATTACATAGTTGATCAAAGGAGATTGAACATCTACCTGACCCCCAGTTGCTGCGTTTTCAGTTACTAAATCCTGTATAGAATCTTCGCAAGAATTTAATCCCAGCATAGCTACCAGGATAAAAAGCATTGTTATTAATTTATTCATTTTCATAATAATCATTTTTAAGTCCTTAAAATTATTATTGCATCCACCATACCTTGGTCGTTAAATCATTTCCTCCCATATTCGAAATTGCTGCGTCAAGATTTGCACTATTAACAGATTGTTCGATAGCAGGATAAGTATATCTGGATGGAATTTCGTCGAAATCAGCTTCTAAAGCAGCAGACAATTCAGGGAAACCGGTTCTTCTCCACTCTGTCCACGCTTCCACGCCTTGACAGAATAAAGCTAGCCACATTTGATCACCAATCTGGCTTAAAGCATTTGTTTCATTAAATTCAACATTTGCCTGAGCTAAATAAGCATCTACTGCTTCACCGGTAAAACCATTCGTTTCCATAGCAGCTCTTACACCATTTCCATAGAATGTTGCAGCATCGCCTGAAATTAAACCTTTATGAGCTGCTTCAGCCATTAAGAATTGCAGTTGCGCATAACTCATAAAATAACCCGGTGCAGTTGGCTCAAGATACTGAGTTCCTATAGCTGAAACGTTAGCATAATCATATTCGTTGTTTGGAATATCAATTAGCCCGGCAGGCTTTCCTCTGTATTCTCCTTCGTCATTTGCCTGAGCATAAACACCTAATCTTGGATCTCCCAATGAGTTTAATTTATCTACTAAAACATCGCTTACTTTAAATTCAGCACGATTGCCAAATACGATTGTTTCATAAATAGGATTTGCATTAGGATCAGAAGACAAGTAAGGTAATTTTGCTTCATCTGCATTTGAACCAAATACAGCTCTTGAACTGGCAATAGCAGAAAGGTCAGCAGATACATCTCTTTTTGAAGAGATTCTCATCAATGCTCTGAACTTCAGTGAATTGGCAAACATTTGCCATTTAGAAGCATCTCCACCATACATAATATCTGATCCGGCAAGAATAGAACCTTCACCACCGTCGATTAAATCATTGGCTTCATCTAACATTGCAAAAACGCCATCGTAAACAGCTTCTTGCGTATCGTAAACCGGTTCAAAAATTCCTTCCGAAGCAGCACCTGCTTCTGAGAACGGAACATCACCATAACAATCGGTTAATAATAGGAAGGCATAAGATTGCATGATTAAACCAACAGCCTGCATAGCAGGGTTTTCTTCTTCAGTTGCAAGAGTAACTATTGATTTAGAATCAGCAACAACATCTTCGTACATATCCGTCCAAATAGACTCAATCACACTCTCTCTCGGACGATATCTTGCTTCATCATTGTATTGGACTTTTGCCCATTGCTGTGACCAGCATGAACCCATATCGCCTCCAACAAAAGTGGAGTATAAACGGTTACCGGCATTTCTCAAAAGATCTGCCGCTAACAGCCCTGAAGGAACTTCAGTCGGGTCATTAGGATTGGTATTGATTTCTTCGAAGTCTTTAGTACAACCCGAGATGATAATCAAACCAATCATCAATAAAACGCTATATAATTTAGTATTCATTGTTTTTGATTTTTAGTTTTTAGAAATTAAAATTCAGGTTAATTCCCACACTTCTTGTAGAAGGAAGTTGACCAAATTCCAGGCCTTGTAAGCCTGATTCGGCACCAAATGATGTTTCAGGATCAATATGTGGAGCCCTTTTCCATAAAATAGCCAGGTTACGTCCAACAAGAGAGACAGAAGCATTCTGGAAAACTTTAGAACCAAATAGATTTTTTGGTAAGCTGTATCCAACAGTGATCTGTCTTAATTTCACATAAGAAGCATCAAATACTGAACTTTCTGCTACATCATTTGAGAACGCATTTTTATTATACGTTTCAGCAGGAACAACAATATTATTCGGGATATATTCAGCTTCATCATCAGATCCTACATTAATTACACCGTCTCCGATAATACCGGTTTCACGACCAATTAAGGTTTCTTCTAATACACCTGCATATCTACCCCAGGTAGAAGTCATACTGTAAACTTCGCCACCCATTTTAGCAGCAAGTACACCGCCGATATTAAATCCACCAACACGTACATTTAAGTTAGCTCCACCTAACCAGTCAGGTTGAATGTCACCAAGTACTTTGAATTCATCATCGATTACCGGTAAACCATTTTCGTGAATAATGTTCCCATTCGGGTCACGTGCGAAACCAGGCCCGAATAATACACCAAATGGTAAGCCTTCTCTTGCCTGAACATCAACATTCCACTGACCACCAAGTACAACAGCTCCTTCACCGTCACCACCTAATGATAGAACTTCATTAACGTTTCTCGACCAGTTTAAATCAAGATCAATTGAGAAATTCTTTCTCTTCACAAGCGTAGAACCTAAACCTAGTTCGATTCCTCTGTTCTGCATTTCACCTACATTATCTAAAAGATTGATAATTCCTGAAGAAGCAGATACCTGCTTGTCGATAATCATGTCTGTAACCTTAGAATCGTAGTAAGTAGCGTCGAATCTTAACTTGTTATTGTAAAGCTTTCCTTCCAGACCGGCTTCAAAACCACTGGTAAATTCAGGTCTTAAATTTGGATTTGAAATAGAGTTAGGATTGAATGGAAGTAAAACTCCACCCCATGTTTCATCTCTGAAACCGAAAGTCTGCTGAATTACATAAGGATCTGTAGCACCATCACTACCCACTCTTGACCAACCACCTCTGGCTTTTAAATAAGACCAGGTAGCATCGTCTAAATCTAACATGTCTGAAAGAATCATACTCACGTTAACCGAAGGGTAGAAGTAAGAATTATTTTCTGTTGGAAGAACACTTGACCAGTCATTTCTACCGGTAACATCAATGTAAAGACTTCTGTTAAATCCAAATTGTGCAATACCATAAACACTATTAGTTCTTCTTTTTGAAATGCTGTTTGTGATAATCGGATTTGTTCCGGATTTCACATTACTTAAATTGTAAAGTCCCGGAAGTTCTAATTGAGGCGCTTCACCATATAATTGATCAATGCTTCGATTCATTCGATTTGTACCAACAGCCACATTTAAATTAAATGTTTCACTGATGTCTCTGTCAAATGTTAAACGAGCTTCTGTATTATTCTCATTAAATTTTCTGGTTCTCTGACTAAAGAATCCGAATGGAAATTCATTAGAACCAATTGCCTTTTGTACTGAAACATTTTGCGTATAAAAATCATTACCTGTTCTAACTAATAAATTTAAATCCTGACTTAATTCATAATTTAAACTTACAGATCCAACAAGTCTGTTCTTGTTTAATTTATTCAGGTTATTATCTAATACCCAGTACGGATTGTTTTGATAAACGGTATTCCAGTTTAATGGAGTTCCTGCTGCTGCAGTACCATCCGGGGATAATGGGAAATTCTCATAGTCTTGTAAAGCTGAAAAATCAACCTGACGACCAGACCA
>JAHDHT010000250.1:3815-5069 GCA_020631175.1 Chitinophagales bacterium
GCAACATTATTATCTGTTGTAAGACCGGTATCATAGAAGTCTCTGATATTGTTCGGTCTTGAAACCCATGGCAATGGTGCACCACTTCCGTCATAAGCACCGTCTTCCAGATAAGATTGCCATTGAATAAATTCTAATCCGACATCTAAAGGAGGACCCCAGCTTTCATCAACACCACCGTCACCGGTTGAACCATCAATAAATTCAAAATAGTCAGGATCTGGTCCCTGACCGTATGAGTTCTGGAATGACGGTAAGACTAATGGAGTTTCGAAAGTAGTTGAAGAATTAAATGTAATTCCAAGACCACTTCCTTTTCCTGCTTTACCTTTTTTTGTAGTAATAACAATTACCCCGTTAGAAGCACGGTCTCCATAGAGTGCAGACGCATTGATACCTTTAAGAACCGTCATTGACTCGATATCATCCGGATTTAAATCAGCAAGACCATTTGGTAAATCGAATCCACCAAAAGCATCTCCGTCACCATCTGTATTGGCAGTATTATCGATAGGAATACCATCGATTACGAATAATGGTGAGTTGTTACCCGAAACCGAAGTTGGTCCACGAAGGGTAACTCTTGCTGAACTACCTACCGCACCTGAACTGCTTGTGATGTTAAGTCCCGAAACACGGCCACTTAATGAATTCACCACATTGCTTTCACGAGCTTGTGTAAGGTCAGCTCCATCAACTTCAGTAACTGAGTAACCCAATGCTCTTTCTTCTCTTGAAATACCAAGTGCCGTAATTACAACTCCGTCGAGTTCAATACCGGTACTTAAAAGAACATTGATTTCACGTTGACCACCAACTGTGATGGTTTGCGGGTTCATACCCACATAAGAAAAGGTAATGGAACTGTTTTCGTTTGGTACTTCAAGCGAATAACGACCATCGAGATCGGTAAAAGTACCTGTGGTGGTTCCTGTAATCACCACATTAACGCCGGGTAGGGGGTCGCCCAGCTCTTCATCTGTTACCACACCCGATACTTGGATCTGGGCGGATAAGGTGACTGAACATAGCAGCATTAGAGCTACTGCTTGCAGCCATAGTAGATTTCTCCTCATAAAAATTGGTTTTGTTAAAAAATTATTAAGACAATTTACGGTATTTTAACACTTTGATCAAGCGTTTTTGTCAAATACTGTCATTTAAGACGGCATTTTTAGGAACTTTTGAAAAAGTAAGGAGAAAGTGAGTCATACTGGATTCGAACCAGTGACCTCTGCCCTGTCAAGGCAGCGC
>JAHDHT010000251.1 GCA_020631175.1 Chitinophagales bacterium
TATGTCAGTAATTCCCATGCACAAAGGCAAGCGCGTCTATTACGATTTCAAAAAAATCAAGCCCGAAGACGATACATTCGATGTAATTGTAATCGGTTCAGGAATAGGAGGGATGGCTTGTGCTGCGGCATTGGCGAAAAAGAAATACCGTGTGCTCGTTCTGGAAAAACACTACATTCCGGGAGGGTTTACACATTCATATGCAAGAAAAGGCTATCAATGGGATGCCGGTGTGCATGCAATTGGTGAGATGCAAGAGTATAAACAACCTCGAAAAGTGCTTGACTGGTTAAGCAATAATCAAATTGACATGGTGAGTCTCGGCAACCCATATGATCAGTTTATGATGCCGGATGGAAGTATGGTGAATTTCCCGGATAATTCTGCTGAGTTTGTGAAGGAATTAAAAACAATGTTTCCCGAACAATCTGATGCTATTGATAAATATTTTAAAATGGTTCGGGATGCTTCAAAAACATCTTCTAAATTATTCGCTTTAAAAACGATGCCCGAATGGCTCGACAAAGCCGGATCTAGAATACCGAACAGGTCAGGAAGGGACTGGTGGGCGATGACAACTACTGAAGCTTTGGATGAAGCGGGCGTCGAAGGTAAATTAAGAACCTTTCTAACGGTGCACTGGGGATATGCAGGTTCTATTCCCGATGATTCAAGTTTTGGTATGCATGCATTACTGCATAAACATTTTTGGAATGGAGGCTATTATCCAAGACATGGTTCTAAAGTTTTTGCCGCTACCTTTTTAGGTAACGTAGTGGATAACGGAGGTTTAGTTTTAGTGAATACACCCGTAACTAAAATAAATCTTAAAGGAAATAAAGCCACAGGCGTTACTTTGCAAGATGGCACAATCTTTAATGCGAAGTATGTAATTTCTGCTGCCGGCGCTAAGAATACTATCAATAAAATGTTGCCTGAAAAATACTCAGAAACAAAATGGGGACAAAGCATAAACGATCTCGAAGACAGTCCGCCATATATTTGTCTCAATATGGGTTTTAAAGGAGATATAAAAAAAGCCGGCGCACGTTCGAGTAACCTATGGCTTTATGGAACATGGGACAACAACCAATATTATTGGGATATAAATGATCCGGAGGCCATTCCACATATTTTATATATTAGTTTTCCTTCTCTAAAAGACCCGGAACATAATGCAGGTCCCCATGAAAAACATACAGGTGAATGTGTCACCTTTATCGACTGGAAAACGGTTGAAAAATGGAAGGAAAGTACTGAAGAAAACCGACCGGAAGATTATCATTCTTTCAAAGAAAAATTAGCTGAAAGAATGATTGAAGTTATGAAAGAGAAAATTCCTGATGTTATGAAACATCTTGATTATTGGGAGCTCTCAACTCCACTAACAACAACACACTATACCGATGCCGTTAAAGGCGCAATTTACGGTTTAGCCGTTACCCCTAAACGTTATGCCTGTAAGTCATTAAGAACAAGAACACCAATTAAACAACTTTATTTAACCGGTGTAGATGTAGGAAGTGTTGGTGTGATAGGAGGGATGTTCGCCGGAGTACTAACAGCAGCGACTATCGAAAAATCTTTATTCAGTTTATTAATTAGGTAATATGTAGTAAATAAAATGGAGCAAAATTAATTTGCTCCATTTCATACTAAACTACTATTAAAATATATTTGAAATTACTGTTCTAAAATGAACCGCCATTTGCGGGGTTTGGAGCATCTGCTGTAAATGTACAACTCACAGGAACTCCAAGCACACCGTCTTCTGCGTAATTTAAAATTATGGTATAAGTAACACCGGATGTTAATAAACTTGTATCCAATATGCCATCGTTATCAATTGCAAAAGCTGCTGTACCACCAAATATTGGAGAATCGGTAACTCCATTTTGATTAGTACCCGGATTTAAATCCTGAATTTCACAATCATAACTTCCATCACAAATGTTTAAGGTCAACGGTGGACAAGTAATTGAAGGTATTGGAGGATCAATAGTAACACAAAAACCATTTGGATCTGTAATAATTACATCAAATGAACAAAGCGTTGGAGGGTTTCCTTCTGTATCTCCAACCTCTACTTCAACCGTTGTTGTACCAAATGGAAAAGTTGAGCCGGATGCCAAACCGGAAACTAAGTTAAAGGTTAGCTCATTTTCAGGTTGTCCTTCTCCAATAGCTACTAAAAATTCATCTGCAATGGTTTCTATTTCTGCTTGTGTATAGCATTGACCGCCTGTGCCGGCAAAAAGTAAATAGTAAATTCTGGTTGTGCTTGCAGTAATGCCACTAACGGTATGCTCACCGTCATTTGTATTTGCGGCGAAAGTTTGACTTGCAGAATTCGGTGAAGGAATAAATACTATTTGATTTATGGAAGGATCACCGGCACTACAAACTGTTTTTACAAATAAATCAAAACTCGCTGTACCGATAGTTGCTGTTGATGTAAAACCACTGGCAGTTCCACCGCCATCTGCACCGTTGTTTCCCTGGGTTCCAAAAGATGAAATGTTATCTACATCTGCGGCTAACATAAAAAGACCGGGTGCTTTACTAGTAAAATAAGCTCCGCTTGGGCCGAAATTTGGGTTCAGAGTTATAAAATTATTTGAATAAGGAATGTCATTATCTAAATTAGTGAATAATCGGTTTCCACAATCATACATATCACTACCACCATCAATGATACAAGTTCCCGTTTCTCCATCTGAAAAAAGAAAACCATTCGGAATGGTTATATCTCCATTATTCGAATTAAAATTAGAAAGTACTTCTCCTATCTGTAAATTACTACCTAAACAGTTACTTTCTGCCATTAACTCATAATCTACTACTAAGCCTGTTTCACATTCGCTATCTGAAGTAATTTCCAAAATAATATCAGCACAATTGGTAACATTAATATCACAACTTAGATCAAATAAACAAGATGGAATAAACTCGAGAATTTCACAATCCGGACTTTCATCCGTTATATAGGTTACATTAACAGAACCATCAAAAGAATTATAAGGGCCGTATGTTATAGATCCTGTTCCAATAAGAAGGTTTCCCTCACTATCCTGCACTGGTAAAGCTCCCGAATTTACATAGTTTACCGTAACAGTAAAGGTATCGTCTGCATTAATATCATCTGTTCCATTGTCGTTACAAACAGGATCTTCTGCAACTAATTCTAAGGTCGCTATATCATTACACGGTTTCGGGGAGAATCCTGTAGAAGATTCACCGGTTGCCCCTACTGAACAGGAGCCCTGACAAACAGTACAATTTACGCCTTCAAAAAAGAAGCTGGAAGTGGATGCGGGCTCGGCATCCATAACAACAGAGAACTCAAAACATTGATTAGCTGTTCCTCCTGTAGCATTAACAAAAATATCATTATTAGCGACATCACTTGGGTAAGCATAACTTAGTGTTGTTCCAACTAGCGATCCTGTCGCTACAGCTCCATTAGTAGAAGTCAAAGAAGGTGGGTCAAAAGATAGGATGTTATTTGGGGTAAAGTCAGCACTTATTCCAGATTCCGATCCTCCTCCACCTATACAGGCTTCAATTTCAACTAAATAGTTTCCATCCTGAAGTTGAAATGGTGAGTACATGGTAACAACAGGTGAACTGTCACAAGCAAAAATAGCGGTTGAAAAAAGTAGGTTAAAAAATAAAAAGTAAAAAAATAGTTTTTTCATGGTTCGTAGTAGTTTAATTATTTTAGTAATGATATAGTAAAGGCATTCAATTTTTGTAGGTCTTAAAAATTGTCGAGTTATTTTATAAAATTCAAACTCAAAGAACTGTTCAATAATTTCTTACAAACAGTTACAGTAATTTTTATGGAAATTCGATTGCTTAAAACAGTGAAGTAATCATAGAAGATAATGCGGGCATAAGTTTTGTTTAGTGGTTATTTAAAAAATGATATAAAAGTTATTTACTATAAAATTGTCTAGTTTATAAGATGGGTCAGATCGTATAAAATTATTTTTTAGTAATTGTAACTATTATATAATGTTTATTATATATATAAAGGTAATCGTATTTATAGGTCAAGCGCAAGTAATTTTGGGACTTTTTATTGTTATTTTAGGACTTTTTTAAGCAATTCCAAAATTTAGACCACTAAATTCGATTAAAACCGGGCTAAAATTGACTAATCTATTCGAAATCTCTAATTAGGCTAATTTTTATTTGGGCAGCGGCCGGGCTCGCGCCTCATACGCACTAAGTTTTCACACTTTGTTTTTAAACATTTTATCGGCTTGCCGCTGTCAGCCGCTAAAACATTAAAAACTTCAGGCTCAACCTTAGAGGGTACCGGCTTCATCCCTGCTGCATTATAATCGAGTGTAAGAAAATCGAATTTGTAACATGTAAAAAACTGAAAGGTAGTTTTAATATCAAATCCAGTTTTTTGTAGCACAAACAAAAGTTTGTTTGTACTACTAATGACTTACATCTTAGCTACTGCCTAAGATAAGTTATTTATAGCATTTGTCAACAGCTTGATGACGAATACGCATGAGTGAACTATTTTTAAATAAATATCATTAAATAAAATATGTCAGAATCTACTACAAAAAAGGAAGTCATTGTTGTTGGTGAAAAAAAGAATATGACGATTGCAATCTTGTTATCCTTTTTCTTTGGTCCACTTGGAATGATTTACGCTTCTATTTCAGGAGCAATCTGGTGTTTTCTAATTTCGGGCGTCGCTGCTTTCTTTACTATGGGTCTTGGTCTTTTGGTTACCTGGCCTTTACAATTAATCTGGACTGCAGTAGCTGTTAATAAACATAACACCCGGATCGCTGCAGGCATAGATGCTGCTAATACACAACTAAACAAAGCCTGAATATGAGTCCGTTTAAAAAGGGGCTGCTTACTTTCTTTACTTTTTTCCCCTTCGTATATATCATTCTTTTTTTCGGAGTATTTATCACACTGTTTATCCAACAGGATGGAAATCTCATAGCTAATGTATTCCCGGTTTTGTTTATCGTTCATTTTTTAGTGATAATTTTAATCTTTGGGTTAGTAGCATATTATGTAATGCATGCCAT
>JAHDHT010000252.1 GCA_020631175.1 Chitinophagales bacterium
AGGGGTAAATAAACTACTTTTGCTCGCATAACAGGATTTGCATTCAAAATACATTTAATACAAATTCTACCAAAATATTATTCGAAATCTTTATGTTAATTCTGCTAACTGTGCATTAAGCCAATTTTTATTAGCAATACTTCCGGCACGATCGATCTGCTTTCGAAGTAATTTCAATTTGTTGTCTAAATACTCAGAACTCTTATAATCCCATTCTGATTTTAGCAATGACATTTTTCGGGTAAATCGAAACAAATTATAATAACGCTTATGCTTTTTATTAGAAATCAATTTATTTCTAATTAAATATATCTTAAAAGCATTAAAATGAGCCTCTAATGCTTCTTCTTCTTCTGTTTCAAAATATATTCTCAATAAAAGAGCCTTAGAATCGAGATTGTAATTTATATCTGTAAATTCTACCTGCATCAATGCATGCTGACTTTTCTCATATTCCTTTTCAGCGTAAAAAATATTTGCAATACTGTATTGATATGCATTTTCACGAACATCAGGATTTAAATATTCTGCTTGCTCTTTTACAAATCTTTTCACCCATTCCAGTTTTTTCAAACGAAGTCCAATGGTTAAAATATTTTTAAATACATAAATAGGTAGAAAGCCTCCATCCAATAATAACTTCTTATCCAGCATTTTTTCAAACAAATCAAGGCATTTGACCAGATAAGTATTATCTCCTGAATTAATTTTTCGTAAACAAAAATTAAGCTGATAAACCCGAAAAGATCTCAGTTTGTCAAAGGAAATTCTTTCCGAAATTTCATCTATTAACTGGTCAATTCGGCCGATCTCTTCAAAAGCATCAGGAAAGCAAACAGAATTATAAATCAAGTAATATAGATGAATCACAGGCCGATCATTCAAGTAATCTGGATTATGCTCAATGTAATTAACTGCCCATTCTCCCCAGCTATTTTCAATCTCAAGTTGCATAAACTGAGCTCTGTTCTTTTGCTCACATAAAGTTTCTAATGCTTCTGTTAAGCTCCATTCAAACCCAAAGTCTATTTTATCCTGCAACAAAGCCTTTTTAGAAAAATCATTTTGACTTAAATATCTCCGGTCTTCTAATTGCAATAAGCGATATCGATTTTCAACAACTAAATTTTCAGTCTTGATCTTTTTCAAATGATAATCTTCACGTATACCATCGAAATCATTATGCAAAACCTCGATTAAATCTAATTGCATTCTGTTATGCTGCACTGACTCTTGGTATTCGATTGCTAAAAATCGCTCTGTTAACCGTAACAAAGAAGAAATAACCCACCGCAAAAATCCATCATCAAAGTCTTTTTCGCCTGAAACAGCTAAAAACAAATCTTTCCGCGAAAAATCATCCGGCACTTTTCCACTAACAATTTGATCAGCAAGGTAATTCGCATAATCCTCAAGATCTTTCCTTTTATTGAAGTATGGAGAGGCAATAAATGACTGCCACCTCCGGATTTTCGACCGCGGCATTTTACTTAACAACTTAAATAGACTCGAGTTTTTCATTTAACAAACCTTACCTTGAAAAGGTGTAAAAGATTCACATTATCAATAGATTATTTAATCATGTAGCATTTCATTTGACTTAAATATATAAACAAAAAAGGTCCGATTGCAACGCAATCGGACCTTTTTATAAACGTGACTTTTAAGTTTACAAACCAAAAGCATAATAATATGTAGATGGATCATCCGGATAAACTCCTTCGATCATTACTCCTTGTCCTCTTTTTGAATCTAAAATCTGATTGATCTCTGTCAAACTATTTACCTGACGTTGATCAATTTTAGTAATAATAAATCCATTTTTTATATCAGTTGATTCAGTAAGCCGCCCGCGACTTAAATTGGAAATTTGAACTCCACTCTCCAAACCTAACTTATCTTTCAATACACGACTAACCGGTGATAATTCAGCTCCTAAAACATTGTTATATGAAACATCCGAAGTTTCAGCTGTTACACGCTGTGTATTCATAGCAACATTCTTTAATAATACAGTAGAACGCTGTTTTCTATTGTTTCGAATAAACTCAACATCAATTCGGTCACCAGGCCTGAAAGCCGCAACAGCTTCCTGCAACTCCGGAGCCGACTTCACATTTCTATTTTCAACGCTTACAATAACATCACCGTTTTGTAAACCCGCATCTTCAGCACCACTTCCTTCCATTACACCGGCAATATAAACTCCTTCCGTTTCATCAATTCCTAACTCATTAGCCAATTCACTGTTCAAGTCATTAATATTAACACCTAAATAAGCTCTTTGAACAACACCATGCTTTTTTAAATCTTCAACTACCTTCCTTACAAGATTCGCAGGAACAGCAAAAGAATAACCCGCAAAAGTCCCGGTAGGGGTGGCAATTGCCGTATTAATACCAATTAAATCGCCATTAAGATTAACCAATGCACCACCAGAATTACCAGGATTTACGGCTGCATCCGTTTGAATAAATGACTCAATAGCCGCTTTATCTCTTAAAATATTAATGTTTCTCGCTTTCGCACTTACAATTCCTGCAGTTACGGTAGACGCTAAATTAAAAGGATTACCAACAGCTAAAACCCATTGACCAACCTTTACAGCATCAGAATTTTCAAATTCCAGATAGGGAAGACCCCTTTCTTCAATTTTGATTAAGGCAATATCTGTAGAAGGATCAGTACCTACGACAGTCGCTTCATAACTTCTATTGTTCTCTAAAACAACCTCAATCATATCTCCACCTTCAATTACATGATTATTAGTAACGATATATCCATCAGAAGAGATGATAACTCCAGACCCTGTAGCGCCACCTCGCGGAGCACCTCCACCATAAGGATTGCCACCTCCACGCTGATCAAAAAATTCTCGGAACAAGTCATCACCAAACAAATCACCAAACGGATTATTATAATTATAGTTATTTACCGGTTGACGGGTCGACTTTGTCTTGATATGTACAACCGCTGGGGTAGCGCGCTCAGCAGCTCCTGTAAAATCAAGACCTCCCTGACTGGCAGCTCGGGCATATCGGTTATTCATACCCTGTTGAACCGTTTTAAATTGAACAGGAGCATCAGCTTCCTGTTGAATTGATGCGCTCTGAAATACTACCGGTGTAGCTTCCTCTTTTCCGTTAAAGAGATTCAGCGCAATTAATCCTCCTAAAAAAGAGGCAAATACATATAAAATGACTTTCTTCATCTTGTTATTTCCAGTTTACTTTTCTAACAAATTAAACCTTTGATCGTTTCAAAGTTATAACGCATTAACGATTTATTGGGCTTAAACATTACTATTTTAACATTTTTTAGAATCGATTGAAAGCCTCAGGTTTAAAAGCGGCTTATTTAATGAGGTAATTAGTAAACATTTCATCCACAAATCACCACTCATCATTCAAAATCAGATATCTTTACAGCATGGAATTACAGCCAGTACCCGGCTTTTTCAGTCGTAAATTTATTATCATAGGAATTATCACAATTACCCTTTGTGGTCTAATACTGTTTTTTACAGGACAGCTAAAGCCCGAAACTGAACATGATGTTCCTCAGGAATATATGGATAGCCTCGATATTATTAAACCAACGGATGTATGAAAATAAATTTCTCTAAATATCACGGTGCAGGTAACGATTTTATCATCATAGATAACAGAGAAGAAGTTTTATCACACGACAATGAAATCTTATTTAAAAGCTGGTGTAGCAGAAGTTACGGAGTAGGGGCCGATGGAATCATTTTACTCGAAAATCATAATCAATATAGCTTCGAAATGGTCTACTTTAATGCCGATGGAAATTTAGGTTCTATGTGCGGAAACGGAGGTCGTTGTGTTGCTGACTTTGCCGATAAATTAGGTTTGTGGAAAGAAGATCCGCTAAGGTTTTATGCTATGGACGGTGAGCATAGAGTCCAAAGAGTAGATAGCCAGAACCTAAGCCTGACATTGCTCGCAATGGAAAATATTGAAGCATTTAAAAATGACTTTATCGTCGAAACCGGCTCTCCTCATTATGTAAAATTTGTTGAAAATCTCGAAAATCTTAATGTCTTTGAAGAAGGTAGAAAAATAAGATACAGTGAACCCTTTAAGAAAAAAGGAATTAATGTAAACTTCGTGAGTAAAAATCATACGGAAAACGGTGCACTTAAGATGCGCACTTATGAAAGAGGAGTGGAAAACGAAACTAATGCATGCGGTACAGGCACCGTTGCAGTTGCTATGGTAGCGCGAAAAGTTATTGAAAACTTTAAAAATAAATCGGTTATCCCAATTCAGGCAGCAGGAGGTAATCTTTCCGTTCATTTTGAAAATGATGGAATCTGGCTTACCGGTCCTGTGAAAAAAGTGTATACCGGCGAATTAACATTTTAAATTTTTGTAAGGAAGCATTCGGCTTCGAATCTATCTGTAGTCCTGCTTTCCGTTGCAACGCGCCAATCCCTCAGGCGCTTCAGCATATATTGTCTTTGGCTTTCTTCGGCAGCCTGCATTCAATATTGCTTCAGTGCACTTCAGCATTGCCGGGTTTCCACTACAATCAGGCTTATTTTGCCAGCAGCAATCTTCGAAGAATGTAATCAATACGGAGAAATTAATTTAGTTGAATCAATTCAATTTTATTTTGAGTAACAAAGGGAATTAAAATTTGATTTTTTTCTTTATCAATACCAAAATTCGCAGGATAAATTAAATCATCAATTAATAAATCATATTTACCATCACTATTAAGTTTATAGATAGCTCCCGGTTTTAATACACTAACTAATAAATTATTTTCTTTATCAATTTCTACTCCATCAAATCGATCTTTTCCTTCAGCAATTTTTTCCGGAAATATCATCCCGGGTTTATATTTAAATACAGCATCACCATAAAGGGGTAGTATTATAAAGTGTTTGTTAATGGAATCCCATTCTATGCCGTTTGGTCTTTGCAGGAAATCACTTTTTATAGCTATGTCTGATTTTCCATCCGGATGTAATCTTAAAATTTTATCGATTCCAATATG
>JAHDHT010000253.1 GCA_020631175.1 Chitinophagales bacterium
CGGAAATACTTTTTTTCTGAATGGCAGCAGCCTTTGCTTTAGGGAAGCGACCGGCGGAAGCTGCGCTAAAGCTTAAGGATGCGCCTTGAAGAGGAAAAGATTGCAGTGAAAAGCCCGGTACCGATTTCATCGGTATTTGCCCACTTTCAAAAAAAACCTGCATTTCATGGTAAATACCATTTTTCCCTTTTTTAACCAATCGTTTATATATAGAATTTTTTTGTACTTATCTGTTCCTTTTCGGTAACTATTTGCATGTCTTATACGTACATCTATAGAGGTTAATTTTATAAAAATTCAGATTCGAATATGAAAGTTCAAACGTTAAGTTTTCCGAACATTGATTCGCTAAACGATTATATTAAGAAGGAGCAGGGAAATCTTCGGCATTTCAACTGTTGTCTGGCCTTTAGCGGGCCCGATTTTGATGCCGGTAGTGCTTTAAACAGCTTGTCTGAATTGAACATTGACACCATTGGTTGTACGACAGCCGGTGAAATTGTAGACGATAACATTTTTGAGAATTCAATGTCATTGATGTTGCTCAATCTTCCTGAAAATAGTTTTCATGCTGCATATTATGCTACTGATAAATCTGACCTGAATGAAATCGGGCAACAGATTGCAGAACTTGCTAAAGAGAAGTTTGATCGATCGAGCATTCTGGTTTATATCGGCGGGCTTGGCACTGATGGGGAAAGTCTTGTTGGGGGTATTAAATCTAAGTCGCCTGCTAATATTGAAATATTTGGTGGTATGGGCGCTGATAATTTCCGGATGCAATCGGTAGAAGTCTTTTTTAAAGATAAAGCCCATCCATCGGGTATTGCTGTTTTAATTCTGGATGCGGATAAAGTTAAAACCTCCGGAAAAACATTTAGCGGATGGAATGAATTGGGTATTGAACATCAAATCACGAAATCGGAAGGAAATAATCTTTATGAAATTGATGGGAAACCGGCTTTGCAAATGTTTAAACGATATTTTTCTGATATTTTATTTGAACGAACCAGTGAAGACTTATTTCAGTTTGCGGGAATATATCCGTTGAAAATTAATAATGATAATGGTACTCATACACTGCGTTCAATTTTGATGATGAATGAAAAAACGCAGGCTTTAATTTTGGCAGGCGGTGTTGAAGAAGGTGCAAAATTTAAGTTTTGCCCGACACCGAATTTATCTGTTGTTGATACGACGATAGATCAATTTGCCGAGTTTGCGAAAGATAAAGATCCGGATGCTGTGATATTAAACTCATGTGCCGGTCGTCATTTAGCTTTTGGACCAATGTTCGAGGAAGAAATCGAACGGATTTATGCTTTATGGCAAAAACCGTCGATAGGTTTAATGTCATACGGTGAAATTGGCAATTCAGAATCGGGAAAAGAATGTGAATTTCACAATGTTTCCTGTGCTGCTGTTACACTCACCTTCGATAACTAATTTATGGCAATACCTGCGGAACTACGGCATTTATTTTCTGATGAAAAGTTTTCAGAAGCGCAAATAAGCGAAATTGAAAAATACTTTTCTAAGCAGAAAAAAACTGAAGGAAAGTTGAATTTTGCTGTAGAACGATTAGGTCGCGATAAAAAAATAACCGAATCTTTTTTATCGGAAACGATTAATGATTTAAAGGAAGCAAACAAACAATTAAAAACATTTCGACAACAAGAATTAGTCGAAAAAGAAAATCAATTAAAACAGATTACGGATGCAATGCCTTCGAGTATTGCTTTAGTAGATCTGGATTATCGCTATCAATTAAATAACAATCAATATAAAAACTGGTTTGGTATTGATCTGCATGAACTAAAAGGTTTGAAGGTTTCAGATGTTATTGGTAAAGAAATGTTTGAAACGATTAAGCCTAATATTGATGCGGCTTTTATGGGACATGAGTTTAGTCGTATGCTTAAATTAAATACCCTTAATGGTTTTATTGATATTTCCGTAATCTACATGCCTGCTTATGATGCCTCAAAAAATATTATTGGCGCTTATGTTTTCGCGCATGATGTTACTGAGATTAAAGAAAAAGAAAGAATTTTGGCGGATAAAACCAAAGAGCTTGAGAAATATATTCAGACTAATTTGCAGTTAGAAAATTTTGCTCATTT
Organism: Chitinophagales bacterium; assembly: GCA_020631175.1. Classification (GTDB taxonomy): domain Bacteria; phylum Bacteroidota; class Bacteroidia; order Chitinophagales; family JAHDHT01; genus JAHDHT01. The sequence goes on from JAHDHT010000253.1 coordinate 2,124, forward strand.
AGCGAGTCATGATTTAAAAGCGCCTTTAACGAATGTGTTGACTTTTAGTAAACTTTTATTAGATCAATCACAAGAAAAACTCAATGCAAAAGAAGTCAAATCACTTGAGTTTATTTACCAGGGAAGTGTTCGGATGCAGCAATTTATCGAAGACCTATTGACGTATTCTTTAGCAAAAAATAGAAAAATCAAATATGTCGATATTGTTCCTGAGGTGCTTATTCGAAACATTCTAAATGATAATATTGCCTATTTAAGAAAAAACCAGGCGAAAGTTAATATTGGCTCAATGCCAAAAAGCATTTCGGGAGATAGTACTTTATTGCGGCAAATTTTTCAAAATTTAATTATGAATGCGGTGAAATTTGTTCCTGAAGATGTGTCGCCGGAAGTTACGATAAATTGTATAACGGAAGGAAAACAGCACCTATTCAGTGTGGCTGATAATGGTATTGGCATACGGGAGGAGGACCAAAGTATCATTTTTGGTATCTTTAAAAGACTGCATTTAAAATCTGAGTTTCCCGGTACGGGCATCGGATTGTCAACTTGTAAGAGTGCAGTAGAGAAACATGGTGGCAAGATTTGGTTGGAAAGTGTCGTAAATAATGGGACAACATTTTATTTTACTTTACCAATTGAACCCAGAATTGAAATTTAAACACCCAAAACTTTGATTCGTACAACAGAAGCATATAATAAAGAAAAGTTTAAGCATTTAATGTTTATTGATGATAATGAAGGAACGAACTTCTATCATGAAATAATTATGGATGAATTAGATATTAGTCATTTAAACAGCTACTATTTAAAGGCAGGTGATGCGCTTGATTACATTTCTGAGCTTAATGAAGAATCTTCCAATCAAATGCCTGAAATTATTTTTTTAGATATTAATATGCCCAGAATAGACGCCTGGAAGTTTATTGAGCTTTTTAAACAACTGAACATTAATATTACCCCGGATATTATATTAGTAACGACTTCTTTAAATCCTTTAGATGAGGAGAAGGCCAAAAAAGAAGACCTGATAAAGGGTTTAATTACTAAACCACTTGACAAAGCAAAATTACATAAAGTATTTACAGGTTATTGGGAAAGAAGAGCATAAAAAAACCCGGCAGAATTGATCTACCGGGTTTTTAGTTGGTTTCGCCAATAATTACTTAGCGATTTTACCGTACTTTTTCTTCATTCTAGCTTTGAATTTAGCATCTCTGTCATCCATTTTAGATTTGAAAGCTGCTTTCATCTCTTTAGTTTTAGCTGCGAATTTCTTCTTATCCTCAGCGTACTCTTTTTTAGCTATTTTTTCTAATTCAGCTTTAGACGGTTTTGGAGCAGCTGGTCTGCCTCTACGCTTAGCGCCCGCTTTTTTAGTAGTTGCCTTCTTTGCAGCCGGCTTTCTACCTTTTTTAGCTGCAGTTTTCTTTTTTGCAGCTGGTCTACCTCTTTTAGCTGTAGTTTTCTTTTTAGCTGTTGATTTCTTTTTAGCTGTCGCTTTTTTAGCTGTTGCTTTCTTTGCAGCTGGCTTTCTGCCTCTTTTTTTAGCAGTTGTTTTTTTGGCCGCTGTCTTTGGTTTGGCTTTAGTTGCCTTCTTTTTTGCTCTTGCCACTTTTAATACAATTAAGGTTATGAAATAAAATTATATAAGGTTTAATAAATTTCTGTTTAAGGAAAAATTAGATAAGCTCTGACTGAAATTTTTACGAATAATTTCTAATTAAGTTTAAAATCCTGCTTGTTTATTTAATATGAAATTAAATTTACTTTTTCAAAAATACAACTTAAAGACCAATAATATATTGAAAGTCACCAACTAAATGCACAATTAATAAACAATTGTCTACTTTTTGCGATACTTTTTTAATAAAAAGAGAGGTTTTTAGACGTTTACAATTAAAAAGATGCTGAAAAAAGCGACCGAAATTTATTTTACATAATTGAAAATACTTGATGCAGCCCGTTTTGAAGCACCTTTTTCGCCTAATTTTCCCAAAAGTATTTTGTATTTATTTTTAATTCTGTTTCGATATGCGTCGTGATTTAGAATTAAATCAAGGCGATTTACGAGATTTTTTAGATTAAATTCATCCTGAATTAATTCTTCAATTACTTCTTCATTCATAATTAAGTTAACCAAGGAGATATATTCAATTTTAACCAGTCTTTTTCCAATTTCAAAAGAAATTCGATTTCCTTTATAACAAACTACCTGTGGTACCTGAAACAGTGCAGTTTCAAGGGTTGCAGTGCCTGAAGTCACTATTGCAGCAGTACTTTTATTTAATAAATTGTACGTGTTATCAATAAATAATTCAATTGAATCATCCTGAATTAAATTTTTATAAAAATCCGTTTCATGAACAGATAAAGCTGCTATTGCAAACCGTTTGTTGGGGAAATAGGCTTTTAATTGTGCCATTACCGGTAACATTTCCGAAATTTCCTGTTTTCGGCTTCCAGGTAAAAGAGCAATGTATTTATCATCTTCTTCCAATATATTTTCAATAGGATAATTTTCAATCTCATCTAATAAAGGATGTCCGACAAATACTGAATTGTAATTATGTTTTTCATAAAATGCCGATTCAAAGGGTAAAATAACCAGCATTAAATCTACATATTGCTTAATTTTCTTTACCCGGTTTTCTTTCCAAGCCCAAATTTGTGGTGATATGTAATAAATAACCGGAATATTCAAAGCTTTAATAAAGGGTGCCATTCGTAAATTAAAACCGGGATAATCAATCAAAATAACGGCATCCGGCTTCCAATTCTCAATATCTTGCTTGCAATAGCGAAAAAGGGCTTTAATGGTTTTTAAATGCTTAACCACTTCAATAAAGCCCATAAATGAAGTATCTCTAAAGTGTTTTACCAGTGTTGCACCCG
>JAHDHT010000254.1:0-1929 GCA_020631175.1 Chitinophagales bacterium
ATAAAAAGCAACAAAGCCCCTATTTTTGCGTCTTAACATTTACATAAGCAGATTACATTGAAACTTTTCAAATACATATTTTCCCTGATTATACTTTTTTCAACCTTAACTGTTGACGCTCAAACGATTAGTGTTAGACCTAATCAGGATGCTCAGGATATTAAACTGGCGCAACAATATTATAAGAACGGAGAATATGAGAAAGCACTCGCGATCTATGAAAAGCTCTATCAGGATAATTTGGGTAATGACTACTATTACAGAAATTATCTCAACACCCTGGTAGCACTTAAAGAACTCGACCTCGCCGAAAAATTGATCAATGAACAAATCGGCAGAAACAGAAATAAGCCTAGCTATTATGTAGACCTCGGAAACATCTATAATCAAAAAGAAAACGAATCAGCCGCTAAAGAACAGTTTGATAAAGCGACAAAGTTAATTACGACCAATAAAAACGAAGCAAGAAATGTAGCTAATACTTTCACCCAGATTGAGGAGTACGATTATGCAATAGCTGTTTACGAGCAGGCAAGAACAGCTTCAGGTCGACCTGAAATGTTTCTTTATGAGTTAGCAAATGTTTATGCTAAAAAAGGAGACTTTAAAAACACAGTTGATAAATATCTCGAATACAGTAAACACTTCCCTAAAAATGTACAAATCGTAAAGAATTATTTCCAGCGAAACTTTAAAGATGATCAGCAATATGACATCCTTCAAAAACAGCTGTATAAAAGAATTCAGCAAGAGCCCGATCAGATTTTATATCCGGAATTATTGATCTGGTTGTTTACCCAAAAGAAAGATTTTGAAAATGCTATTATTCAGGTAAAAGCACTAGACAAACGATTTAAAGAAGATGGAAATAGGGTATATAAACTTGGTCAATCAGCTATAACGGAAACTCAATATGAAGCAGCAGCTGAAGCATTTGATTATGTGATTGAAAAAGGACCGGGTAAATATTATATACCTGCAAGATCAGAAGCTCTTCGGGCAAACAAATTAAAGATTACCGAAAAACCGGATTATACCCAAGAAGACATCGACGACCTTGAAGTGCGTTATGCTGAATTTATTCAGGAGTTCGGACGGAATGCAAATAGCGCTGCAACTATGCGCGATTATGCTTTATTAAAAGCATTTTATCAATACGATTTAAATGAAGCGATCAACATTCTAGATGAAGTCGTAGCAATGCCCACAGCATCGAAAGGATTAAAGGCTCAGGCAAAATTAGATTTAGGAGATTTTTATCTAATGAAAAACGAAGTCTGGGAAGCCGTTCTTCTATATAGCCAGGTTGATAAAGCAATGAAAGATGATATTCTGGGAGAATTAGCGAGATTTAAAAATGCAAAACTGTCCTATTATAATGGAGACTTCGAATGGTCTCAAACGCAGTTGAGTGTTTTAAAAGCATCAACCACAGAACTCATTTCAAATGATGCTATTGACCTTTCCGTTTTTATAACAGATCATTTAGGATTAGATACGACAAATACAACCATGGAAATGTACGCTCGTGCAGATTTATTATTTGTTCAAAATAAAATAGATAAAGCACTGGCGACTTTAGATTCAATTGAACGTATTTATCCCGGACATGCATTGTCGGATGATATTTTATTGCAACGTTCTAAAATTGAAATGAAAAGAAGAAATCATGACAAAGCAATCAGTTATCTGAATGATTTGTTAGAAGATTTCTCTGAAGAAATTTTAGCCGATAATGCGATTTTCATGCTTGGCGAAATTCATCAGTTCCACAAAAAAGACCTAAAGAAAGCTATGGAATATTATCAGACCCTCATTCTCGACCATACCGGAAGCCTCTTTACCGTCGAAGCAAGAAAACGCTTTCGAAAGTTAAGAGGAGATCTTTTGAATTAAGCTTAAGTGTAAGTTTAAACTTAAGTTTAAGAC
>JAHDHT010000254.1:2029-4980 GCA_020631175.1 Chitinophagales bacterium
ATGGTTTATCATTTAGCCAGAATTCCAAACTGGATTCAAAATCATACTATCGCTCATTATCCAACCCATATCATCCGGCAAATATCTCAACCTCCATTTGCTGAATGGATAGGCTTACATGTTTTAATTTTAGATCAAAAAGATTGGTTTTTGAATTTAATACAATGGTTTGCTTTTATTTTTTCAATGTTTAGCATAAGTCATATCACCGCTATACTGGGTGGAGATAAAAAGCAACAGTTTTTATCGGCATTAATATTAGCAACAATCCCAATGGTAATATTACAATCAAGCAGCACACAAAATGATTTAATTGCCGGGATGTTTTTATTAATGATGATGCAATTTCTGTTGCTCATAAAAAAAGACTTTTGCATTTTAAGATGGCACTTTGCTTTTGCAGCGGCTTCAGGCTTACTCTTGCTTACCAAGGGTACCGGATTTATTTATGGATTTATTCCAGGAATATTTTATCTGTATTTATGTGCCTGTCAAATTAAAGGTCGATTTAAACATTATGTTATTTATGCGGGCTTAATTGTGTTAATACTTAATGCCGGTCATTGGATCAGAAATTATAAAGTTTTTAAAAGCCCTTTAGGTCCGACTTATGGATTAAATAATGAGCAAATTTCAATTTCGACTTTTGGAAGCAATGCGCTGCGAAACGTAGGTCTTCAAATTCAAAACCCTTTTCAATCGATTAATAAATTTTCTGATAAAGCAATTAACAAAATTCATAGTGTTCTTAATTGGGATATTTCAAATCCGAAAAGTACCTGGCAAGGAAGTTTTCCTTTCAAAGTCGACAAACTGCGTCATCATGAAGATTATTCATCGGGATGGATGCATTTTTTGATCTTTCTATTTTTAAGTCCATTAATATTTATCCTTCCATCCAAAAAAGAAGAAAAATATTTATGGATGCTAATTGCCGGAACTGCGATATTATTCTGTTTCATTTTAAAATGGCAGGTATGGCATTGTCGCTTGCACTTGCCCATTTTGATGTTAACGGTCCCGCTTATAGCTTTACGTATTAAGAAACCGACGTTCCAATATTTGATCCTTAGTTTGTTTTTGTTTCAGGCATTAGCACCTTTGTTAAAAAATGAAAGCAAAGCATTAGTAGCAGAACAGTCTGTTTTAAAACAAGATAGGTTTAGTACTTATTTTAATAATCGGAAAGATATGGAGACTACTTATAGATCTTTAAAGAAATTTCTCCTTCAGAGAAATAAATTAGAAAATAGGGAAGGAGATGTAGCTCCTGTTATGCCTCCTCAAGATATAGGATTAATCAGTGCAAATGCAAGTTGGGAATATTTATTTTGGATGGATGGATCTAAGCTTTCAAAAAGGAAAGTTAATTCATGGGAAGTTGACAATGAGAGTAAAAAGACATCGAATTTTAAATCTTTTATGAATGTTCCAATCCCGGGTTTGCTCATTGTTCAGCGACCAAAATGGAGAAAACAGGAATCTATAGAATTAGGCGGGAATCTCTACAAAAAGCAATGGGAAGAAAATGGTATCGCAATCTTTGAATAATCATTCAAATAGATATTACCTTTAGGCCGCTAAATAAGGAAGCATTGAAAGTATCAGAACATATTAAGAATAGCAAAAACACCCTAATCTCATTTGAAATCCTTCCACCTCTTAAAGGGAAAGGAATGTCTGCGATTTATGAAGTCTTGGACCCATTAATGGAGTTGAAGCCCTCATTTATCAATGTCACCTATCACCGGTACGACTACATGTTCAGGGAGATAGAGAAGGATATTTTTAAGAAGATTTATGTTAGAAAACGCCCGGGTACAGTAGGTATTTGTGCGGCTATTCAATATAAATATAAAGTTGATGCCGTTCCACACTTGATTTGTGGTGGATTTACCAAAGATGAATCTGAAGATGCATTAATTGACCTTAATTATCTAGGCATCGAAAATGTGCTGGTATTAAGAGGAGATCCTGCAAAAGATGAAAAATCTTTCAAACCTGAAAAGGGTGGGCATCCGTATGCGATCGGTCTGGTAGAACAGGTAATGAAAATGAATCGAGGAGAGTACTTAAATCCTGATTTGAAATCTGCTTTGTCGACCGACTTTGAAGTTGGAGTTGCGGGATATCCGGAAAAACATAACGAAGCTCCGAATATGGCAACTGATCTGAGACATTTAAAAGCTAAGGTTGATGCGGGTGCTAAGTCTATTACCACTCAAATGTTCTTCGATAATGATAAGTACTTTAAGTTTGTCGAAAATTGCCGGGAAGCAGGGATTGATGTTCCAATTATACCGGGTTTGAAACCAATCACCAGAAGAAGTCAGGTAAAAAGTATTCCAAGAACATTTAGTGTAGATATTCCGGATGACTTAACCGATGCTATTGAAAACTGTAAGGATGACAAGGCGGCAATGCAGGTAGGTAAAGAATGGATCATCGAGCAGACAAAAGGGCTTATTAAAGGTGGTGCGCCTATTATTCATTACTATACCATGGGCAAAGTGAATAATATGATCGATATCGCCAAGTCATCTTTTTAAAAGATTGAATTTCTGTCTTAACAATGTTTAAACGATTCTTGTCGTTTACTGTCAATATATCATAAAAGATCTTTACATGAATAATTTATATAGAATCCTGGTCGGATGTTTATGTCTGACCCTCTTATTTACATCCTGCAAAGACGATCAGGATGGAATTATTGAATTGCGTTATGATGAAAATAATTTCAGCGCACCTGAATTACCTTCTGCAACTTATGAAGCCGGTACCATGTTTCCGGCAAGTTTTTCCGGCAATGATGCGGGTAATGAATTAATTGCGGTTGAATATTTTATTCAGGCTTTACCTACAAGCGCAAGTCTAAAAATTTATACCGGAGGCACTGATGCGCCGGACAGCTTAATTTACTCGGCTGCTATATTATCTGAAATAGATAATAA
>JAHDHT010000255.1 GCA_020631175.1 Chitinophagales bacterium
TTCTTTATGCATTATTACCGGCATTTAAAGGAAAGGTAACAATAAATGTTGTGCCCTCATTTATTTTGCTACGCACTTTTATTTTGCCTTTTAAATGTTTGATGATTTTGCTGCATGTAGCCAAACCTAATCCCGTACCTTCGAATTTAGAAGCTGAATTTAATCTTGAAAAGGTGTTGAATATAATTTCAAGATCTTCTTCTTCGATTCCGATGCCATTATCTTTAATAAAATAGGCAATTTCTGAATCAGATGCCTCAGCAAATATTTTAATTTGAGGATCGCGGCCATCAGGAACGAATTTAATCCCGTTCGAAATTAGGTTTTGAATTAAGATGATGAATAAGCCGGGTATGGTATTTAAAAAGGGTAATTTTTCAATTGTTATAGTTGCGTTTGTTCTTTTAATTGAATCATCCAGGCTTTCAACAATTTGATTTACAAGAATGTCGGTATTAACAAACTCATACGGCATCTTTGAATAGGTGATCTTGGAGAATAAAAGCAAATCATTTAATAACATTAAAATTCGGTCGGCAGACTTTTCAATATAATCAATACTTTCATTGGCTTCAGAATTTAGATTGACTGATTGACCCTTTAATATTTTTATAAATGAGGCCATAGTTTTAATTGGCTCTTTTAGATCATGAGCAGCAATCCGACTAAATTGTTCTAAATCTTCATTGATCAATTTAATTTCTTCTAGTAAAAGATCTTTGTTTTTTAATTCATCTTCAACTGCTTTCAGTCGATTTCTGGATTCGTATTTTTCAGATTCAATACGTTTAAATTCTACAATATATTGACTCCAGTAATTTTTTAATTGATCAGAATATTCATTCGCTTTTTCTATGTTATTCAATTTTAAATTGGCCTGAAGTAGATAAATAATTATATCTGATTTGTCAATTATAGTTTGAATATTGGTAAGAAATGCATCTGTTAAATAAGGGATTGCTTTTTCATAATCTTCATTTTTAAAATATATCCTGCCAAGAATGTAAGCAGATTCGTAGTCTTGAAAATTTGATGTTTTGTTTTCAAGATTAAATTGATAACCTTCTTCTGCAATTTGTTTAGCTTCCTCAAAATTATTTTCTAATAATGCACATTCTGCAAGTCCACTATATATTTTAGATAAAGTTGTATTTTGATAATATTTGTCCACCCAATCGGGTGTCTGCTCAATTGTTTTTTTAGAAAGTAAATATGCTTCTTTTGCTTCTGTTGTCTTATTTATGGCCTGAAGTAATTGACCATATTCCTGATATAAAGTAGAAAGAGTAGATGCATAATCAAAATCTTTTTCATCATTGGAATTATGACATAATTGTATCGCTTCCTCAATAACCTCAATTCCTTGGTCAAATTCTTTATTTATATAAAGTAAATATGATTTATTATTCAAGCATCGAATAATAGAGCGGTCATTTTTAAATTTTACAGCTATATTATTTGCCTGATTAGTCAACTGAATACTTTCTTCAAATTGATTCAAATCAAAATACAATGCAGCCATATTCAAATAAGTATTACTTTTTGCATCCTCAATCTTATTTTGATCACAAAAATTGAGTGCTTTATAATACCACTTTAATGATGTTTCAGAATCATTTAATCGGTGTTGTAAAATGGCAACATTGTTCATAAAAGAAACAACGTTGTTTGGTGAGTTTTTTGCAGTTAATTGTTGTACTCCTTTTAAACCAACATGTAAAAGTTGATCCTTATTACCATTATCATAAATTCCAAATAGCTCTTTGCTTAATTCCTGAAACTCCTTTCTCTGAGCCTCTGTTGCTTCCTGATTTTCCAATCAATGATCTTTAGATATTCATACGTAAAAATTACATATGTGTTCCATTCGTAAACGCAAAAACTCACGAAATCTTACCAAAAGCCTGCTTCAAATCTTCAATTAAAGCATCAGCATCATCCATCCCAATACTAAAACGTATGAGATTGAAGGGTTTATGTTCACTTTGATAATTTTCACTGTCACCGGTTACACACATGGGCAGTACTAAACTTTCATATCCTCCCCAGCTAACAGCAAGAATAAAAAGCTTCAATGAATCGACAAACTTTTCGACCTGCGAGACCTCATCCACCCGAAGTAAAATAGAAAACAAACCGGGAGCAGCATCCATCTGCGCTTTGGCTAATTCATATTGAGGAAAGGCTTCATCGAAAGGGTAGTACAAACGCTCAACTAATGGATGATCTTTGATGAAATCAATCACTTTTGAAGTACTTTGCAATGTCCTCTCCATCCGAATCGGTAAAGTTCGTAAAGATCGAATCATCAACCAGGCATCATGCGGAGAAATGGTCGCACCCAAAGTCATGTATTCACTTTTGAAAATATGGTGAATATGTTCCTTGCTCGCCATCAAACAACCGGCAACCATATCGCTATGTCCCCCTAAATATTTAGAAGCAGTATGCATCACAATATCTATTCCCATATCCAATGGCTTTTGATATAAAGGAGAACAATAACTATTATCAATTATAGTCGTAATTCCTTTCGACCGGGCAATCGAGGCAACAGCTTTTAAATCCTGAATTTCGAAAGTAATCGAATTCGGACTTTCCAATAAAATCACCTTCGTCTCTGGACGAATAGCAGCTTCAAAATTGGCGACCGAAGTACCATCAATAAACGAAAAAGCTACATTAAACTTGGCCAGCAAAACTTCCACAAGATTCTTCGTCCAGCTGTATGGATTTTTAATACAAATTATATGATCACCACTTTCAACCTGTGCCATAACGGCTGCGGTCATAGCTGCACTGCCAGAACTGAAAACCCAGGCATCTTCCGCATTTTCCAGAGCTGCAAGCTTTTTACGTAAGATGGCAACGGTGGGGTTAGCGCCTCTTGTGTACAAAGGATAATCCATTTCAGATTTAAGCATCTCCCGCATATGCGCCACCGACTTAAAGGTAAAATTGCTGCTCTGAATAATAGGAGGAGTAACCGCGTCAAAATATTGATCACGATCTTCTCCTAGATGATTTAATATATAACTTAAGTCCATAGTTTAGCGATTAAACAAAGCCCTGATCCCTTAAAATATGCTCCATTTCATACACATATTCTGAAGCCTTTATTCTTGCTTTAGCCGCAAAGTCTTCACCAATACCCGCATAAATAATAGACCGCGTTGCATTAATGATTAGTCCGACTTGCTTATTTAAACCATGTTTGCAAACTTCAGAAATACTTCCACCCTGAGCACCAACACCCGGAACCAGTAAAAAATGATCGGGTGCCCAGCGACGAACACTTTCAAAATATTCAGGATGTGTTGCACCGACAACATACATCAGATTTTTGGCTTTCGTCCATTTCGTACTTTCCTGAATCACTTCTTCATAAACCAGATCATCAGTTACTAATTTCTTTAATTGATAATCACTATTGCTTTTATTCGATGTTAAAGCCAGCAGAATAGCCGTTTTATCTTTGTATTCTAAAAAGGGTAAAACCGAATCACTTCCCATATAAGGCGATAAAGTAATCGCATCAAAGTTCATCTTTTCAAAAACAGATTTAGCATACATTTTTGCTGTGTTTCCGATATCGCCCCGTTTAGCATCGGCAATTTTGAAGTGATTTCGGGTAATGAAATTCACTGTTTTCTCCAGGCTTTCCCAACCTTTAGAACCTAATGCTTCATAAAAAGCAAAGTTCGGTTTATAGGCAACACATAAATCTTCAGTAGCGCGAATGATTTGCCGGTTAAATTCAAAAACCGGGTCGTCGTAATTATCTTTTACATGTTGAGGTATGCGTTCCATATCCGGATCGAGACCGATACATAAAAAGGATTTCTTTTGTATAATTTGATTGAAAAGCTGCTTGTGTGTCATGTTCTGTTTCTTCCTTCCAAAGATAAATCATCTTCATCTTTTGAAACAGAAATTATATCCACCAAAAACAAAAATTAAATATTAATGGCAATCACTTTGTCGATTTCAGGAACCGCCTTTTTTACCGCCTCTTCGATGCCGGCCTTCATTGTTTGATACGACATAGGGCAGGTTTTACAACTTCCAAGAAGGTTAACATGCAAGACATTTTCATCGGTAACTTCCACAACCTCAATGCCGCCTCCATCCGCTTTGAGATACGGTCGCATTGTATCTAAGGCAGCTTCAATCTTAGCTATCATACTTTGATCTGTGGTTTTAATGCTCAATACTTGCTGTTTTTTGCGCTTTCTTCGCGTTTAATATGGCAATATGCCGCGCTGTATTTTGTACAAAGGTATTAAATGCATCGGCAATGACCGTATTTTGTTCATCTAATATCACCGGTACACCCAAATCTCCACCACTGCGAATCGATTCCTGAATCGGCAACTCTGCTAATAATGGAAGATCATATTCATCAGCAATTTTCTCGCCACCGCCCTGACCGAAAATGTAATATTTATTTTCCGGTAATTCGGGCGGACTAAAAAACGACATATTTTCAACCACACCAATAACAGGTACGGTTATATTCGGCATGGTAAACATGCCCATTGCTTTGCGAACATCGGCCAAAGCAACTTCTTGAGGTGTGGTTACAATTATTGCACCCGTTAAGGGCACCGTTTGAACCATTGTTAAATGAATGTCACCCGTTCCAGGGGGAAGATCGATAATCATATAATCAAGCTCACCCCAAATGGTATCACCTAAAAACTGACGAATAGCAGAAGTAACCATCGGTCCGCGCCAAACAACAGCCTGTGTTTCTTCAGCCAGAAAACCAATCGATAATAATTTTACCCCATACTGTTCAACCGGAATAATTTTATGCTTGTCGCCAACTTGCTGAACCTTTGGTTTAGCATTTTTCAAATTGAACATGGTCGGAATAGAAGGACCATAAATATCCGCATCTATTAATCCAACCTTGGCACCTGTTTTTGCCA
>JAHDHT010000256.1 GCA_020631175.1 Chitinophagales bacterium
GTGCCGTTCGTTAAGTCAATAACTCTAATCGTTTTACCTTGTAAATCTGTAATAGCGATTTGACTTATTCCTCTGTCTGCAACATTTACATAAATAAAATTATCAGCCGGATTCGGATACATCTCCATCCAGTTTGATGTTAACTCATCCAAAATGCCTACCGGGCAATCTGTACAAACTTCACCTGTTGCTGTAATCGAAACAAAACTCTCATCAGGATTATCAGAACATTCTGTTACCGTTAAACATTCTCCTTCAGGCATATCAGCACAACCTAAAGCAGTAATACATAAGCCTTCATTTGGATCACCACTACCATTCGGATCGTATTCTGCAAAGCACGGATTATCACAGAATCCTTCATAGATACAAGTACTGTTATCGATACAAACAGCATCAGGATCAAAGTTTAATGCGTCCATATCGCTACAGCCTGGTGTTATCGGTTCACCTGATCCACATGCCATACAAACTTCACCAGTTGTAATTAATACCATTTCGAATTCTCCATCCGTACAATCATCTCCATCATCACAAGCCTGAGATGTAACACAAGATGCAGGTGGATTATCTGCACAATCTAAAGGGGTAAAACATAGATTATCATCAGGCATTCCTGCTCCATTTGGATCGTATTCTTCAAAGCATGGGTTATCACAAAAAGGCTCGGCCACTACCAAACATTCTTCCGGAGCTCCGGCGTCGATCCATCCCTGTATTGCGTCTAACTCAGATTGGTCAACCGTTCCACCTGTGAAAGTATTCATTGCCGCCAAAGTTCCACCGGAACATGATGCACCCATTGAAATGATATCCGTTAAAGTAGTACCGGTTGTTATTTCATTGCCGCACTTGTTTCCACCACTTTGAAAATTGGCATAGGTTGTAAGATTCAATCCTCCTGCCATTCCTCCATGACATCCGGAATTAGAACATCCGTTATTGGCAAATAACATTTGCATACCCTCCCAGGAGTAAGACCCATCAGGACAGTCGCCTTGTGCATTACTGAAGTTTGAAAAACACAGAATCGTTGCTGCGATTAAAAAACATTGAAGTAAAATTCGTTTCATATCTATCACTTTATACTTTTAAAGTAATAAATATAAACTCCTTTCGCATGAATACTCTTTAAATCGTCTTATAATTTACTAAACGGAATGCTTTTAGTGTTTGAATTTTTAGACAAGTTAGATTGAAGTTGAAGGATATAATTTCCTTTTTGCAGATGGTCTACTTGCAAACGGTTTGCGCTGCTTAGTTCATTTTCTAACAAAATTAAGCGACCCGAAATGTCATATATTTTAGCATTGTAGCTTTCGGGAGGATTTAATCCTCTGAAATTCAATACATCAACTACCGGATTAGGGTATATTTTGAATGCACCAATTTCAGTATTATTTATTCCGACCATCGCAGTATCTGAAGGTTCTTCACTTGTAAAGTCGCCATCAATCTCCCATACCCCATTACCATGTGTTGCCAATCTTATTTTATGATTGGAAGGACTCATACTGATATCCATAGCTATAAAGGCATCAGGAAGACCGTTCTGTAATGCGGTCCATTCTGCTCCATCATCATCACTGAAAAAGATTCCAATATCTGAACCAGCATAAATTCGATTATTTTGAAGGCTGTCAATAAATAATGAATTAAATGGCACATCTGGTAAACCATTGGTTAATGCTTCCCAGTTCTGACCTCCATCCGAAGTTTTAAATACATGATCGGTTCCAAAACCACCGGCCGTTACATAAAATACAGACGGGTTTTCAGGGTGGGCTACAATATCTAATAACCATCTATCCGGCAAATTTCCGGTAATATCTTCAAAGCTCATACCTCCATCGTTAGTAAGATATACCCGCGCCCGATCAGACTGATCAGGATTCGTTATAAAACAGATAATATCGCAACTAACCGGAGAAACATCAATTTTTAAAATCAAATTACCGTTAATGTTACTTGCCGGTAAGGCATCCCAATTTACACCTCCATCTTCGCTTTTATAAAGTTGATTACCACCTGTTATTATTTGATAAGTATTTTTCAGACATAGTCTGAATGGTCCTACAAAGTTGCTATTATTACTTGCCGGATTATCGATTCCAAAGAAAGAATATGCTCCATCAACCGATTTTAAAATATTTCCATTTTGATAAGATCCATATACCACATTATCATCTGTCGGATCGACTGCGGTGCTCATTCCATCCCCACCAATTACTCTTCTCCATGAATCATTTCCTTCATATATGGTAGTAGAGTTGTCTTGCATTCCTCCAATAAAAAATAATGAGTCAGTCGCTGAATTCGAACAATCAGCATAGAATTGTAAGGTTTGTAAACCACCATTTCTGCTGGTAAAAGTTTGGCCATAATCTTCACTGAAGAAAACACCACCATCTGTTGCATACCACATTTCATTGGTCGCAAAAGGATTATTTAAAACACGATGAATATCACCATGCACATAATCAGGTCCTCCTTCCGGTTCGCCTACCGGATTTGGATCGAAGCTCCAGTTTTGCCAGCTTGAAACCTGTTCGAAATACAGCCCTTGATCTTCCGAATACCATGCATCAATTCCAGCCCATGCCAGACGCGTAATATCATCTTTTACAAATGCAATATCATGTGAATACCAGCCTTGCCATTTGCAAACATCTGTTATGTTAAATAATATCCAGTCGTCGCCAAAGTCATCTGTATAATATAATCCTTCCTGTTCAAAAGCATCACCAATACTGGCAACAACTCTGTAAGGAGATTCAGGATAAATATCCATCATCACTTTACCTGTATAGCTATTAGGTAAACCGTTATTCAGTTGTTCAAAATTATTTCCAAAATCTTCAGAGCGGTAAATTCCATGATCCGGCGAACCCAGGTTGCCGGCGGCAACCATTATTTGTGCATTGTTGTTTGGATGGATGATTATATCGGTTACATTCACAACATCCATTATTAAAACCCATTCTTGTCCTGAATTTTCTGAACGATATAAACCTTCTGAAGTTCCCGCATAAATGATGTCATGATTATCAGGAAGGAAGGTTATTTCATTGACACCTTTTAAATCCCCGAAATCCCAATCTAAAGATTTTTCCCATGTATTTCCATTGTCAGTCGACTTTAAAATACCAATGCCATAAGTGCCGCGTGTGGTTCGATCTGCAAAACCTGTTCCTGTGTTTTGATAATTATAAACTTCGCCTGTACCTATGAAAATTTCATTCGTATCTGAAGGGTTTATCGCAATAGACATTACACCTAAAACCGGAAAACCTGTAGGCACGTAATGCCAACCGTTTACTCCTTGTCCTTTGTTATTGGTTCGCCATAAACCGCCGCTGGCAGATCCGGCCCATAATGTATTTTCGTTTTGAGGATTTATTGTTAAACCAATGGTTCTTCCTGAAAAATTTTTCGGTCCTAAGGCTTCCCATTCTGGTAAATTACTTTGTTTGGCACTTGAAGCATTTCCGTTTGTGAACGTATTATAAGCAGTCTGATAAGCAGCATGATTAATTTCTTCTGCAGGATAAGCTCTTGAAGCGTAAAATTGATCTAATGATTTTCCTGCGCCGCTTTGTTTGCGTTTTTGTTTAGCCGTTTCTTTTGTTTTTTCAGAAGGTTGGATATCATAATTATCTTTATCCCTAAGTTCCATCGCATCTTTAACGTCTGCCGGAATTGGAACTTGACTTGGCGGCCAAATGATGCAAATGATCGTTGGAATTAAAGCCAAAAGCAGGAATAATAAAAACAGTAGTATTTTAGACTTTCGACTTTTCATGGCTGTAAAATTTAGTTGGTCATTGTTCTATGTTGTAAAACAGAACCTCTGCGTTTAGGTTTAGCACTTTCAATAAAATCATCATAAGAAAGCAATACTTTGCCAAAAACATAATCCTGAATTAGCATCATATCCTGACTTTCGTTCATAAATGCAAAGTAATAATCGACATCATAATTAAGCTTTTCTCCATTAGGCTTAAATTGAGATTTTGATCTTTTATTGATTGGCATATAATGCAGACGCAATAAATTTTCTTCACCGTTTTTTTCTCTTACTTTAATTAGCGCTGCCGGTTTGCTTTGATAAACACTATCCTTTCTGCTGAAATCATTCGCAAAACCGCTTGAATATAATTTTCTGAAGGCCTGTGTATAATTCAATCCTTTTGATGCTTCAACCTGCATTCCCTTGTCTTCAATAGACGGATTGGCAGATTTAAAAATGCTGTAGGTTCCATCCTTAAACTGAAAAGAAAAAGATGCATCGGGCACTTCCGGATATTCAATTTGAATTTGTTCTATTTTATCGGGTGGATATAAAAACACAGCTCTTGATCTCCATTCTTCAGGATCTAAACCAAAACGGGTGGTAAGGTAACCGTCGAATCCGGGAATGTCTACTGCATAAGGTTGATCAGCTCCATCCATCAGCATATAATTTCCGTTGCCATTTACTACTGTGCTGCCCATATAAAAAGTCTTTACCGGCTGATCCGGATCGTATGTATATAACTCAATCTTTTTTGATTTCGCTGCCAGATCACGAATTACTGTATTCATCGCTGCTCTTGGCACCGGATAATTGGCCCGCATTCTTTTTAGCGTAACCAGCAAAGAATTAATGTTTTCCGGTCGTGCCATAGGACCACCGTTTACAGTCCATTCGTCTTTGCTTTGTCTTTCAAGCAAAACAGAACGATCGCCTTTATCTGCGATGAAAATTTTTGTTATAGCACCGGTGTCTTTAACGCCAAAATCACGTTCATAAGGTTCAATAGTACTGCCCTGATCACTTCTTAAATAAAAGAATGCAATGGCTGCAAGAGCTAATAGTAATATGGTTAATAAGAGAATTCGCTTCATATCTGATACAAAAATACGATGTTTTGATCAGTTTAATGTCATG
>JAHDHT010000257.1 GCA_020631175.1 Chitinophagales bacterium
ATGCTTTCAAAACTCATATCCTGAAATGCACCAACATAATCATCAACAACACGAAGATTTTCAGTTTTATACAAGGCTTCATATCCTTTCTTACCCATAGGTAACAAAGTAATATTTCCTTCCTTCCACTGCTCAGCATATTCTTCCGTAATCGCACGCTTAGCCGTTTTTATAATGTTGGAATTATATCCACCACATAAACCACGATCAGAAGTAACTACAACAAGAAGCACCTTATTAACCGGACGTTCAATCGCATAGTCAATTTTCAAATCTCCCTCTTCACTGCCAACAATATTAGAAAGCATATAGCTTAACTTGTTTGCATAAGGACGCATTTGCTGAATGTTATCAGTTGCTTTTTTCAACTTTGCTGCAGCTACTAATTTCATTGCATTAGTAATCTGTGAAGTTGATTTCACTGATTTAATTCTTAGCCGTACTTCTTTTAATTTACCAGACATAAATTATCAGGTATTTAGTTTTTATAAGTAGAAATAATTTCTTCCGCCACTTTCTTAATCACATCAACTGCATCTTTAGAATCTTTAATCTTCTTACCAGAAGCAAAAACATCTAATACATCTTTATGTGAATTTTCAAGTCTGCTTAAAAACTCTTTCTCGAATTCTGTTACTTTATTTACCGGAACATCTTTTAACAAACCGTTTGTTCCTAAGTAGATAATCGCAATTTGCTGCTCTACTCTTAAAGGAGAAAACTGAGGTTGTTTTAAGATTTCCACGTTTCTAGCACCTTTCGCTAATACTGCAGTAGTAGCTGCATCAAGATCAGAACCGAATTTTGTAAATGCTTCTAATTCACGATACTGAGCCTGATCCAGTTTTAAGGTACCCGATACATCTTTCATCGAACGAATCTGAGCAGAAGATCCCACACGCGATACCGAGATACCCACGTTAATGGCAGGTCTTACACCCGAGTTAAATAAATTCGACTCTAAGAAAATCTGTCCGTCCGTAATCGAAATTACGTTTGTCGGAATATAAGCAGAAACGTCACCCGCTTGTGTTTCAATAATCGGGAATGCCGTTAAAGAACCACCACCTTTTACTAAAGGCTTCATCGATTCCGGAAGATCATTCATATTCTTAGCGATGTCATCATCATTAATGATTTTCGCAGCACGCTCTAATAATCTTGAATGTAAGTAGAATACATCACCCGGATATGCTTCACGCCCCGGTGGACGTCTTAATAATAAAGATACTTCACGATAGGCAACAGCCTGCTTTGAAAGATCATCATAAACGATCAATGCCGGACGGCCGGTATCTCTGAAGAACTCACCAATTGCAGCACCTGCTAATGGAGAGTAGAATTGAAGTGGTGCAGGATCAGCAGCAGAAGCAGCAACAATTGTTGTATATGCCATTGCTCCATTTTCCTCTAATGTTTTCGCTACCTGAGCGATGGTAGAGTTTTTCTGACCTGTTGCTACATAAATACAGTAAACCGGCTCACCTTTTTCGTAAAATTCTTTTTGATTGATAATCGTATCAATCGCAATAGCCGTTTTACCTACCTGACGGTCACCAATAATTAATTCACGCTGACCACGGCCAATCGGAATCATCGCATCAATTGATTTGATACCTGTTTGAAGAGGCTCGTTTACCGGCTGTCTGTAAATTACACCAGGAGCTTTACGCTCAATCGGCATCTCATAAAGATCACCTGAGATCGGACCTTTACCATCAACCGGTTCACCTAATGCATTTACCACACGGCCAACCATACCTTCACCAACTTTGATCGAAGCAATAGTACCTGTTCGTCTTACAGTATCGCCTTCTTTAATTTCTTCAGAAGAACCCATAAGTACAACACCCACATTATCTTCTTCAAGGTTTAATGCGATGGCTCTTACACCGTTTTCAAATTCAACCAATTCACCTGACTGAACCTGAGTTAATCCATAAATACGTGCAATACCGTCACCTACCTGAAGTACGGTACCTACTTCTTCAAGATCAGAAGAAGTTTTTGCTCCGGAAAGTTGCTCGCGGAGTATCGCTGATATTTCATCTGGTTTAACGTCTACCATATTATTGTATTTATTAGCAAGGCTTCCATCCACCCAAGGGGCAGAGCAAGCTTAACCAATTATGAAAATTCTTTTTTAAGTTTCTCTAATTTATGTGCCACACTATTGTCCAGCAATTTATCATCGAATCGCAACACAAATCCACCGATTAATTTTTCATCAACTGAAGTTTCTAATTCAACTGAAGCTGCACCGGTATTTTTGGTAACAATCGCTTTTACTTTATTAATTAATTCCTCATCAATTGCAGAAGCAGAAACTAATTTAGCTTTAGTAATCTTATGTAATTTGTTGTACTGGCTTACAAAAGCATCACAAATTTCAGGAATGTGATTTTCTCTTCCTTTTCTGGCAACGATCTGAATAAATTCATCCGTTAAAGTCTGCACTTTACCGGAAAAGATTGCTTTTAAAATTGACTGCTTTTTATCCGATTTTACAATCGGATTCTTCAGCAAATTAAACAACTCTTTACTGCCGCTAATGCTTTTAGATAAACCGCGTATATCATCATAAACCTCTTTCAGGTTTCCTCTTTCCTGAGCGAGATCTAAGAGCGACTTAGCGTAACGGGGTGCTATACGGCTTGATGACATAGCTTAGTTTAAATCGATTTTAGAAATTAAATCAGAAACATAATTTTGCTGATCTTTCTGATCTTTCAATTCTTTACCTAATACTTTTTCTGCCATTTCCACTGCTAACATTCCTACTTGATTCTTCACTTCCTGAATCGCAGCATTTTTCTGATTGGTAATTTCTAAAGTGGCATTATCCACTAATTTTTTCGCCTCAGCAGATGCCTTTTCTTTAGCATTAGAAATGTAACGATCACCTTCTTCTTTAGCTTCACGTAAAATTCTCGCTTTCTCTTCACGCGCTTCAATCATGATACGCTCGTTCTCTGCATTTAAAGCAGCCATTTCTTCCTTCGCTTTTTCAGCAGCCGCTAAAGAATCGTTAATCGAATCTTCACGGTTTTTTAAAGCCATTGCAATCGGTTTGAAAGCAAACTTGCCCATCAATAACCAGAATAAAACGAAAATGAGAACCGTCCAAAAGAATAAACCAAGATGTGGAGTCATCAATGGATTTCCTCCGCCACCATCGCCACCTCCGGCAAGTAATAGTATGAAATTTAATATTGTCATATTCATCTGTTCAATTTTTTAAAAAATGTCCCGTGCCGGCATGCCCGGTTTTCACGGGACATTTAATTTTTTTGAGTTTTCAGCTTATGCGCCGGCCGCTTGACCTGCTGCAATAAGACCTACAACGATCGCGAAAAGTGCCGCACCTTCCACAAGTGCTGCTGCGATAATCATTGCAGTTCTGATATCTCCACCAGCCTCAGGCTGACGTGCAATACCTTCCATCGCTTTACCACCGATGTTACCGATACCGTATCCAGCACCTATTACTGCTAAACCGGCTCCGATTGCTGCTAATCCTACTCCTACCATTTTAATTGGTTTTAAAGGTTTAAAAAATTATTAATGATGATGCGGTTCTTCAACAGCCTGCCCTATATACAATGCACTCAGCATTGTGAAAATATAGGCCTGAAGAAAAGCCACAAACAATTCAATCGCGTTCATGAAGATGACGAATGGAACCGCTAATGCAGCACCCATTACTCCACCTCCGGTACTCTGCCCGGCATATCCATCCACTGAAGAGAAAATGAAAACCAGACTCACCAAACTCAAAATGATAATGTGGCCCGCAGAAATGTTTGCGAACAATCGAATCATTAAAGAGAAAGGCTTAATCAAAATTCCCAGTAATTCAATCGGTACCAGAATCGGATATAAAAATTTAGGGACATCCGGAGCCAACATGTGCATCCAGTAATGTTTGTTCCCGCTGAAATTAGTTACCAGCATTGTAAAACCCGCCAGCACTAAAGTCACCATGATGTTTCCTGTCACATTACCACTTCCCGGGAAGAAGGGTACCAATCCAATCAAATTCAGAAACAAAATGAAAAAGAAGATCGCTACCAGATACGGCACGAACTTCATATATTTTTTCTCACCGATGTTCGGCAAGGCAATCTCGTCTTTAACAAATAAGAATAAAGGCTCTAAAATTTTATTCACGCCCTTTGGTGCTGCATTACCATTCGTGCGCTTATAGAAAGAAGCCATTCTTGTGAAAAGGAAAGTAAGTAGAGTGAAAACTAATAAAAGCGTGAACACATTTTTCGTGATCGAAAAATCATAGAAACTTGAACCGTCTGCCCGCTTCAAAACACCATGACTCAATTTGTAACCATTGTATTCCGCATGACCATGATCGAACTTGCTCGACATACACATCGTCAAACCATCGTTCGGGTGGTAAGCAATAATTGGTAATGGAACAGTTACATCGCCAACTACATGAAATTCATGCGCATCAGTGATGTGATGGAAAATCATGTCGGTAACATTAAACTTGCCACCTTTGTCTCCTGCAGCGAAGGATGAAAAGCTCAAAAACAGCGTGAAAATCAGCGTTAGCATGAAGCCGCTCTTGAAAATTCTTGCTTTTGTGTTGCGTGTAATCAAAATCACCTTACTTTTTCGACCGCAAAGGTAGTCATTCTTTGAGGTTTTCGCACGCTTTTAAAGGGATAAATCAAGAAAGATTTAGCTTTTTTTTAGACCTGATTTAGTACTTCATTTATAAGCTGTTTCATGTACGCAAATTGCCCTCAATTTTCATAGATTTCCTTGCGAAAAAGAGATGCTTTTCAGGCTTGGAAATGGTTTTTTTGGGTGGCATCTCCGGCTTTCCGTTTGTACGCGCTGCTTTGCCACATGCTTCAGCTAAGCCTTTTCTTGTCTTCCGCTGTCAGCCTTCGAAAAAGCAAGCT
>JAHDHT010000258.1 GCA_020631175.1 Chitinophagales bacterium
AACTTACTTCCGGTTTACCTAAATACTTATGCAAATAAGCTACTCCGGAAACCTGTGCTGTAAATTTCACATAGCTGTTCTTTATACTGGAGGGAAATTTTAACTGCACAAAGTAATAATCTGAAACAAGGTTGACGATTGTATCAATGCGAACTTTATAAAAAGGACTACGCTGTTTGGTATCTGAATAAAAAGAGAATTCCATATCAGCAGTATGCCGCGTTTCAGATTTCTTGGCCGACTTCATCCAGACATTTAATACAACAGCCCGATCTTCACTAGTATGATCGACTTCTAAAATACAATAGTTTGTTTCTTTATATAAAAATGCAGCATTCGTTTTTGACAGCTTTTTTTGCGCCTGAAGCTGTGTAATGTAACACAAAAAAAAAGTGCTTAATAAAACGACTTTCCATTTTTTTTTCAAAAAAGAAATAGTCGATTCATTAAACACTTTAATTCTGTTTGTCAAAAACTATCGTTTAAAAATCGGGTCGATCGCATTTTCATAACGATCTTTAACTTCGTATACCCAATTATTTTTTTGATTCTTACTTGCTAAAGTGAGCAATTGCTGCATCCCTAAATCAGCTAATTCATATTCTTTCTGATAAGCCAGTTTATATTGTCTTGGTAAACCTTTTACAAACTCCATATCCTGTAATAAGTTATGGCTGATTTCCTTAGAAAGTTCAACTGCTTTATTGGGTTTGTTAGCGTCATAAAAAGCTTCCACACCAAAAATAGAGAAAAAATCAAAAGGTACATTTTCATTCGGCATCACTTTCAAAGCATATTCCATCACTTCAACACCACGATCAAAATCACCTTTTTCGATTAATGCTGTTGACAATCTGGCGTAGTTTGATCTTAAGTTCGACACCATTCGACGAACGGTTTCATCGGTATTAATGCCCGGTACTTCCATCCCTCCAAAAGTGAAATCATTCATCAGATTATCATACATTTTATCGGTTTGAATTCTGCCGGTATATCCTCCCAGATTACCTGCATCAATAGGTACAAAACGATAAGTAAATCCTTCCAATTGAAAATATTTTTGCATCCCTAAAAAGCTGGATGGATTAATCGACACCGCAAAATAAATAGGCTTCTCCCATCCATTTTTCGCATTAGTCGCTATGATGTCGAGCATCATAATATCATTCTTCATTAAGGTACCATTCTTCATGCGCCACTTCATTTCCGGCACAATTTGACTAATGTCTTCCTGAGCAACGACTTTATGTTTAAGTATGTCTGCCTGATTTACCGTAATTTTTAAATTTTTCGTCGGGAAATAATTTCTTGACTCACCACTTCTGGTAGTACGACGATTTCGGGATTTTTCACTTCCCATAAAATTCACCATACTCGACAACTCCAGACTTTCAGAAGGAGGCACCAATTGTGTGTTCTCACTATATTGAATATAATTTCTGGTGTCTCCCCGATATTTATCCGGAGTAAAACTCATCTTCACCGGAGGCGCACCGTTACTTGCCTTTCTTAACTGATTAATATACCAGTCCACACCTAATAAACTAAGATTCACAATACGAACATCAGGGCGAATACCTTCCACTTCCTGAGCATACCATAGAGGGTAGGTATCATTATCTCCCTGCGTGAAAAGGATAGCATTAGGTTCGCATGATTCTAAATAGTTTTTAGCGAAATCACGTGCCATAGTTCTACCGTTACGATTGTGATCATCCCATCCCTGGAAACCCATAATCATTGGTGCGATAAACGCTAATACTACAGCAATAATAGCAGCGACTTTTCCGTCGACCTTACTTTTAAGAATTTCATAAATCGCCATTACACCGAGGCCTACCCAGATAGAAAAGGCCCAGAACGAACCGGCGAAAATATAATCCCGTTCTCTTGGCTCGACGGGCGGCGAATTACCATAAACGATCAGCATAATTCCGGTCGACACAAATAATGTCATAATCACCAGAAAGCGGTTGGTATCTTTAAAGAAATGGAATATCGCTCCGAGCAAACCTATAATTAATGGTATAAAAAAGAAGGTATTTCGGGCGTGATTATTCTTTTTATAATCGGGTAAATCACCTTGAGGACCTAAGCGCGCATTATCAACAAATGAAATACCGCTCAGCCAGTTGCCGTCTTTTACGCCACCGAAACCTTGAATATCATTTTGTCTTCCAATAAAGTTCCAGCTGAAATAACGCCAATACATCCATCCCAATTGATAGCGCCAGAAGAATTTAATGTTATGGCCCCAATTCGGTTTTCGACCGGATTTTAAGCCAACCCAATTTTCATATTTCGGAATATGCGATTCTTCAGGCGAATGCATCCTTGGGAAGAAAGTTGTTTCATTACGATCGTAAACATATCTGAATTTCTTACCAACGATATCATACCCATCCTCCCCTTTCGAATAACGTTTCGCATACTCATCGATATCGGTAACTTTCGAATAATACCAGGGACCGGTTAGCAATGGTCGCTCACCATATTGCTCCCTTTTGAGGAATGACATCAGGCTTGGCATATCGGTTGGCGCATTCATATTAATTGGCGTATCCGCATTTGCACGAATAACTGTTGTGAAAATCGTTGAGAAACCGATCAGCATCACTGCGAAACTCATTAAGGCATTAAACAGTAATGGAAGATCTCTTTTTCTGGCGAACCATAATGCTGCACCCAGTAAACCAAAGAATAAAATTAAAAAGAAGAATACCCCGGAATTAAAGGGTAAACCAAAGCTGTTCACGAACATAATTTCGAAGGCATTCGCCATATCGGTTATTCCTGTAATCACAAAATTCATAATGAAGAAAAGGATCACCACCGAAAGAACAGCCGTAATACCAAGTCCAAGAATATTCGCTTTATATCTTCTGAAATAGTAGATAAAACTCAATGCCGGAATGGTTAAGAGATTCAACCAGTGCACACCGATCGAACAGCCCATTAAGAAGAAAATGAGCACCAGATAACGGTCGGCATGTGGTTCATCTGCATGTTCATCCCATTTAAACATAAGCCACACGACTAATGCAGTAAAGAACAATGACATTGAATATACCTCTGCTTCAACAGCTGAGAACCAGATCGAATCGCAGAATGTACCCGCTAATCCACCCACAAAACCGGCACCTAAAATGGCAATCATATCGCCGGTACTGATTTCAGTAGCGCCACGACCAACAAAGGCAACACGCGCCAGATGCGTGATTATCCAGAAGAGGAATAGCATCGCAAAGGAGGAGCAAAGTGCCGACATCAGGTTCATCGTAACCGAAACCATTTCCGGATTACCGAATGAAAATAAGGTAAAGAATCGCCCGATCATTAAAAACAAGGGCGCTCCCGGCGGGTGAACCACCTGTAATTTGTAAGACGCAGCGATAAATTCACCACAATCCCAAAAACTTGCCGACGACTCCATTGTAAAGACATAAATCAGCGTAGAGATCGCAAATAATGCCCAGCCGGCGATATTATTATATTTCTTAAATTCCTTAATCGACATAAATACAGGATGTATAGTTCAAAACGGTGACAAAATTACTAAAAGGAACGTAGAAAAGAGATTTCTCGGGTGTACTGTCTGTTATAATTTCTTAATTAGGGCGATGGCCGCGCTTTCCGCTTGTAGGCACTTCGGCTTCAGTAAGTGCTGCTAATTTGTTCAGGGGTCTTCCTTCGTCAGCCTCCTGAACAAAAGCGGCACTAAACTTCATCCAAAGAGGCTACCGCTGCAATCGCTATCGCGGTTCTTGTAGCTCAGTACTTTGTAGCTCAGACACGAAAACTGAATTCTCCCGACCACGATGGAGGCTTGTACTGAGACTTGTCGAAGTAGAACTTCCGGTTCATAATCGAAAATGCTTATTAAAATTCAAGTGCCGAACTCAAGTTAGATTCGAGAAACGAGATCGGCTTTGCCTGCGAGAAGCGAGAAGACCGGAAATTTCAAGGTAAGTGTCAAACGCAAGTTCAAGTTCAAAACCGAAAAAAGAAATTCTCCCGACCGAAGCGGAGGGAACTTGCGGTTCATAATCGAAAATGCTTATTAAAATTCAAGTGCAAAACATAAACGCAACTGTTTTGTAGCACGGTACTTTGTAGCTCAGACTTGAAAACAGAATTCTCCCGACCGAAGCGGAGGGAACTTGCGGTTCATAATCGAAAATGTTTTTTAAAATCCAAGTGTCAAACTCAAGTTAGATCCGAGATGCGCGATCGGCTTTGCCTGCGAGAAGCGAGAAGACCGGAAATTTCAAGGTAAGTGTCAAACGCAAGTTCAAGTTTAAAACCGAAAAAATTTAATGATCTGTATTTTCCATCCGAACAGTTGAAAAAATCTTACAAGCTCTAAAATTATAAACTGGTCATTCTATTTTAACAAATTTACCTGTATATTTTTCACCTGAAGAATTTGTCAAATTAATAAAATAAAAGCCCTGATCGATTTCATTTGTACTCAGACTTTGATTTCCCTCATCGACTACTCCAATTTTTATTAGCTTATAATTTGTGTCGTGTATTTCATAAACATAATTTTCATTGATGTTAAAGTTAAAATGTATTTCATTATTAACTGGGTTAGGGTAAATATTAATTATGTTCCTCACAACCTGAAAGTCAAATAATACTTCACCATATAATGATGCTGGATCAATCAAACGCTCTTCTAAACAATCTTCTAATATTGTTATCTCATTAATCGTTATAAAGTGAATATCAGAAATATCAATAAGAGTTTTATCAGGTTCTTCTAATTGATCATAAATTGGTTGATCTTTAATATTTTTAATAAGATTAAAACCATATAAAGAGGAGTAATAATTTTCTCTTTGTAATTCATTAACAGCAATATCATATGTAGTTCTTAATGATGTATTACTG
>JAHDHT010000021.1:0-1826 GCA_020631175.1 Chitinophagales bacterium
CTGATCTAATTTGTCCTGCAATTGCTGAACCATCTGGCTATTACCTTTTTGCTGGTAAATAGAAATCAACTCATTGACTTCATCAATCTCTGCCTGAGATTGTGCATTTGCCTGAAAACCAACGCAAATACAAATAGCCAATAAGGCTAAAGTGAATTGTTTTTTCATAATGATATGTTTTAATATTTAGTTTATAGTTTTTATCAATTAATGAAGATACAAAATTGAAATTGATATTAAAGATTTGAAGCGATAGATTAGGGCACTGTTCAGGCTTTTGGCGCGCTTTCCGTTGCAACGCGTTCCTTTTTCAAGCGCTTCAGCATAAGGCTGTCTTGTCTTCCCGCCGGTCAGCCTGCATCAGCCATTGCTTCAGTGCATTCAAAAGGTACGGGTTTCCACTGCAATCGCGGCTATTTTGCCGGGTTCCGGCTTCGAGACATGTAGAGGCGAATTCATTCGCCTCTAAAAAAGATCTAAAGCCAATGCTGCATTTATACGCTAAATCGGCTATTTTGACGACTAATCACTACTTGCTTTGTAGATTAAGCTAAAACTTAAAATAATTTAAATCAATCGCAATCTTCAATTACAGCTTCAAAATTGAAATCTTCGTCTACTGCGAAACCTGCTTTCAATTCGATGCATTGCGTTGCTGTATATTTTATGTCTACCTTCTTTACTTTTCCTTCCGATTCAATAACATCCGCTCCAAAAAGAACTTGATTAGGCGGTATGATGGCATGATACAAACTGTCATCATTACATCTTAAACCTTCAATAAAATAGCGGGCATATTCAAAACCTCTTTGCCCAATTTTTTCTCCCATTAAACGCCCGGGAATATCATCAGCAGGTGGATGAATGCCGCCCCATATTCTGGAAAGCGAACATTGATCGGAAGCATCTCTATAAGTTGCCCATTGTAAAACAATATCTTCAGAAGGGCCTTCTTCAAAAACCAGAAACTGATCTTTTGTGGCAGAAAATTGGCCCATTCCATCCGGAAAAAAAGCATCACCGGTTAATGCCGTCATCACTTCAGCAGCAGCTCTTGAAAAAGTAGAATGCCCGGAAACATAACCTGCAAATGGAGGTGTCACAAAACTTGGTCTTTGATAAGGCCACCAATTTTCCGCTAGTATCCATCCAACCCCGGCCATATCTGTATCCGGATTAAAAATATAATCAGGTCCTTTCCATCCGTAAATTTTTATTTTACCGATATGCTCACCATTACTTCCTTCCAAAGCATCACCTGCTTCCACTATTTCGATAATATTTTGAATTAAAGGGATACCTGCCGGATGATAAGAAGCAGCACCGGGATCAGTTGACTGCCCTAAATCTGCCATTGCACGAATGGCTGAAACAGGACGAATATAATCATACCAGCCTTTAGCACTCCAGGCTGCAATAGCTGCATCATGTACAGGGCCGCCTAAAGAAAAATAAGCTTTCACATCCCATTCTAAATCGCCTAATACCGGACCGTTACCTTTGTATTGTTTTACAAAAGAAGGATGTTCACTCACATAATTTAAAATGGAAAACCAATGTCCGGGTGGTGTTTCCGAATCAGGTCCATCAGCCCAGAACTCAGCTAATACTCTCGCATAATCAGCACGACATCGCATTTGAGGAACGTATGCCTGACCTGTTGAAGGATTAATCGCATGTCCCTGACTACTATCCCCACCGTTGGTGATATCATAAAATGATGGATAATCTGCCCAATTTGTAGGATAAGAACTAATGTTACCTATAGAAGCCGGAGAGATATCAATGCGAACCGAATCTGCCGGATCGAGATGTGACGACCATGC
>JAHDHT010000021.1:1926-4868 GCA_020631175.1 Chitinophagales bacterium
ATCTACAATACCTGAAGGCCATCGAACTTTAATGGAATCGATGTTTATTGCGGAGCCTATACCCACATGGTGATATTGACTTTCCTGAGAGAGATAACCGGTGCCACATTGTGTAAATCGGGTATAGGTATTTGAATTGGCAAAAACTTCAATCCAACTTCCAATGCCATCTATATTACTTTGAATGCCGTCTAATTTAATCTTAACATAATTTCCAACAGAGACCATATTATTTAAGTAAACCTCAAAACTATCCGGACCAAAAACGCCATTTAAAACATCTACTTTACCATCGTTATTTAAATCACCGACACTGCAGGAGTAAGTTCTGCTCGTATCTTTTGGCATTTCACTTCTTGCTATTTGAGTGAATGTTTCATCGCCGTTGTTTAGATATAAAAAGTTTTCTGAATTAGAAGGCTCTGAATTCGAAACATACAAATCCTGAAATCCATCATTATCAAAATCAGCAAACGATGCCCCCCAACAAAATTCATAAACACCAGTACCTGATGGATTTTGAATGTTCGTAAATGGAGCCGGGAAATTATTTTTTAGCATTACGTTTCCCGGATTCGTATGTACTTGTGTATTTGTAATATAGATATCAAGATTTCCATTGTTGTTGATATCAGCAGCACAGGCATTCATTGCATCCATCACAACATCAGCATTATAAAATGATCCGATATTGGTCAAAAATAGGTTGCCATCATTTCTCCAAAGTTCGTTTGAAGGAGCATTTTTTTCATTACTCTTATATAAATCAAGATCTCCGTCTTTATCAAAATCTATCATAATAGAACAAAAGTTTTTGATAAGACTTGTATCTAAACCGCTTATGTGAGTTATATCAGTAAATGTTGCATCACCATTGTTTAAGTAAAGTTGAGAATGTGTTGCTGTTCTTTCAGAAATAAATAAATCCAAATAGCGGTCATTATTAATATCGCCAAAAACAGCACCATGACTTTTACTGATTACCTGTTGAATACCACATGAAGAGGAAACATCTGTAAAGTTAAAATTTCCATCATTTAAATAGAGTTTGTTTAAGTCATTATAACATGTAAAAAACAAATCATGGTCACCATCATTTTCAATATCAACCCATAGAATTTGATATTGCAAAGACGAATTGGGGATGTTAAAAAATACCTGGCTGAAAGTACCATCACCTTGATTTTCGTAGAAGATTATTTCATTACCATTTTGTGTACCGTATGTGATATCAGGATGACCATCCGAATTGAAATCAAAGACACTTATACCGCCTGATTCACTTAAGCCGGGAGACCCATTTATTCCTATTTGAGTAGCAGATTCAATAAAGGATTGTCCAAAAACAAATATTGGAAACAATAATATGAAGGAGCAAGATATTAGAAATCTCATAACACAAATTGGTTTTATGATTTGGCCAATTTAGATGTTCATTCTAAAATACTATAAATTTCAAAGTTTGGAAAGTATAGACGGAGGAATTATTGATTGTACTTCAATCAATAAAAAAAGCCCGATACAATTGTATCGGGCTTTTTATTGATTTATTCAGAAAGATTACTTCTTTCTTTTTGTTTCGATTAAGTATAATAAGTGGCCTAAGTAAGCGAAAACAGGACCTGCAATTGCAGAACCGATAATATCGCTTGCTAAAACAGTACCTATTGTAGCGATACTTGCTACAAAACCACCAGCTACTAATAATGCTGTAATCATTAATGCTTTTCTATAGATCGCATTATCAAATGGAAGAGAGAACATCTTACCACCCGGTAAATTGATATTTCTATTTCTAACACCTGCTAAACGCGTTGTAGCTGTTAAAGCGATAGAACCATACGACATTAATAATAACATTAAAGTGATTAATCCCCATTCAGATAATGTAGGAATATCAGTGGTAGGTGAATCCATCGAACAAGCTGCTGGAGCAGTTACAGTCTCTGTGATGGTACAGTTAGGATCACCATCATCAGTTATTGTTATTGTTAGAGTCGATCCATCAGCCGCTAATCCAGGGAAAGTAGAAGGAGTTCCATAAGTTCCTGTACCGGTAACATCACCCGAAATAGTGTATGTGGCTGCTGTATTCATGCCTGTAGCGTTTACGGTTAATTCAAATGTATCGTCACCATCGGCTGTGTTGTCTTCTGCAGTCGTACCTGCATTATCACAAGCACCGGCAACAAGACCAGCGGAAGTTAAGCTACAAACTGCGACAGCATCCGAACAAGTAGCTGGAGGCTGAACAGTGATTGAATTAACACAGTTAGGATCAGTATCATCTGTAAAATTAATGGTTACAGCACCACCTGCAATTGGGAAAGGACCGTAAGCCTGAGATCCGCCATAAGCAACACCTGTATTACCCTGATCATCAGAGAAAGTCGGGAAGTTTGCTGCATCACCCTGATTAACTGTTATAGAGAATGTAAACGTATCATCAGCAGGATCCATATCAGTACCTGCATCATCACACGCTGCATCACCGTTATCTACAGGAGTAATAGCACATACAGCAGCAGTACAAGCTTCATTAGCTGTATTTGTTGTCGCATCACCAACCGCAATACATTCTGTACCTGCAGCAGCACCTGCGGCAGCTACCTCTTCTACTGAACAACCGTTATAACCGGTGTTAAGACAAGTAACAGATCCATCAGGATTGAAAGCTACTTCTACCCATCCATAGTGTGTACCATCTGCACCTGCAAATTCAGCAGCAATAAATGATGCACCAGGAAAAGAATTTGAAAACGAGCCTGCATAAACTGTTGTAAAAGGCGCTGAAGCTATTAAAAAAGGCCCCGGAATAGTTGTTTGCAATGGCAGTAAATAAGCCGCTGCAATATAACCAGCGTAATAAGCACCACCAGTCGATGTACAAGGCGGAGCATCATATACGGCAGAGGTCGAACCCGGAATTAAATTATAGTATA
>JAHDHT010000021.1:4968-22928 GCA_020631175.1 Chitinophagales bacterium
TGAGCCTGAGCTTCTGTACCTGAAGCTAAAACACAAGCAGCAACAGCTCCATAGGCAGCTAGTTTGCTTTTTACGCTATCAATTTCAGGTAAAAAATTGTTTTTTCTAATTTGTTTCATAGCTATAAAGGTTTATTTTGATTTTGTCTTTATTTGGAAATTCTTTCTAAGGTCTTCCTGATTTACCTTAGCTTTTTCTTTTGCTTTAAACTTTGCAACATCAAACTTAGGCTTGTTTACCTTTCTGGCATTAGCATTTGCCGGCTTCTTTTTAAGAGTAACCGTATTGTTAGCTGATTGCTTTCTCGGCGATCTGTTAGCTAAAGTCGCTGATTTCTCTGCTTGCTGATCAGCAGGTAAATCAGATAATTTTCTTGGAGACTGAGGAGTCATTTTTGTTCCCTTCTCCATTTGTAGTTTACCTGTGTTCTGATCTAAAGATGTTGCCTGGCTCTGTTTAGCAACAGGCTGACCTTTTTTCTTAATTGTAAACTTTTGTTTAGACTGAGCATTTACTAAAACTCCGCAACATAAAATTGCGATCGTTAATAAACCAAATACTCTAGCTAGAAGTGTTTGTTTCATCATAATGAATTTAAGGTTATTAATTAATTTTGTTTATATCTAGTTAATTATTGCCTAAATATTATGGTAAATATAATACAAAACGATAATCTTAACTAAAATTTGCACCTATAATTTATATTTGCTCACAGCCTTGAAAAGATCACAACAAACATTCGCCTTTTATCTGCTTGCACTGATATTCTTTAGTGCTTGTAACTCAACAGATTACGCTAATCATCAAAGGGGTGAAAAAGGTCATCCTGATCATCATTTGTTCCGGATTTTACCTTCTGAAAAAACAGGATTACGCTTTAATAACGTAAATATTGATACGAAAGACCTGAATTTTGCTATGTCGGAGTATTTTTACATGGGAGGTGGAACCACCGTTGCAGATTTCAATAATGATGGCCTTCCCGATTTGTTTTTTTGCGGAAATCTGGTCTCAAATGCCTTATATCTGAACTCAGATAAATTAAGTTTTAAAGATATAACCCAGTCATCCGGTTTAGATAATAATCACTGGACAATAAGCGCTACTCCATGGGATTTTAATGGAGATGGATGGATGGATTTATATGTTTCAAATGCAGGAACCCGAAAAAAGTATAAAGACAGTCCAAATCAGTTATGGATCAATAATAAAGACTTAACTTTTTCAAATAAGATCGACGCATTTAATCTTCAGGATTCGGGCCTTTCAACCCAATTGGTGCCGATCGATTTCGATGTTGATGGAGATATGGACTTTTTCATGTTAAAACACATTGATTTTCAAGATCAATTTAAAGGCATTAAATCAACTAAGGATAAGATAGCCACCTATGAAGATTATATTTCAAAACCGGGCAAACTTGAACAGTACGGAAATATCTTATTTGAAAATGTAAATGGAAAGTTTATCCGTTCAGAAAAAAAAGCAGGTCTTCAGGATTGGGGTTTTGGTCTGGCAGCAGTCGTTTCAGATCTGAATAAAGACGGATATCCTGATATATATGTAACCAACGATTACTTGATTCCGGATTTTCTCTACATCAATAATCAGGATGGAACTTTCACTAACCAAATAAACCAGCAAATGCAGCATACAAGTCATTTCAGTATGGGCTGCGATATTGCAGATATTAATAATGATACCTGGCCTGATATTGCTGTGGTAGATATGACTTCACCAGACAGAGTCAGAAATAAAACCTTGATGGCAGCGATGAACCCTTCAAACTTTTACTATCTGGTAAATCAAAAGGGTTTTAAGAAACAATTTATGTTCAATACCCTTCAACTGAATCACCACGGTCAGGCTTACAGTGAAATTGCTAATATGATATCTGCCAGTTTAACCGACTGGAGTTGGAGTGCATTACTTGCCGATTATAATTTAAACGGACATAAAGATTATTTTATTAGTAATGGTGTTAAAAGGGATGCAAGACATCGTGATGTGGAACAAGAAATTAAAAATAAAAATCAATCAGGCGAGCGACTTGATATTCTTGAACGGGTTGAAATGTTTCCTTCCGTGCCGGTAAATAATTATTTTTTCGAAAATAAAGGTGAACTTCTTTTTAATAATGTTTCTGATAAATGGCTTAATTCCAAACCTTCCTTTTCTCATGGAGCTGTTTACAGTGATTTAGATCTGGATGGAGATTTAGATTTGGTAACCAATAATATGAATGCAGAAGCCTTTTTATATGAGAATAAAGCCACAAATATTTCTGATGCTTCATTTATAAAACTAAAATTTAATCCACATCCCGATAATCATTTACTTAAAGCCTATTGTTATAGTGGCGATGAAGTGCAATATCAGGAATTGAATTCAGTAAAAGGATATTTTTCTGTTTCTGAATCACTCATTCATTTTGGGATTAAAAAAAATCATAAAGTTGATAGTATTAGATTAATTTGTTTAAATGGATCTTCAAAACTTTTGATTAATCCTGAATTAAATCAAACACATAACATTGAGAGTTTTGAAAAAGAAAAGTTTGTACATCCACCCAAAAAAGAACCATTGTTTTCTCAGCTTTCAATGGAAGGAGATATTGGCAAATGGAAACATCAGGAAAACCCTTTTAATGATTTTAAAAATGAAGTTTTACTACCCCATAGCCAAAGTAGGTTAGGTCCCTTTATCGCAGTAGGCGATATTAATAATGATGGTCTGGATGACGTATTTGTCAGTGGTCCAAGAATGCAGGAATCTGTTTTATTTAAACAAAGTATTGATGGTGGATTTAATAAAACAAATATTGATGCTTTTAAATCGAGTAAAGGAGTTGAAGATTTAGGTGCTGTCTTTTTTGATATTGATGGAGATGAAGATCAGGATTTATATGTTGTGACTGGCGGGAATGAATTTAGACCTTATGGTCCTGCATTAAAAGATCGTATTTATATAAATAATGGGAATGGTGTTTTTGAATATGATGAAAGCAGATTAGTTCAGGATCAAAATCATAGCGGATCTAAAGTTATTGCAAACGATTATGATGGAGATGGAGATATCGACCTTTTTGTTTGTGGCAGATTAATACCGGGTAACTATCCGATTTTTGCACAATCCAGTTTACTGGAAAATCAGAATGGGACAATGGTTGATATAACCAAAGAAAAAGCAAAGGATTTAGTGAAATTGGGATTGGCTAATGATGCGATATGGGTGGATTTAAATCAGGATAAAAAACAGGATTTGATTATTGTAGGAGAATGGATGAATATTGAAGTTTTTATTCAGAATGATTCAAATGAATTCAATAAAAAGACAAATGATTATTTTTCTTATGAAAATCGTGGCTGGTGGAATTCAATAGTTGCATATGATTTTGATAATGATGGGGATAATGATTTAATAGCCGGTAATCTTGGTCTTAACAATAAGTTTCACGCAAGCGACAAAAAGCCTTTAGATATATATTTTAATGATTTTGACGATAACGGTACAAATGATATTGTTTTAGCAAAGTACGATGATGGTAATCCTTATTTGTTAAGAGGAAAAGATTGTAGTTCGGAGCAAATGCCATTTATATCAGATAAATTTAAAAGCTATGAAGATTTTGCTAATGCAAAAATCTTTGAAGTGCTGCCTGAAAAAAAACTTGAAAAAAGTATTCATTATTCCGTAAAAGATTTTTCTACTTCGTATTTTGAAAATACAACAAATGGATTTGTGAAAAAAAGTTTACCGGCTTATGCTCAGCTTGCGCCTGTTAACGCGATTTTATTAAATGATCTTAATGAAGACGGTAATATGGATGTTATTCTGGCCGGAAATAATTTTGATACTGAAGTAGAAACACCAAGTTATGATGCCGGAGTTGGAAGCGTCTTAATTGGAAATGGGAAAGGTGCATTTAAAGCAGTTTCTCAAGAGGAATCAGGCCTGCTTTTAAATAAAAATTTAAAAGACATGGAATGGGTAAAAACCCGAAAAGGAATTATTTTACTGGCTTCAAATAATAATGCATCATTAGATTCTTATAAACTAAATAAATGATTTTTCGATTCATTGCGATTTTATTATTGATTTTTTCCGGTAGCATATCTTTATTGGCACAGCAGGAATTAATCATCAACGAAGCTGAACTTAAGAGTTTTATTGTTGCTACGAGTAAATTTAAAATTGAAGATCCGGATAAGGTTGTTGATATTCTTTTAAAATATGAAAATCAGATTTCATCCTATTTAGAGAACAATAATCAAACGGGTAATGCTTCCGCAAAAATTGTTTTAAAGGCATTTAAAGAGGCCAGAAAAAAAGAGCTTGAAGCAGTTGTGTCTAAAGAAGAAGCTCTGAAAATAACACAACTTTTTGCTTCATATGTTAAAAACAAAGGCAATATTTTATCAATGGAAGATAGAAATGCTGTTGTAAAAGATTTGAGAAGTTACTTGTCGAAAAATTATTTCCCGCTTGTAAAAGATTTGAGATTGCAATTGGAAAATGAGTTGTCGGATGATTTAAAGAATTCCATTGTTGAATCAAGAAAATCATTTCTAAGAACGAATGAGTTGATTGCAGAAAAGGAAAGAGAATGTGATCTTTTAAAAAATAAAAGAATAGATTTAATTCGTTGTAAATCGGATTTGAATAAAGTCAAAAAGCAACATCGAACAAGTCGGGATAGTTTGCTAAATGCTTTTTCGGAAATTTCTACCGTAAATCAATATTTGAAACAGCTGGAAGAAAAAACAAAAGGTATAAAAATGCAATTGAAAGACTCATTGTACAGAGTTTATGCTGACCTTAATCTTGAAAACTCATCTTTTAACATTGATGCTTATTTTAAATATTCTCATCCATTGAATTTTTTATTTATGGATGCGAATAATTTATCTAAGTTAGACGATGATTTTGCTTCATATTTAACAGTTACAGATCTCACATTATATAAGAATTCTATTTCAGTCACTTATAACTTAAAAAAAGATGCACGTGTTGTAATTGAAGTATTCGACAAATCAGGTGATATTTTCGCCCGTCAAGATGAAGGTGTCGTTTTAGCAGGAGCAAATAAATTTATTCTGTCAGAACTTGTAAATAGTGATTGCTATTTTATTCAGGTCAGAATAAATGGTATTCAATCTTTTTATCAAAAAGCAGTAATTGCTTTTTAATTGATTGTATTTACCGTTGCGTTTTCATCCGCAATCATTTTTTCCACATCAAGATCCAGCTCAAGGAAATTTGTTATTTCATTTAATTTTTCTTTTCGATTTTCATTCTTAAGATCATTATAATCTAATTGAATAAACTCTAAATGTTCTCTGTTATTCAGCCAGTTTTGAATGCGTTCGATTTTTAAATTTATTTTAGATAAAGATAAAAGGTCAAAACTGCCTTTGCGTTTTTTCTTTTTCAAAGTTTTTGCTTTGTTTTGGTTATCTAAAATCTCGTTGCTGTCTCTCTCTATAAAAACAACTTTGTAATTGAAAGCTCGTGGTAAAAATGGTAAAAGTGTTGCATTTACCTTCAGCACTTCATCAGCATCAATTTTTTCTAAAAAAGACTTATTATGATGCAGGTCATGAGTTTTAGAAAAAGTATAATGTCCATTCGGATGTAATTCATCCGAATCATCTTCATTGTCTTTTACAACTTTTGCACCTCCTTTAAAGAGCATATGCATTAACTCATGATCGCCCCCTTCTTTAAAAGAACTAATTACATTAATAGTTCTTCTGTTAAAGAATAAATCCTGAGTCTCTTCTTCCAGTGCATTTAATTTTTCAGGCTGGTTTAATTTGTAAGTGTAAATTCGTTTTAAAAGGTTTCTGGCAGCTTTAAACCTTGGAAATTGAGCGACAGCGACTTCAGCGGCCTGAGCTGACCGTTCGTAATCTTCTAATTTAAAAAGTGTTTTTGCTAAGCCAAGATGCGCGTTTGGCATATGATATTTAAGCCCTATACAATTTAAATAAGACTCGATTGATTTGGAATATTTTTCAGTTTGTAAATATATTTCACCAAGTAAACGGTGCGCTTCAGGGTTTTCGTAATTAAACTCTAATTCTCTATTAGCTGATTCAATAGCTTTTTTATACATCCGTAAATTGTGATACCCATTGGCCAGTTGAATATTTATTCCACCCATTTTAGGATTGGCTTTAAAGGCCTTCTCAAATTCTTTTACGGCTTTTTTATACTTTTTCTCTTTTAAATATACGGTACCGCTTAGCACATTTAAATTCGGAGTATCTTTTAATTTCATTTCAAAAATTTCATCAACCACTTTTCTGGCTTCTGTAATTTTACCAAGGGCTAAATAGACATTAACAAGCCTAACTCCGAATCGGGCATTTTTACGATCTTCTTCCCAGATTTCTTCAAACAGTGGAAGTGCATCTTCATGTCTTCCACCATTAACAAAAGATCTGGCAAGAAAATATTTATTGTAGAAATTTGTACGTTCTATTGCTGCTTCTGCGTTTGGTCCCGGATCTTCAATGTAGCCGAGATCAATTAATTGCTGCATTTCTTCTTTTGCCTGCTCCGGATCTACTTCCAGATCTCTTGGATGCATTCCACATTCTCCTTCAACATTTTCCCAGCTGTCGATTACATCAAAGTCAACCGGTTCTTCGAATATGTTCATTAAGATTTTTCCATCAAAATCTTTTGCAATAGGTAAGCCAAGCATAGCAAGCATAGTCGGACACATATCAATAAGGCTTGCACCGTATATTCTTTCATCCTTTTTTATTCCTGGTCCTTTTGCGACAAATATTCCGTAAGGGCTATGTTCTAAGGCAGGAGCTGCTGGTTCTTCTTTCAAAGGTAAAGCAACCGGGCGTAAGTGATCTGGGTGGAATCCATGATCGGATACTAAAACGACAATTGTATCATCATCTACCATATTTAAAATCCTCCCTAAAAGCATATCATGCCAACGGTAACCACTGGCAACAACATCTTTAAAATGTCGATAAAGTTTTTCCGGAATATGAGGTCTTCTTGGAGGGTGATACTTCATAAAACCATGGCAATAATGATCTATGCAATCATAATAAACGCAAAGGAGATCGAAGTCTTTTTCTTTTTCGAGAATATATGTTGCTGCATTATGGATACATGCACCATCTGCCGTTACTTTTTTTATCGACTTTAATCGTTCTGTTAACTGTTTGTCATTGAAATCAAAGTTATCCAAATCTGTCACAAAAGGAGCGACATGCGCTTTCGTTAATTGATTAGGATGAACTCTTAAATCTGCAAAAGTATCACTCATTTCAGGAGGATGAACTGCACCTGGTGATAAAGGCCAGTTTTTAGGGTTTTTACTTGCTTTTTGAAAAAAGTTAGAGACATAAATACCATTAGTAGGTTCAGCAGGATGGCTTGGCCACCATCCGACCTGGTGACATTTCATACCGCTTTGCATCATCATGTTCCAAATAGCCTTAACTTTTCTTGATGATACATAACATGGTCTAACCCCTTCTCCTGACGGATCAATTTCAGTAAATCCATGAATTCCATGTTTATATGGTCTTTTACCACAAGACATCGCTGTCCATAAAGTAGGAGACATAGGTGGGTCTAGGGTGGCTAAATTACCCATCACTCCTTCATTTATCATTTTTTCAAGATTAGGCATATATCCTAACTCTATCATTGGATTGATTACTTTCCAATCTGCAGCATCCCATCCAATCCAGACTATTTTTTTTGCTATTCTTTTTGCCATAATCTTTAATTAACCTTTTCTGATTTTTCTCTATATAACGTCGGGTCTACCACTTTCGCCATTTCGATCTCATTCAGTTGCCCACCTAAAAATGCGTTGATTTCTTTTGCTTTATTTATTGGGTCAGCAATTATATCTGAATATTTCACAACCAGTATATCAACATAACTTTTATTACTTACCGCCCATGAAATAGCCTTTCTTCTGCTTTCTTCAAATGTATTGGTAAGAGAAATAGAATTTTCTTTATCCTCACCTCTCTCTTTACCCAAACGACCAAGCATCTTATGTTGAGAATTCATTACTTCATCAATTTCTCGGTCCATAAAAACTATTTTATACTGATATAAAACCGGTAAATGTTCGAGTAAATGGGATATTATTTTGACAACTTTATCTCCAACCTGCTGTAAAATTTGTACATTTTGACCAAGCGCTTTTATAGCATCATGCTCATAATATCCTTTTTTGTTATTTTCGTCCGCTGCCCTTTTATCATCAGTAAAAGCCTCCATCCCTCCATTTACAAGCATTTGCATCATCATACTAGTTCCTGATCTTGGAAGTCCTGAAACAACAGTCATAACACCTTTTGAGGCAATAGTCTTTTTATAATTATCTGCCATTTCCTGCACCTTTTCAGGTTGCTTTAAATGCCTGGAATAAATTTCAATCAGCATTTGTCGGGTTTTACTGACAATATTTTTATTGTTCGCGTACTTGAAATTGATTTTTGCATTTTCTAAGGCATCTGCAGCTTTTTGCCATTCTTGCATTTTATAATATATGTCACCCATCATATACCATGCAGTAACATGCTTATTCTGTAATGCGACGACTTCTTCAAGGGGTTCAATTGCTTTTTTTAATTGTTTCAGCTCCATTAAGTACTGAGCTTTTGTTAGGTAAAATGCAGGGTGTTTACTGTTTTTTATCTCCAGATTAATCTCTTCTAAGGCCTTGTCATAAATTTGCATTTGAGCGTAGAACTGGGCACATTGATAATGTAAACCACTTATTTTGCCAATATTTTCGCTTGCTTCCTGAAATGCTTTATGCGCAGACCTTTGTTTTCTATCTCCTAATAATAATCTCCCTTTAAGCATTAAAAACTCAGGTACATTTTGTTTTAATTCAAGAGATCTGTCTAAATGAAGTTTTGTTTTTTCAAGGTCTTGTTTAGCTAAGAAACAGCCTGCAAGACGACCGTGCACCCAGTTGTTTGTTTTTTCCTCTTCAATTATTTTTTCAAATAATGATATTGCATTATCGACCAGACCCATCGAAATTTGTTTCCTTGCTTCTAAATAAGGATGCCAGTAAGTTCTGCTAAAAGATTTGCCGTCGATATAATTTAAATCATTTAATCGTTCAATTACCTGTTCTTCGGTAATCAGCGTATTCGATTGTATTTCAAACGCTTCATCTTGAAAACTGGCAACTGATTTAGTAAATGCCTTTGCTGACTCTTCTTCTAAAATTAATGATCCATTGAAATTTTGAGCATAGGGTAAATCTAATAATGCTATTAAAGTCGGTCCTATATCCTGGCCACCCAAGCCATAAAGCCTTTTTCTGTCTTCAATAGCTTTAGAGCGTAACATTACAAAACCCGGTAAAGAATATTCGTAGTAATTATTTGCCTTGTCGGTTTTAATTTTATTGATCCAGCTATGAAATGGAAGATAACCTGTTTGAGAAACTAAAAAAACAGGAGTTGACTCATCGATCTGGGCTAATATCTTTCCAAAAGACATATCTAAATAAGTATAACACCTATGAAGTGTATCTTTAAAACATATATGCAGTTGTTTAGATAA
Organism: Chitinophagales bacterium; assembly: GCA_020631175.1. Taxonomy (GTDB): domain Bacteria; phylum Bacteroidota; class Bacteroidia; order Chitinophagales; family JAHDHT01; genus JAHDHT01. The sequence continues at coordinate 14,548 of JAHDHT010000021.1, forward strand.
AGAACTGTTTTTGTGAAAAGAGTAAGGGGTAAATGCAAAAACAATTTGAGCTAAAGAGTTGTAATACAAACTCAAACTATTCCAGTCTCCACTTTCGATCACATGAAAAGCCATTTTTTCCAATGCAATAACTTCACTGAGAAAAGTATGAATCTTCTTTTTCAAACTTTTGAAAACCAGATGATTCGGGATCTCTTCTGTATAAAAGTCCTGCAAAAGTTCTTTCGCCTCTGATTTACTTGAATTAAAGAATTGTTGAAATTTATCTTTTGAATCTTCATCGGCAAAACGGGCAACACCTTCTTTATCCGCTACTTCTAATTCCTGAAAGAAATAATCACTTACATTATTGCCATTTATTTTTTGAGCCGGATAACTAAATGGAGCATTGAATTGATGCGCTTTAAGTCCTTGATCAGAAATAATTTCCCAGTAAAATTTACTTTTTCGGTTGCCGGAATCATTTAATGTTAACTGTTTTTCTTCTGGTTTAGTTAGATGAACTAAATTATGGGCGTGAAGAAACATACCAGTGTTAATCGTCGTCCATGTGTTCGCATATGTAGGTGGATCTACAACGGTTAATTGACCGACTGAATTGGCTTTCATAAAAGATCCGATGTTTGGCATCAGGCCTTTTTTTACAAATGCTTCAATTGTGGTGAGATCAGCATTCGACAAACCAAAAAATAATACTTTATCTGAAGTATATGGATTACTCATAGTGTTTTTTCTTCTTTATAAAGAGTTAAGCATCAATATTTAGGATGCGGGTTTCTCTAACGTCTTTGGCATTTTCTTTCGCTTCCCGCCATTTTAACAGACCTTGATAACCTAATGCTAAAAGACCCAATGAACCTTCCGGAGTTACCTCATAAGTATCACCTTTTTGATAGTCAGTATCTTTTTTTACTTGCTTTTTCTCTTTCATTTCAATAGGTTTTGACTTGCTAAAATACAAACTTATTTCCCCCTTTTATAGATATATCTTTTTTGATTAATTAAGTCCTAATCGAACGATTCAAAACGGCATTTTTAATTCCTGATCCTTTGGTATCTTTAACCTCGAAATGCGAAACCATCTATTACTTTTATCATTAGCGATCATCTGGCTCCTAACGAGCTGTAGTTCAGATAATTCAAGCTCTAAACAAACAAACAACAGCTCTAATTCCATCCGATTCCAATCGCTGCCGGCAAGCCAGACAGGGCTCGATTTTAGAAATGTAATTCGCGAAAATCTGGTTGGGAAAGAGAATGTCTTTAATTGGGATTATATCTATAATGGCGCAGGGGTCGGTATCGGCGATATAAATAATGACGATCTGCCCGATGTTTATCTGTGTTCTAATCAGGGTAAAGATCAACTCTTCTTAAATGAAGGCAATTTTAAATTTAAAAACATTACACAAAGCGCTGGTATCGATGTATCAAGCTGGAGTAATGGGGTAAGCATGGTTGACATTAATCGGGATGGATTTCTAGATATCTATGTTTCTACAGGTGGGCCAACTGATGATCCGTCTAAACGGCATAATAAGTTTTTAATTAATAAAGGTGATTTAACCTTTGAAGATCAGGCACAGGCATTAGGTCTTCATGAGCCTTCACGATCTACACAAACCTCCTTTTTTGATTATGATAAGGATGGAGATTTGGATTGTTTTGTAATGAATCATGCACATTTCTTCAGAATGAATCTGAACGATATTATTGCAGGTTTTGAAAAAAATCCACAAAGTTTTTGGGATGTTACCGGTAAACTATATCAGAATGATGGACTGTACAAATTTAAAGATGTTACAGAAAAAGCCGGCTTAGCAAAGTGGGCATACGGTCTGGGTATGGTGACAACAGATATTAATGGAGATGGCTTTACAGATATTTATATAACAAACGATTATTCTGTTCCTGATTTTTTCTTCATCAATCAACGTGATGGCACTTTTAAAGAGATGCAAAATATAATGACCGAACAAATCAGCTGGTTTGGTATGGGCTGCGATATTGCAGATATTAATAATGATGGTTACAGTGATATTGCGGTGGTCGATATGGTTTCAAGTGATCATGTTCGAAACAAAACACTAATGCCTTCTATGTCACCTGAAGTTTTTTATGGTTTGCAAAATGAACTCGGTTACCAGGCGCAGTACATGTTTAATTCTCTTCAGTTAAATAATGCGCGATCAAAATTTTCTAACATCGCACAAATGGCCGGTGTCGCTTATTCGGAATGGAGCTGGGCTGCTTTGTTAATGGATTTTGATCTGGATGGATTCAGGGATTTGTATATTTCAAACGGTACAAAGAAAATAAAACTGGATAATGACTTTGATAATTATATAAGTGCTGAAAAAGCAAAATATAAAGGCAAAAAAATGCCTTTAGAAGTTATTCAGGAAATTTATGATAAAGTTCCATCCGGAAAAGCGAATAATCAAATGTATCGCAATAACGGAGATCTTACATTTAAAAATGTTGCTGCAGACTGGGGGCTCAATGCATTAGGTGCTTCAAACGGTGCGGCATACGGCGATTTAGATAATGATGGAGATCTTGATCTTATTGTAAGTAATATCGACGATCCCTTACTGGTTTATGAAAACAATGCAGATAAGTCGGGCAATAATTATCTCAAAATTAAAATGCCTTACTATTTATATAATACGAAGGTTGAGTTGCGAAGTGCAGGTCAAAAACAAGTGGCTGAATTTCATCCGATTCGCGGCTATGTTTCAAGTGTCGAACCTATGTTGCATTTTGGTTTGGGCAACATAGAAAAAATTGATAGTATCTTTTTTTTCTGGCCTAATGGAGCAACAAGAATTCTTACAGATGTAAAAACAAATCAGACCTTAAAAGTTGATAATCAAAGTCCGGATTTACAACCATATGTAAATCGAAAACAACAGATGCCTGCTTACAGAACCATGAGCGCTGAAGTCTTAAGAGTCGATTTTAAACATGAAGAAAATGAATTTAATGATTTTGAAAAAGAAGTCTTATTGCCTTATAAACAGTCTACACTCGGACCGTTTATGGATGTTGCAGATGTAAATAATGATGGTCGTGAAGACTTTTTTATCGGTGGAGCAAAAGGTCAGGCAGGTAAATTATATATTCAACAACCGGATGGTGGCTTTACTATAATGAATAATGCCCCATGGGAAAGAGATAAAGCTTCTGAAGATTTAGGGGTTTTATTTTTTGATGCGAATAAGGATGAGTATCCTGATTTGTACATTTGTAGTGGAGGAAATGATATTCCTTCCAATTCTGATTTATTAAAAGATAGAATTTATTTTAATCAGGGCGGAGAGAAGTTTGTAAGAGCTTCTAAAGTTTTTGCACCAACAACGGTTAGTCGTACCGTTACAGCAATAGATATTGATAAAGATGGAGATCAGGATTTATTTGTTGGTTCGAGACATGTGCCCGGTCGATATCCGGAGGCGAGCGCTTCTTATTTTCTTTTGAATAATAAAAGTGTTTTCGAAAAATGTGATGATTGTTTAACCGAAGAACTAAAGGGCTTAGTAAACGCTGCTGAATCTGTTGATTTAAATAATGATGGATGGATGGATGTTGTTGTAGCAGGAGAATGGATGCACCCAAAAGTACTTATTAATGAAAATGGAAAATTATCAGATCAAAGTAAGACATGGGGTACAGATCAACTGAAAGGATGGTGGTTTACCTTACAGGCAGATGATTTGGATTCGGATGGAAATGTGGATTTAGTGCTGGGGAACCTTGGGCAAAACACCAAGTTTCACGCCAGTGAAAAAAAACCATTTAGATTATATGCTGATGATTTTGATCAGAATGGAACGCTTGATTTGGTTTTAAATAAATCTTATAAGGGTAAGTACGTTCCGGTTAGGGGCTTTGAATGTTCAAGCGAACAAATGCCTTTCCTTCAGGAAAAATTTACTTCTTACCGATCGTTTGCTGATGCATCCGTTGAAGAGGTTTTAGGTTTGGAAGGAAATGAACCGGCTATTAATCTTGAAATAAATGAAATGAATTCTTTGATACTAAAAAATAATGGTAGCAATTCATTTGAAAAAATTAATTTGCCTGTCGAAGCACAATTAGCTCCGGTATTGTGTATTGAGAGTATTGATTATAATCAGGATGGAACTAAAGACTTAATTTTTGCCGGCAATATTTTTAATACAGAACCTGAAACTCCGGCTTTTGATGCCGGAAGAGGATTGGTTTTAGTTCAGAATGATAACTTTACTTTCGATGCAGTTACATCAAAAGACAGTGGAATTGCTTTGCATTATAACAATAAAGATTTGATCAAAATTAAAGGTGCTGAAAAAGATTATTTTATTGCCAGCACAAATAATGCAAAGTGTATCATGTTTGCAAGACTTTCAAGTAAGTAATGAAATACTGACCTGTAAATCAAATCTTTATAATTGAAAAGCAGTATTCACATACTATTCGATAACAATCTGTCTTGTTTCTGAACCAACTTTCAATACATATATACCAGCAGATAAGTGGCTTGTATTTAAAATTTTATAGCTGTTAATCTGATCAGAAAATAGGAGTTGCCCCTGAAGATTGTAAAGTTCAACTGTCAAATCTTCATCGATAGATGTTCGTAATTCTAAATAATCATCAGCAGGAATTGGATATAATTCCATTTCTATTTCCGGTACATGAGAAATTTCCTGACGGCAGTTTCCTCCCGAAGTACTAAAATAATGAGTAGGGGAGGCTATGCTTACCGTTCCATCCGGGCAAATTACTTCAACAAACCATTCATAATCTGTGCAAGGCGTTAAGCCAAACAGAATTCCAATAGGAAAAGAAGAAGTATATATTTGCCAGCTTCCGGTATTGGCTACTCTATAATTCAAATTATAAGATGCATTCGGTACTAAATCCCAGACTAAAATAGAAGACTGACCGGTTACGTTTTGGGAAAACAAGCCTACAATTCCCGGGCATGATAAAGCACAACCTGATGTAATGAATGTAGAAATATTACTATAAAGAACAGCAAAACCATTCGAACAATTCGCAGCAATTCTGAATTCATAATCACTACAAGGATTTAAATCACTTAAAATGCTGAAGTTAAATGTAGTATTAAAACTTATCCAGTTTGCATTTCCTGTTTCGCGATATTCGACTGTATAATTTTGAACATTTGGATCAGCATTCCAGTCAATCGAAACAGATGTTTCCTGTACATTTAGAATATTAACTCCGCTCGGTGTATTACATGCATTTCCACCTGTTTGAACAGTGAATGAAGCGGAAGCGGCACAATTATTTGCATCCGTAACGAATACCGTATAAATTCCAGGTGATAGACTAAAATTATCTTCTGTACTTACGCCGTTTGTCCAGAAGTAAGTATAAGGTCCATTCCCACCATTAACATTAATATCAATTTCTCCATCACCATAACCTGCAATACTTTCATCTTGAATATTAGCAGCAATTGAAATTGCTGCTGGTTCATTAATTATCACAGTTTCAGAACCGGTACATCCATTTATATCTGTAATTTCTAAAGTATAAGAACCTGCACCCACACCGTTTAGTGAAGAGCTGTTTGCACCATTCGACCAGTTATAATTATATGGGTTGGTTCCTCCATTTACACTGCTGATAATCAAAGCATCATTATCTCCATTACATTCCAGATCAGTTGTAGTGGTATTAATACTAATTGGATTGGCTTCACTAATTAAAAAGGTTGAAGATTTTGTACAGCCTAAAACATCTGTAATAGTTAAAGTATAGTTTCCGGCTGAAACATTATTGATCCATGAGGTTGTTGAGCCATTATTCCAACTGTAGGTATAAGCTCCGGCCCCACCAACTGAACTTGTGGTAATACCACCATCCATTCCACCAAAACAGGAAACATCATTTATCGTCGGACTTGTCACGATAGCATTCGGTTGATTAATCGTATAACTTTCAGTTATGGTACAACCTAAAGCGTCCGTTATATCGACCGTGTAATTACCCCAGGTTGTATTAAGAATCTGACTGTTCGTTGAGCCATCAGACCATAAATAAGTATAAGGACCTACGCCACCCGATACAGATAATGAAATACTGCCATTGCTTCCATTATTACAAGTAACATCATTTACAATAGTACTTGAAGACAAAGCTAATGATTGATTTACGAGATAAGATTTATTTGAAAGACATCCATCTGCATCACTTATCGTTACATCATATACACCGGCTGTTAGATTTGTGATTCCGGATCCGGTACTTCCGTCAGACCAGCTATATGTATATCCTCCGGCACCTCCGTTTACAGTTAAATCAATTTCACCGGTATCCTCACCGTTACAATCGATATTTGTTACATCACTTGTTACCTGAATAGCGGCTAATTCAGTGATTGAAAAAGAGGCATTTTCTGTACATCCATTGTTATCTGTTACTGTAACAGAGTAATTTCCTCCTGAAATACCGGCTAGATTAGGAGAGCTAGAACCGTTGCTCCATGCAAAGTTATAACCTGAAGTTCCACCCGAAACTGAAAGTATAATTAATCCGTCACCCGCACCGTTACAAGATACATCTGTGGTGTTTCCACTAACATTTAAAAGGGAAGGTTCCGTAACATTAAAAATTTCATTTTTTGAACATCCATTGTCATCAGTGACAGTTACCGCATAAGAACCTGCGCTCACATTCGATAAATTGCCTGCATTTGAACCGTTATTCCATGCATAATTATAACCGGGCGTTCCGCCGTTTACAATTAAATTTACAGCTCCGGTATTGGCACCATTACAATCAACTGAATTTGTTGTTCCATTAACGGTAAGAACGGTAGGCTGGCTAACATTGAAAGATTTATTTTCAACACAACCATTTGCATCCGTTACCTGTACACTGTAATTCCCGGCTCCAATATTATTTAAATTGGCAGTATTGGCTCCGTTCGACCAATCAAAAGTATAAGTTGCTACACCACCTGAAACATTTAGATTGATACTTCCTGTATTGTTACCGTTACAGTCAACATTGGTACTGTTTCCATTTACCGTAAGTAATGAAGGTTCCTGAATATTAAAGCTCTTATTTTCTGTACAACCATTTGCATCAACGACTTGGAGCTGATAAAGACCAGCCGGCAAATTATTTAAATTTGCTGAAGTTGCTCCATTATTCCATGAATAATTATATCCGGGTGTACCACCGCTTACGTTTAAATTTACACTGCCTGTACTGTTACCGTTACAATCTACATCTGTACTATTACCCGAAATGCTAAGAGCAGAAGGCTGAGTGACTTGATAAGATTGTGTTTTATCACAACCATATTGATCTGTAATTGTCAGCGTATAATTACCGGGACCTAAATTATTTTGATTAACTGATGTCGGTCCATTTGACCAATTATAACTTAAAGGCGCATTTCCACCTGAAACTAAATTAACAATAGAACCATTAGCAGCACCGTTACAGCTTATATTGCTTACATTGAAGTTTAGCAAAATTGGAATACAAAAATCATTTTCAGCTTTAGGCGTTGCCCATACAATTTGTGTTTTCCAATTCGATGCTAAAGCATTATTGGTTGATATTGGTATTAATGCCAATGAATTTCCTGAGCCATCAGCACCTGCATCCCAAGGGTTAACATCATCATAAGTTAATTGATCAATTGTATTTCCAAGCGGGTCGGCTAACAATAAAGTTTCACCACCATTATCCAGTTTACCCGTGAATGTAGCATCCGGAGCAAAGCCATATCGCTCCATAAAACGGTCTGCATCTGCTGCGATAATGTAAAATCCTCCCGGAGCCAGATTAAATAAAGCTTCATTACAAAACTCAACTCCTTTTAAAAATTTTACTCCGGCCAGATTTACAGTCGAATTACCGGTATTTTTAATTTCAATAAATTCATATTTACTTCCATCCACATTATCACCTGCCACAACACTATCAGTAGGATGATAATGGATTTCATTAATTTCTAAACCAGCATAATTATGATTTACATAAAATTGTTGCTTGCAATAAGCACCCCATTCACCGGAAGGCATTTGTATTCTTGCATTGACTATAGTTGCACCGTTATTGGTAATAGGGAATGATCCGCTATACAATAGGGCATTCGATGCAACAGCACCTCCTTCCAACATTGGATCACTTCCATCCAAAGTATAATAAATATTACCTGCAACCATTGTATTAATTAAACTGATCTGCTGACCTGCATTCACATTTCCCCCACCCGGAGAATAGCCCGGTGGTTTAATTAATGCATTATCAATCCACACCGACCTGTCTTCAAGCCATTGCTTCATGGCATCTATTTCACCCCAATAGCCTCCGTAACGCGGAGCGTAATTGTTATCAATTGCACCCCA
>JAHDHT010000021.1:23028-28824 GCA_020631175.1 Chitinophagales bacterium
GTAAATGCTTTATAGCCGGTAACCGGGTCGAGCCAATTCGGCGACGATAAAGCATTGTCGAATTTAAAAGCTTCATTACTTATGTAATTGATTTGTGTTGTGTTCAGTTGATCAACATCCGGATCCACCCAAACATATCCAACAAAAGAACTTCCATAATAAGCTTGTGTATATGGAGTCGTAAAATCTGCATAACGATCAATTGCAAACAAATAACCTCCGGTTAAATCATCACCATTAACATCAGTCGGTTTTAATTTGGCAATGTCTACCCGGTCATCTCCAACTTTTATTCGTTCAATTAAAATATAAATTCCCTGATAATCAGCATCACTTAAATCTCCTCCATCCTGATTAAAATATACTTCAACAAAATGTGTGCGGGAAGCATACATGCCCAGCTTATTACTTAAAGCATACATCAAAGCATTATTAATTAGTCCGCGATCATATCTTCCGGGTGCATATAATACCCAATCAGCATTTTCAGGCATACCTAATAAAGGTACTTTTCGATCAGAATCATCTTCATTTCGAAGTTCAATAGACCATTGTTTTTTGGCAAAGCCTGCAGAAGAAGCACCTCTTATTTTCATGGCTGTTTTACCTGAATACGATGGTGTATCACCTCCGTAAGCCCGACCGTTATTGTTTGGTTCAATTAAAGACCAGAAACAATTTTGTTTGGCAGAAGTATTTAAGGTCTGACTGTAAGTGTCAATCAAAATTATAGGCAAATCAGAACTGGCACCGGCCATTCCTGTTGTCATTTTTACATAACGTTGTGTTTTTATTTCCGACACATTACCATTATTAAAAAAGAAAGCGGCTTTTAAAATTGTGTTGGATGATATATTAACGGGGCTGCTATAGGCTGTACTTGTGTTAACAGGGTCAGAACCATCAGTAGTATAACGAATGACTCCATTTGAAACAGGAGCCGACAAAATCAAAGAAAAACTTCCGGTAAAATATCCGGCATCTCTTGAAAACGAAATATTCACATCAGAAGAACTGCTATTAGAAGCTTCAGGGGTTGAGTCTGAAAAAACCTGCAAAGCATTCGAACCATCCGTAGAAGAACCATAAGATTCATCACCTGCCATTCCGGTAGGTATACTTAAAGTAGCTGAAGCATTTTGAGCATTTGGTGCTGTTAAATAAAGCGTTTCATTTCCTGAAATTTTGAAGGCTAAATGCTTATTTCCTTCCTGAACTTCATCATCCGCCCAGAGCAAAAGAAAACCACCAGCCGGTATGGTAAGTCCACTTAAGGTCGTTTTATTCAAATTTGCCGCATCATCACTTAGAGACCAACCGTTAAGATTAACCGTACTGTTTCCCGAATTATAAAGCTCAATCCAATCATCATATTCACCATTTTCATCGGCTATAGTGCTGTTGTTTGAAGGCATAGCTTCATTGATAAACAACTGAGCTTCAAGCTCTATACTAAAAAGACAACAGCAAATAAGGCAAGCAGCCAAACGCTGTAAAAAGCTATTGTAAATCCAATTGTAGTGCATGTAATTATTTCTATATCGTAAAGCCGGGCGCTTTTAAGTCTTTCTTTATAGAAGATACGTATAATGCGAACATAGGTTGTATCATCCATCCGAAAAACCAAAGAAAAGAAAACGGACGGAAATCGAATAATGTTTTTTCACATACAACTTATTCTTTATGTATAAAATACTGAATGCAATTCTGCTTGAAATTCAAAATCAATTTAAGGTTAAGATTTTTATAAGTTGACCAATTTAGGGTTTATAAATTACGGTGAATTATGAATGGAATGCTATTTTTAAAGTCTACTTGAATCGTAGCCCTACAAACCAAATAGCTTTGAAAATTAGTCATTATGAAAAACCTTTATACTCGAATTGCAGCGATAGTCATGCTTGTAGTTCTAACACAAAATTCTCTTTCAGCACAGTGTACAATAGATAGTGATTGCGCAGGTGATTTTGCTAATGTTGTAATTGGTGAAGTCTCCGGTGATTCCGGTCAATCTGACGGAACTAATGATGCAATTGTAGAAATTATTGGACCTCCGGGTACAAATATTGGTTGCATGGTAATTACAGATACCGAATGGGCCGTTTTAATTCCGCCTAATACTACTATTCCTGCTGATGGAGTTTTCTCAATTGGATGTGTTGATGGCCCTGGTGTGGGAAATGATAATGGTGGAGTTGGACTTGGTGGTAGTGGAACCATTGCACCTTCATCTCCGAATGGACTTTTCGCAGGTGGAAATGGCGATTTTAATACCGGTGTTCCAATCGATCTTAATGTGTGTGATCCATTGAACTATACCTATTTTGATCCGGCTGCTTCAGGTTTTACTTTAGATAATTCCGGAAATCAATCTTCAAATGGTGATGGGGAACAAGTATTTTTATTCCTTCCTGACGGAACTCCATGGGATGGATTTATTTGGGATGGAGGTGGAACCGGTGGTTCTGATCACGTTTCAGTTTCTTCCGGAAATACCTATACACTTGGAGATAATGATGGCAATGGAACTGTAAATGATAATCCTACAACAGTAGTTGGCGGTAGAGGTGATGGCGGAAATGCGACTGCAGTTCCGGTTTTACCAACCGATGATGGATGTCCTTGTAATACAACGGCAAGTCCGGGTACTTTTACAACGCCCGCATATGTGCCGGGTTCTACAACAGATTTATGGGTTGAATGGACGACCAGTGATCATGTTGGATGTAACTCATCTTTTATACGTTTAACTTCCGGTTCTGCCGGAGGATTTGGTGGTTCTCCTTCTCATATGGATGGATTAGTAGTTTCTACTACACCTGCTGTTGTGGGTGGATATCCTACTGATAATGGGGGAGGAATCAATGGTACTACTAATGAAGATTTAGATGAAACTTTATTAATACCTTCTTCTTGCGATGAAGCAGGTGCTCAGGCACAATGGGCATATACGGATCACCCAACACCGGGTGAAGCGAATGATGATCCGACTTTTGTTTTCTGGGCAAATGAAATTGATCCATGTGCCGGCGGACCGGTAACAATTATGGCTGAAGTTTATAACTGGCAGCATGTTGAAGAATTGGTTACTGCTGTAAATCAGGGTAACAATAAAACCGGTTCTTATATTTTAGATGATACAGGTGCTCAGGTAGCGTGGACAATGGTTTCTGTCTCAGGAGAAACAACGACATTAATGTATACCGGCCCGACACTTTCTGCACCGGGTACATATACTTTTGAAGCTGTATGGGATGACTGGACGGATTGCTGTGGTACGGGTGGCTTATCTACTTCTAATGAATGTTATGAAGCGCAGGAATTTGTATTTGAAATTATTGAGCCGTTTATGATTACCGATAGTGATATTGATTGTGATGCAGGTGATGCGAATACAGGAACAATTAATGCTGCCGATTTTGTAACGGGCGGTTCTAATCTTACTTATGAATTAGTATTGGATGGAGTTTCGCAAGGCGTCGGTTCCAATAGTGTATTTTCTTTAGCGACCGGTGCGGCTGCTACTTCAATTGCTGTTAATGTGGTGGATGGATCAGGTTGTTCTGCCGGAGGTACAATTAATATAAACCTTAACTGTTTGGCTCCTCCTGTTTGTCCAGAAAATTTAGTGAATACAGGTACTACTGCAGATGGCCCTGCTTGTCCGGGTGATATGGTTGAACTTTGTTTGGATGGAGATAATTTACCGGCGGGTGGAACGATTTGTTGGTATGCTACCACTGATGGAACTGATCCGATTGATAATGCGACAGCTGCGATTGGAGGGAGTGCTGCTAATATTGGTTGTGTAACGATTCCGGCAGCATCCGGTTCTACTCCTTCAGGCGGACCTGTACTAAATGAAGTTTTTGCTGATACAGATGTTAATGATGGTAACGGTGGTGAGTTTATTGAAATTGCCGGGACTCCGGGTACGGATTTGAGTTGTTATATATTGACGGATGGAGATGATGAAATTGTATTACCACCGGGTACTTCAATTCCTGCGGATGGATTTCTTGTTATCGCAAGTGGATCAAATGTGGATGGTAATGCAGCTGATGTAGATGTTAATCTTGATTCTTGTGGATGTTTTTCTGATCCTACAGGTGCCGGTGGAAATGCGGATTTAGAATTTACTAATGGATCTGAATTTATATACTTATATGATCCTGTAGGTACATTTGTCGATGGCTTGGTGTGGGGTTCTTCAACCTCTGCAAACGATCCGGATGTTAATGGCTCTGAAACTATTGGTGTTGCGGTTCCTGGCTGTGCTGCTACACCTGCAAGTGTAACTACAAGTACTCAACCTTATTCTTCAGTTGCGACATCTTCCGGAGGCGATTCTTACGCTTTAGATGCAGATGTAACAGGTAACTGGACTTCAGGAGCACCGACTATGGGCGGTCCGAATGCTGCTTTGCCTCCAACGCCTCCTGATTGTTTAATGTATACGATCCCTGATGTATGTGATCAGTCTCCTGCCAATTTTGTTATTGAAGCTTTAATTGAACCAATCGATCCATTCTGTACAGGTGCCGATTTTAATTATGTTGGTGCGCAAAGTTCTTATGCAGTAACTTGTCCGACTGCTGAAATTACTTCAGGAGATTTAGCGGTTTGTGCAGATGATGCTGCAGCTGATCCGGTGATGGTGAGTATTGCAACAACAAATTACACTGCAGGTTCTATTGAATTAGATACGGATGGAGATATATTAACAGTAGAACAAACGATAACTGCAGCTCCAAATGGGGCAGGAGTAGTTGAGCTTACGTCTTCTGATTTGATTGCTTTATTTGGTGCTACATTCTGTGAAAACCTTACATTAATAAGTATAAGCAATGATGCCGCTGCGGGTGGATGTTCAGGCACAGTTGTGAGTGAACCTTTCGAAGTGAAAATATTGGAAAGCCCGACAGCAACTTTGTCAGCAGCAACTGGAGCAACAGTTTGTACACCTTGTGATGGTACAGTAACGGTAACCTTTACTGGAACAGCTCCTTTCGAATTTGAATATACAGTTAATGGAGGTGCACCTCAGTCTGGTTTAGCAAACGGATCACCTCATGTGATTACCGGTTTATGCGCAGGAGATTATGATATTTCTTCTGTAATAGACGCTGCAGGATGTGTTGGTACTGTTACATCAAATGTACAAACAGTAACTCCACCACCGGCTGCTACGAATTTAATGTTGATGGATCCACCGGCTTTCTGTAATGATGGAACGGAAGACGTTGATTTAACAAGTGATGTTACTTACAATCCGGCATATAGTGCGGCGGATTATTTCTTCTTCCCTGCAGACCCGGGTACATTACCGTTAGATTTAACAGATCCTTCAACTTTTACTGGCTTTACAAGATCGACTACAACAATTATGGGCATTACAAATCCTGAAACGATTTATGTTTTATACATTGATCCGGCTTCAGGTTGTCCTTCACAGGCGGTATTGAATCTTGCTGTTGATGCGCTTCTATGTGTAGACGATTGTCCAAGCCCTGCATTCACTTGTCCGGCAGGTTTAGACGCATGCGCCGGAACAGAGATTCCATTAAGTGCGATGGACAATGCAGCAGCAACGATGTTAACCGATGGAACCTGGTCTGGTTCAGGAGCTGTTTTGGTGGATGATAATGGCACCGCAACTGATGTAACGGATGATTTCATCGTTGCAGATCCTGCATTTGCCGGAATTACATTAGAACTTACTTTAACGATGGTAAATGGTGATTGTACAGAATCTGTAAGTTGTACTTTCGTTTATGAAATTGATTGTGAAGCGGA
>JAHDHT010000259.1 GCA_020631175.1 Chitinophagales bacterium
CCTCCTTCCGAAACTGACGCGCCTTCAAAGCACTATTATCAATTCCATATTTTAATGCAACAGCCAATCCACGTGGGTCAGGACCTTCGCCGATATGATAAGATCCTGTACCACAAGAATCTACCTCCCAATCGAGACCTTCTTTTTCTACCATAGAACGAAGAATACCCTCCGCCATAGGCGATCTGCAGATATTCCCTAGGCAAACCATTAATATTTTCATTACCTTAAATGTATAAAATTTTAACTAAATCCGATTTTCAATTTTATAAGTGTTTGTTTCTGTAGATGCTCAATAAAAGTAAAAGTGGATTTACTTAATAGTTAAAAACTCTACCATGACCAGATATCTTTTTTTGTTACTTTTCTGTTCAATTATTAGCAGTTTTAGTTTAGCACAAGGCTTAATTGAATGGACGGATTCTGTTCATATTTCTAACAGTGCAAACTATAGCGCTTCTGTTGAAGTGTTAGGCGATGGCACTCCAGTTGTTGCATTTGGTCAAGGAATAGGAATATTTTTTAGCATAATGGATGGAGATACATTTTCGTCTCCAATCCAATTAAACACTTCAGGAAACAATCCGGATATTTTTACATTCGGTGGAATTGATTTGGCTACTTTTGAAAATAATATTTACATCGTCTTTGAAAGTTTTAATAACGGAATTTTTGTTTTAAAATCTAATGACAGAGGAATTACCTTTAATGAACCCGTAAATGTTATATCTCCTGAGCCCGGTAAATGGGCCACATTACCTACTATTGCTACTGATCAAAACGGTCATCCTATAGTTTCAGTCATTTATGAAAACACTAATGAAACTGATGCTGAATATTTCTTTATTCGATCAAATAATTTCGGTGATTCGTTTCAAGAACCTGTTCTTATTAATACCAATTCTAATGGCAACTTTGTTTGCGAATGCTGTCCATCATCTATACAAATTAAAGAAAATGATATTTATGTTGCATACAGAAATAATGATAATAATTTAAGAGACATCTGGGTCGCTAAAAGCGCAGATAACGGTGTTTCTTTTGATACAGCTATTGATATTGATGCTAGTGATTGGGTATTAGGCGGATGCCCGATTAGTGGGCCTAGAGTTACCTCGTTTAGTACAGATAGTTTAATTAGTACCTGGATGAGTGCTGCAACCGGTACTGGTACCGTTTACTTCAGCACATTCAATTCCAATACAATGGATTACGGCTATGAAGTAGCTATTCCTGTTAGTAATGAAAATGCAACACAATCTTCTCCTGATATTGCTGGACAAAATGATACTATTGGAATGGTTTGGGATGAAAGCAATTTTGGTGATAATGGAAGCGAAATTTTGTTTCGATATTCAATTTCCGGAAGTGATGGAATAAAGCTGGCGGAAACAATTAATATTTCAAATGCAGCAGGTTTTGATAGAAGACCTTCTATACAGTACGACAGACGTACTTTTCATATAGTTTACTCTAATTCTAGTGGGGCATTAATTTACACTTCAGCCGAGTTAGCAATTACAGTTGACATAAAAGAAGAAAATGATGTTATACCGATTGAATTTGAGTCTGTTTCCTATATTAATAACCATTTGTATTGTACATTTTCCGGTGTATACAAAGTTGAAAATGTAACAGTTCGGCTTTATAACACAGACGGCCGGCAAATCGCAAATTTAGAAACAAAATTAACTCCACATTCAAATTTACAATTGGAAACCCCACAATTAGCTGATGGTTTTTATTTTATGTTTATTGAAGGCAGCAACTTCAGGCTCTCATCAGGAGCTATTAATGTAAAATAATTATGTTAACGGTTCATAATCATACTGATATTAGCGGAAAAGCTAATTCTTGAATTACATTGATTATTTAACAAGGTATATTTGAAAAGCGTACTTGAATTGTTATTTTTACCGACTACTTTTAAGCCAATTTTTTAAGCCATAGATTATGAAATTTGTTGTCTCCTCTCAGAACCTGTTAAAGCAGTTGAAGCTTATCAGCGGAGTGATTAGTTCAAATACCGTTTTACCGATATTAGAAGATTTTTTATTTAACATCAAAGGCGGTAAACTCACCATTTTTGCGACCGATTTGGAGACAAGCATGTCTACAGCGATGGATATCGAAGCGAAAAAAGATGGCTTGGTAGCTATACCGGCGAAAATCTTAACCGATACCTTAAGTTCTTTACCTGATCAGCCACTAACTTTCGATGTAAACGAAGAAACATTTGCCATCGAAATCACTTCTGAAAATGGAAAGTATAAACTGAACGGAGAAAATGGTGAAGACTTCCCTAAGATTCCGGTAGCAGAAGACGTAACCGGTTTGGCGATACATTCAAATGTTTTGAGCGATATGATCAGCAAATCGCTTTTTGCAGTAAGTAGCGATGAATTAAGACCGGCTATGACAGGTGTCAACTTTGCTTTCGAACCTGATGGAGTTACATTCATTGCAACTGATGCACATCGTTTAGTGCGATACAAGCATACTGAAACTAGATTAGATAAAGCAACAAGTTTTATCGTTCCAAAAAAAGCATTGCAATTATTGAAAGGTGCTTTAGCAAATGTTGAAGTACCGGTTGATATTTCATTCAACTCTTCAAACGCCTTTTTCAGTTTCAACGAAATCAATTTGATCTGTCGTTTGATCGATGCAAAATTCCCGGACATTACTCCGGTAATCCCGGTTGATAATCCTAATAACTTATCAATCAACGCAAAAGATTTACAAAGCTCTTTAAGACGTATTTCAATTTATGCTAATAAAACTACCCATCAGGTGAAGTTGCGCATTAATGGAAATAAATTACAAGTCTCAGCAGAAGATCTTGATTTTGCCAACGCTGCAAATGAAGATTTAAACTGCGCCTACAAAGGTGAGGATATGGAAATCGGTTTCAACGCCAAATTCTTAAGTGAAATGATGAGCGTTGTTGATAGCGATGAAATCAATATGGAACTAAGCACTCCAACCAGAGCAGGTTTAATCATTCCTTCAGAAACAGATGAAAACACTGACATATTAATGTTGATTATGCCGGTGATGCTAAATTCATAATTCTTATTTAAGTATAAGTTTAGACTTAAATTTAAGTTTAAGCAAATGTTTTTCGTAGCGAGACAAAACAATGCTCTGTTCTATGGCTAAATAAATATAGCCTAAGCTTTATCAGGTAAAAAATCTTAATGCTCTTTATTTTCAAAATCGAAAAAATGAAAAAATCTTAATCCCTTAATGGTTCAGAAATCTTTGCGACAAAGCGTCTCTGAAGTAAAAACCTCTACGTTCTCTGCGGTAAAAAACCGAAGTCAGCAGCAAATAAGCAAATCTACAGTGCTACAAAGTACAGTGCTACTAATAAAAAATCACTCCCAGTGATCACGGCCTTTAATCTTACCGTTACGAAACTGTTTATCCAACTCCTTTTGTTTCTCCAGTTCTTCTTCAGTAAGTTCAATCGTCATTAATTCCGTTAAATCAGGTGAACCTGCATCCACCCAGGCAGAATACCAGAAACTTCCAAGATTAATTACGGTCATGCGCAAACGACGATGCGACATATCATCCATCATCTTATTGTATTCATCCGAAAATTCAAATGAATAGGTCTGCATATTTAATTCACCCCGATCTTCAAAACTAAATTTTTGATCCGCGGGAAACTCTTCGGTCAAATTTGCTTCAAAACTTAAAACAGAATCAACCGCTGCAGAACTGCTCAAAACAATTTCCCAGATCTTACCGGGTACGTCTTCAATATATTCAGCTCTTCCAACAAAGTAATCATAATCCTCCCCAAACAATTCAGGAATTCTTGATTCCCAAAAACCATGAATGCCTTTCTGACCGCTAAGCTGACCGTTATAATTTAAAGTCGTATGTAAAGGCACGTGTAAATCACCAACATAATGTCCAAAGTCAGAACAATATTTTAAAATTCGTCGACTGTCTTTCGCTTTGAAAGCATTCACCATTTTACGATATTCCTTCTCCAGATTCCATGGTGAGGTACCGTATTTTTTCAGTGTATCTTCGGTGAAAACCTCAACAGCATCCTCCCATTTCCGAGGCACACAAGTATGCGGCCATTCACAATAATGATCAATATCTATATAATGCTTTGGAGCTTCATCTTCAACAGCATAACGGCGCTTATCCGGATCAACCGCATGTTGAGTGACATATTCAAGATTTTCCTTAAAAAAGCCGATTAACTCAGTTGGCAAAGTAAATACAGCAACTCTATTAATACGCTTATGCGCCCAAAAGCCCCAGGAAGCCTCAGTAGTGAGGACATTCAGACCTAAAACAAAAAGCAATATGAGTAGTAAATGCTTCATACATTGCAATAATGCATAAATTTGAGGAATATTATAAGGGATTCAGGTCTTTTTGCTTTAATTTTTCATCCCTTTGCAAAGCAAATGAATACAAGCTTACTTAAATATCTGATTTTTATCCTGCTCCTGATCAGGATAGAAAGTTTCGGCCAGTCAACCAATGAAGCAGCATCAGCAAGCAATAGATACGTGCCTGAAATAAGCTTTATAAGCGGACGAATCATCGAACACAACAGTAAGTTCGGACCAGACATCGACGGTTTATCTTACCTCGCTGATTTTAGTATTGGCATAAAAAGTATTGGTAAAAAGGTTTGGAAACATCATTATAATCATCCCGATTTAATGCTTGGTGTTTTAGTGGGAAGCTATTCAAATCGTGAAATTTTTGGAGACAGCTTCAGTTTGTACGGAGGTATCAATCAGCAAAAGCAAAAAGGCAAATGGATTCGTCATTTTAGATATCGTGGAGGAATCGGTTACCTAA
>JAHDHT010000260.1 GCA_020631175.1 Chitinophagales bacterium
AATCCAATTGCAAGCCCGCAGTTTCCGACCGTTTATACTGTAGTTGTAAATGACGGAATTTGTGAAGGAATGGATCAGATATTTGTTGATGTAAATGAAGGTGTTCTTAATGTGGATGCCGGTTTAGACATTAATGCATGTGCAGGTGATGTAATTCAAATTGGAACAAATCCTGTTAGTGGATATAGCTATGTCTGGACTCCTGCAACCGGATTAAGTAATCCGAATATTTCAAATCCAATTGTTGATACCAATAGTAGCGAAGTCTATACCCTTACCGTTACAACTGCCGATGGATGTTCCGGTTCAGATCAGGTTAATGTAGTTATCAATGCAGCTCCTGTTGCTTCAACAGGAAACGATATCACTATCTGTGAAGGATCAAGTGCTCAGTTATCAGCAACGGGTGGAATTAGTTATTTATGGTCGCCGCCTACAGGTCTGAGTAATGTAAATGTTCCAAATCCGATCGCTTCACCTGATCAGACAACTATTTACACGGTTCAGGTTACTGATGCGAATGGCTGTTCTGATATGGCACAAGTAACGGTCAGTATAGGAGAGGCCTTAAGTCTTGATTTAGGTTCAGACCTAACAGTTTGCGAAGGTCAGTCTTACACATTAGATGGTCCGGAAGGAGACTATACCTACAACTGGAGTCCTGCTCAAGGATTAAGTAACCCTAATGTTGCCAATCCACAAGTACTGGTAGATAATAATATATCTTATACTTTAACGATTAGCGATGCTAATGGTTGTTCTGCAAGTGATGCTATCAATATTTTTGTAAGTGATGCATTAGATATCAATTTAGGAAATGATATAACCGCTTGTGATGATGAGTTAATTCAATTAAACGCACAAGGAGTTCCACCGGGCTCAAGTATTATCTGGAGTCCATCAACAGGTCTATCTGATCCAACCGTAACTAATCCAATTGTATTGTCAAGTGGAGTAGAAACCTATACGGTTAGCGTTACAGATGTAAACGGATGTCAAGGTTCAGATGAAATAAATATTGATTTAGGAAATACGCCAATTGTTACAACCGGAAATGATGTTACCATCTGTGCAGGTGAGAATACAAATCTTTTTGCCAGCGGTGGTGTAAGTTATGAATGGAGCCCACAAACGGGACTAAATAATCCGAATATTGCGAATCCAACGGTAAATATATCGGAAACTACATTATATCAGGTAACCGTCACTAATGCGGAAGGATGTAGCGCTATAGGTCAAATGTTGATTAATGTTGAAGAAGCTCCTGATTTGGCAGTAAGTAATGTTAATCCTATTTGTGATGGAGGAAGTATTCAACTATTTGCGGCCGGTGCAAACAATTATGTATGGTCTCCGGCAAGCGGTCTTTCAGATCCGTTTAGTGCTCAACCTTTAGCAAGTCCTGAAAGTACTACATTATATACTGTTCAGTCTGAATCACAAAATGGTTGTCAGTCTACTGCTCAAGTGCTTGTTACCGTTTCTGAACCGCTAAATACAAGCATCAGTAATGATGTAAGTATTTGTTCGGGTGGAAGTACAACATTATCTGCTGAAGGTGGAACATCATATGTATGGTCTCCGGCATTCGGATTAGATAACATTGCAATAGGTAACCCAACAGCAAATCCATCTGTGACTACTACCTATACCGTTCTTATCACAAATGATCAGGGATGTGAAACAACAGAAGAAGTAACTGTTGAAGTAGGGCAGGATATTGAAGTTACTGCCGGTGATGATTTATTAGTATGTTCTGGTGAAACAGCCATGCTTCAGGCAAGTGGTGGTACCACTTATATATGGTCTCCCGTTACAGGTCTTAGTGACCCGTTTAGTCCGACACCAACGGTTAATTTAAGTTCAGGTTCTATAACCTATATGGTTACCGTTTCTGATGGAGTTTGTTCAGGTACAGATGAAGTAACGGTTGTTATTGATGATACAAATGTGGAGGCAAATGCCGGAATTGATCAGGCGGTTTGTTTAGGCGAATCTGTTATATTAGGGACTAATCCACAAAGCGGTTTAACTTATGAATGGAGTCCTGCTCAAAATTTAAGTAATCCAAATATTGCGAATCCACAATTTATGGGTAGTGAATCGGCAACCTATCAGTTGACCGTTTCATCTGCGGGTGGATGTGTTGAAACGGATGAAGTAACCATCACCATATTAGAAGCACCAACCGTTAATGCAGGTGCAGATTTTAATATTTGTGAAGGTCAAAGTACACAGTTACAGGCTACCGGCGCTGTTTCATATATCTGGGAACCTGCCAGTGTTTTAGATGATGCAACATCGGCTTCGCCTCAGGTTAATATTACTACAACAACTGTATTTACCGTAACCGGTACGAATAGTGCAGGATGTACCGCAACAGACCAGGTAACGGTCTTGGTATCGGAAACACCTGCTCAGGTTGATCTCGGTGATGATCTTTCTTTATGTGATGATGGAACAATCTTATTAGATGGTACAACAAACGGTGCTATTAGTTATCAATGGCTACCTCAAACCGGATTAAATAACCCAAATATTGCCAATCCTGTTGCAACAATCAGCGATGATATTGCTTATGAATTGATCGTTGGATTTGCGAATGGATGTACTTCATCTGATATGATTAATATCGAAGTTGGCGGCGGATTGGAAGTTGAACTTTCAGCGACCGAGGTAGCCTTATGTGAAGGAGATGATATTCAGTTAGTAGCTTCAGGAGGAGATATTTATATCTGGTCTCCATCTACAGGATTAAGTAATCCGAATATTGCAAATCCAATCGCAAGTCCGGATTCTGATGTTACCTATACGGTTACCGTTATTTCGTCTGATGATAATTGCACAGGAACAGCAACAGTAGAAGTTGAAGTCTTTAATTTATCAGAATTATATGCCGGTCCCGATCAAACGGTATGCACCGGTGGTTCGGCCCAGTTAATTGCTCAGGGTGGAACGGCATATCTCTGGACGCCTTCAGATAACTTAAGTGATGCTACAAGTCCAACCCCTGTAGCCACACCAACAGAAACTACGACCTATACCGTTATAATTGGTAGTGGCGATTGTACAAATATTGATCAGGTAACGGTCTTTGTAGAGGATGCTACTTTTGAAGTATCAGGAGATCAGACTATTTGTCCGGGTTCAAATACAATGCTTCAGGCATCCGGAGGTGATACCTATTTATGGCAACCGGAAAGTTTATTTGATGATCCATCATCAAGTACTCAAATTGTAAATCCGCTGGAAACTACCAGCTACACCGTTACGATTAGTAATGCGTTCTGTAGTCAAACAGAAATAATTACCGTTGAAGTGGCAGAAGATGCATTAAATGCGGTTATTATACCTGATTCAACTATTTGTATTGGTGAATCAATACAATTATATGTTCAGGCTGATAATATTGAAAGTGTAACATGGACGCCGGATATTGCGCTCGATGATCCGAATAGCATAAATCCAATGGCCAATCCGGATGCAGATATTACTTATACAGCTAATATCATTAATACGGATGGATGTGAAGCTTCTTTATCCGTTAACATTGGCGTTGGAAATACAACTTTTATTCAGGTTTCTACAAATGATGTTTTATTATGTGAAGGAGAAGAAGCTACGCTCACAGCATTAGGCGCAAGTAACTATGAGTGGTCTCCGTCGGATGGATTAAATTCAACGACAGGAAGTCAGGTTATCGCAACACCGGATGTAACTACTACCTATACCGTTACAGCTTATGATGAAGGAGGAGCTTGTCCGACTATTGAAACAATAACGATCAATGTACCAGATTTTACGGGTTCGGACATAATTGTCAGCGACACAGTTGTTTGTCCGAATGAACCGGCTTATTTCTTTACATCAGATGAGTTCTTATATGTATGGGAAGAAAATGAAAGTCTTGACAGTTCTGATCCGGATAATGTATTTGCAGCTCCTGAAGTATCAACTGTATATGAAGTTACTATTCATCAGGGCGTTTGTAATCTACAAGTTGAGATTCCGATTGAAGTGGAAGAATGTGCCATCATGGAAATTCCGAATACATTTACGCCTAACAGAGATGGAGTAAACGATTTATGGATAATCGACGGCATTGAAGGTCATTCGGCAAATGTCATGAAGGTCTATAACCGATGGGGTGAATTACTTTATAGCCAGGCTAATTATCAAAATACATGGGATGGAACCTTTGAAGGAAATCCATTACCGGAAGCGACTTATTATTATGTACTGTTCTTAAACGGGGAAGATGACCCGGAGCCGATGACGGGAACGATAACGATTATTCGATAGAGGATTGACCGCAGGTCATCCTGAACTCGGTGAAGGATCTTTTATTTGAGATTGTAAATTTGAGATTTGAGAATTGAATTGTCTTTTGTTCGGTCTTCAGTTTACCGCTAAGACGCAAAGGCGCAAGGATTCTTTTGCTGTTGTTCGGATTTTCTAGTCGTTAGGTATCAGGTGTAAGTCCTAAGTGATAGGTCTGGACTACAAAGTACAGTTTACTTATTTGATGACGTATGTGAAATGACGAATTACGAATGCTGTTGTTCGGATTAGAAAATAACGTAAATTGATAGTACTTGCACCTAATTACATATACCTTATACCTGATTTTTAAGACAGAGTGGCGTAGAAGATTTTTTTAATAGCACGGTACTTGGTAGCACCGCAGATCGGCTTACTTAAACTTAAGTTTAGGCTTTAATTTAAGTTTAAATCCTGTTTCGATCGGAAGATTTCAGTCTGTATTTACCGAAAGAACACAAGGATTTTTTTGCTCTCGCAGCCGAAGGCGGTCTCGATTCTCGATTAAGTAAGTTTGAA
>JAHDHT010000261.1 GCA_020631175.1 Chitinophagales bacterium
AGGCCGCTCAAATGGCCAATGATATTGTAGCAAAAATCGATTCGATTAATGTGGGTATATTAAGTAACTCCAAATTGGAAATGAGTAATATTCTCGATCGAACAATTGTTGAAATGCAAAGTAAAGTTCAACGGTTGACCGATTCAATTGGAAGCTTACGCCGGCAAAACAAAGTGCGTGATGTTGAAATTTTGGAAGAAGTGCGTGAAAATGCAATTGTTGAACTATCAGAAACGCAAACGGTAAAAGATCAATACCGCTCTTTAACTTCTGATAATGTAACGTCAATTTACATGCTTCAAAAAGCTTATCCATCCGTAAAAAAATCAAAGCCTACCCGATCAATTATTGTATTGAGTACTGCATTATTAGCATTGCTTGCAGCAATTGGTGTGGCCCTTATATTTGAGCAATTAAAATCCGGTAAATTCGACCGGAAGGATGGATAATATCCTGACATATAAAAATGAAAAATTGTGGTTTTACCTCATTACCGGTATCACCACCGTTTTTGCTTTATTGGGTTTTCTCTTAGAAGATCCAATGTTTTTATTAGTTCCAGGAGTTGTAATTTTGGGTTCTATTGCTTTAACAGATATTCGATATATTTTTTATCTCCTTCTGTTCACCTTACCCATTTCCTTTGAATTTATATTTCTTAATGGATTTGCTTTAGCACTTCCAACGGAGCCCCTCATGGCTGCGCTCTTGTTGCTGTATTTCTTTTATGTAGCTGTTTTCCTGAAGCAATATGATTTTGCCTTTATAAAACATCCGATAACGCAGTTAGCTTTAGTTCATTTATTCTGGATTGGATTGGCTGCACTTTATGCTTCTTTGCCTTTTGTGGCCTTTAAATTTTTTCTGGCAAAATGCTGGTATATCATTCCCTTTGTATTAGTGTCGGGCATCTTTATCAAAGATCAAAAAGATTTCAAACCGGTTTTCTGGATTATTTTTATTCCACTTTTATTGGTCGTTTTACAAACCTTGATCAGACATGCAGCTATTGATTTTTCGTTTGCATTGGTGAACCGAACAATGACACCTTTCTTTAGAAATCATGTGGATTATGCGGTGATGATTGTGGTATTTCTTCCCTTTGTAATTGCTGCCCGCTTCTGGTATAAAAGTGGATCATTTGCCCGATTACTTTGTGATTTCGGAATTTTAATTTTTATTTTAGGAATTGTTTATTCTTATACCAGAGCAGCCATGGGAAGCCTGGTGATTATTCCTGCAGCTTATATTATTTTTCGATTTAACCTTGCACGCTTCGCGATTGCCGGTGGGTTAGTCGTAGCATTTGTAGCTATCATCTTTTTAAGCCGGGAAAATGCTTATCTGGCTTTTGCGCCTAATTATGAAAAAACAATTTATCACGAAAACTGGAAAAGACATTTAAGAGCTACTTTAAATTTCAGAGATGTAAGTTCGATGGAAAGAGTCTACCGATGGATTGCTGCTTTTCGTATGAGTACTGATCATCCGGTTATCGGTTTTGGACCGAATAATTTTTACCATCATTATAAAGAATATACCGTAAGTAATTTTGAAACGTATGTAAGTGATAACCCCGAACAATCTACCGTTCATAATTATTATTTGTTGACGATTGTTGAGCAAGGATATGTAGGATTAATTATTTTATTAAGTTTAATAATTGCTGCCTTAATTACTTGTCAACGTTTGGTTCATTCGAGTCTTCCTCCACCTGATAAACAATTAGCCATGGCGGCCGGAGTAGCTTTTCTAATTTTATTAGCAAATATCTTTTTAGCTGATTTAATTGAACTGGATAAAACAGGTTCTATTTTCTTTATGTGTTTTGCGATATTTGTAAATCTTGATTTAAAAAGAAAACGATTATCTGAAACATCTGCATCATGAAAGCTTATTCTTATTTAATTATTGCGCTTATCATTTTTACCACTGCCTGTTCTTCGGGCTCCAGCGAAGGGTCTGAAAAGAAATCTACCAAAGGTGATCAAATTGCATATGTCACTTTACATAAAAAAAAGAGCTGCAATGCACAGGCACAACTTGAACGCCGGCTTTCTGAATTAGGATATGCGCGAGAGCAATTTAAGGTAAATGAAACACCTGATCTAATTGAAGTTGATTTTAAAAATATAAATGACACAAAACAACTTCCTTATCTATTAAGTACATCCGGTAAAATTAGTTTTTCTGCCACTTTCGATAATGTTGAGTTTATGCGTTATCTCACAAGTGGAAGTAATTTAGTAAAAGAAGCTTTGGCTAAAAATGAACCGGGTTTAAAACGACCTAATTTTGGAAATGATGCTAATGCTGCTGAAATTTTTGAATCGGGACCTTTATTGGCTTTACTTACTCCTTTTTTACAAAGAGACGGGGAAGGAAATATGATTCCTGCTAAAGGTGGGCTGATTGGCTTTGCAGCCGTTAAGGATACCGTTTTCGTAAATCAGTATCTGAATTACATTATGGATAAACAACTATTCCCAAGTAAGTTTAGTCCGCGATGGAATAAAATTGTTGATGCGGATGGAATTGAACGCATGGCATTATATGCTATTCATGATCGACATTCAAAAAGTATGATGTCGGCGAATCGATATATTAAAAACGCAACTGCTAAAGATGATGCTTATACCGGAATGCCGGTAATTTTTATTGAATTCAATGAAGAAGGAACTCAAAAATGGGCTGATTTAACGGCCTCTTCCATTGGGAAATCGATTGCTATTTTAATTGATGATGAAGTGGTTACTGCACCGATTGTTCAGTCTGCCATTGAGGGCGGAAAATCTCAAATTTCCGGAAATTTTAAAAAGGAAGAAACGGAATTACTTGCTCAAATCATTCAGCTTGATCCCTTTAGCTGCAAGGTTGATTTTGTAGGGATGCAGTAGTTTGGATTTTATGTAGCGCGGTATTTTGTAGTGCAGTAGCTTGTAGCACGGTACTTTGTAGCACGGTCGGGATTAACACAGTAACTAATTTTAGCATTTTAAAATTCAGTGCTACTAAGTACCAAGTACTGTGCTACAACATATAATGAATAAAGCGGTCGTCTTGAACTTGAGAATTGAGCTTGATACTTGAATTTGCACTTGAAAAAGACATTTAGCCGACGAAGATTCTATGAAAGAAAACTTATCATTGAATCATGAAAGCCGTTTACATCATTTTCTTTTCTTTTTTTGTTGTTGCATTAAATGCGCAGGTTAAAATCGACAGCAGTTTTGCTTTTCAAACAGATCCTGCAAAACAATTTTCAATTTATGTTCCTTCCGGTTATGATGCTTCAGAGCCGGCAACTTTAATGTTAGGCTTACATCCCTGGAATCCGGATCGATGGAATTCAGTTAGCTGGAGAGATACACTTGAAGTGTTTGCTGAGACGAATCAACTCTTAATGATTTGTCCGGATGGAGGAAATGATGGTCAGGTAGATGATCCGATTGACATTGCTTTTACAGATGCAATTCTGGATTCGATGCATCTATGGTATAATATTGATACGGCTAAACGATATGTGATGGGCTTTAGCTGGGGTGGAAGAACAACTTATACCTACGGGCTCGACCGGGCTGAATATTTTGCCGGCTATATACCAATTGGTGCTGCTATTGATGGTGCTTCGACTTTGACGCCTATAGCTGCAAATGCTTTTGAAGAACCGGTTTTTATCGTTCACGGTTCTAATGATTTAGTCGGCACGAGATACACACCTGCGATTGATGCGATGACTAATGCGGGAGCTTATTTAAATGATACTTTGCTGAGTGGGGTTGGACATACGATTGATTTTGATAATCGAAATGAAATTCTGACTATGGCCTTTGAATGGATTGATTCTGTGAATTGTGCTTTGCTTCCGGTTGATACGACGACGATGCCAATAGATACTACTACTAATCCGATGGATACGATTACGAATTCATTGCAGACTTTTGATCTGGCAGAGATTAAATTGGCACCAAGTTTAATAAGTCAATTTAATCCTGTTTTAGAAGTTCAATCTGATCGATATTTAACAGCTGATATGCTGAACGTTATTGATTTAAATGGAAAGCACTTTTCTTTTTCTGTATTGGATGGAAGGAAGATTCGTTTGGAATCGGGTTTGGATACGGGGATTTATATAGTTCAGTTTCTTGGCGATGAAGGTGTGGTTCGCTCGGCGAAGTTTGTGGTTTATTAGGCTTGCGCATTCTTTTGAGCGAAGTGATGGAAACTCTTTGGTTGCGATTTACATGTTTGTTTGAGAATAGCGAGATCCCTCACCTAAGGTCGGGATTAATCGTCGACGATAAATTCCGAGCGAAGCGAAGGAATCTTTTTTATTTGCGATGAAAATGCTGTTCGAGAATTAAAAGATCCCTCTTTGCATTCGGGATGACTTTGTTGTTTGGGATGACCTTGCTGTTTAGGGTGAACGTTCATTTAGAATGAAATGAAGTTCTGAGTAACTCAACGTCATTCCGAGCGAAGCGAGGAAACTCTTTGGTTTTGATTTGCTTGTTGTTTGCGAACAGCGAGATCCCTCCCCTACGGTCGGGATTAATTGTCGACGATAAATTCCGAGCGAAGCGAAGGAATCTTTTGGTTTACAATGAAAATGCTTTTGGAGAAAGAAAAGATCCCTCTTTGCATTCGGGATGACTTTGTTGATTGGGATGACCTTGTTGTTTGGGATGACCGTTCATTCAAAATGAAATGCAATTCACTTCCACCCACCCTTTGTAAAAACTCTGTCAAATCAATTAACATTTCTTATAACTAAGATTTTAGTTCATTAACTAATTCGTTAGTAGATTTGTAATATGAGACGATATAATCT
>JAHDHT010000262.1 GCA_020631175.1 Chitinophagales bacterium
TTAAAATCCGAATAAATCTTCCAGACTTAGTTCTTCGTATTCACCAAGTGATTTTATAAAATCCATATCGAGTGCTTCTTTGCTACTCATGATCATGATGTTATAATTATTACCTGAAATGTTTTCTTTGAAGAAGGTTTCCAATTCGTCAGAACTCATAGACTTTACTTTGTTGTAAACGTCTTTTCTGATATCATAATCCAAGCCTTTCTTCTTCGCTCTTTCGTAATTCCAAAATACATTTGACTTTGTAATACGTTCTGTTTCGATTTTCTTTAATACGGCATTTCGAGCTGCATCAATTTGTGCATCAGCAACAGGCATATTATCCATCAAGTCAGACATAGCTTTAATAGCGTCTTTCATTTTATCTCCCTGAGTTCCTACAAATGCATAAGTATAATGTGGATCACCCTCTTCAGAAGGCGTGGTAAAAGAACTGAATGCAGAATATGCTAAAGCTTTAGACTCTCTTATTTCCTGGAAAACAATAGAGGATAAACCGCTTCCGAAATATTCATTGAATAATCTTGCTTTTGATTCAAGCTCAGAATCGTATTCTTTTTCACGACTCACCATTAAAATTTGAGCCTGCACCATATCCGGTACGTTAACAAAATATACTTTGTCTTTGTTAGTCGACAAGCGGGCATACTCTGTTCTCTTAGGGTAATCTTTTAATCGCTTATTTACTTTATGTTTTTTCTTAAGCAATTTGGAAACATCCTTAATGTTCTTTGTACCATAATAAAAGATTCGGTGCTTGTATGAAGTAATTGACTTTACTTTATTTACTAAATCTTCAGGATTGATTGCCTGCAATTCTTCTGCAGAATAACGATTTAAAAATGGAGAGTTTTTACCATAAATCGCATAGTTTCTTAATCCAGACCAAAGAATCGCTCTTTTATTTGATTTAGCATCTTCACGTGATTTTATTACCCCTTGAACCATACTTTGATAAGCTCCTTTGTCTGCTTTAACATTTGCCAATATATGTTCAAATAAATCAACTCCTTCCTCTAAAGATTCTTCAAGTCCGGATAACTGAACAAAGATTTTATCTGCTGATGAACTTACATCAAAAGATAAACCTAATCTGAAAAATTCTTTTTGTAATTCTTCAGCCGTATACTTATCAGTTCCTAAATAAGGCAGATAATCAATAGCAAGACTCATCATCTTGTCGTGATCAGAACCCATATCTAAAATGTAGTATAAAGCGAATGTTTCGTTTAACTCATTTTTAAGATAGCTTAATGGCAATTTACTTTTCTTGACTTTCGAAGTTGAGATTGCACCATCATAATCTAAAAATGCCGGCTGAATTCTTGAAGATTCTTTTCCAGCAAATGTTTTGTAAAAATCAGACTGATTATCTCTATTGGTTTCAATCGGAGTAATTTCCGGTTTTTCAACTTTCGCTACCGACTCATCCTCTGCTTGCTGCTTATATACTAAAACATAATTATCGCCATAATGCTTGTTCGCAAATTTTACAACATCATCTTTTGTTACTTTCGACATACGATTAAAGCGATCAATAAAATAATCCCAATCATTGCTTTCGATAAATGAACCTAGCATAGCATTAGCTCTTCCACGATTAGATTCAAAAGCTTTTATTTCAGAATATTTAAAATCTTTAATGATAGCATCTAATAACCATTCATCGAATTCACCTTTTTTCACTTTGTCTAATTCAGCTAATAAAAGATCTTTTGCTTCATCTAAGGTCTGTCCTTCTTTTGGAGTGGCATCCATAAAATGGGTCGTATAGTCATTTTTATCCCAGTATCCGCTGCTAGCATCTAAAACTTTTTGCCCTTGAACCAGATTCAAATCAATCAATCCGGCTTGTCCGTTAGCTAAAATTCCATCCACCATTTGCACCATCATCGATTCCTTAGTGTTCGCTCCTTCAAATTTCCATGCTAACTCAACCCATGCAGCTTCCTGACCTTTTACTTCTTTTACGATTGGGCCTTCAACGGCTTTATTTTTTCTCTTTTTAAATTTCGGCACTTTACCCGGCTCCATATCGCCAAAGTATTTATCCACCATTTTAACGGTCTCGGTATAGTCTAAGTCACCAGATATTACAACTGCCATATTATTCGGCACATAATAACTATTGAAGTACTCGTGAATTTTTTCCATCGAAGGATTTTTTAAATGCTCTCCTTCCCCTATTGTCGTTTGAGTGCCGTATGGGTGATTCGGATATAAGTCAGACATTAATGCTTTGAAGACTTTCATGCCATCACGATCTTGTGAAATATTATATTCTTCATAAACAGCTTCCAATTCCGTATGAAATAAACGCAAAACTAATTTAGAAAAACGTTCTCCTTCCACCATTAACCATTTCTCCAATTCATTGGAAGGGATGTTATTTACATAAACGGTCTGGTCTACGGATGTATAAGCATTCGTACCTTTAGCACCTAATGAAGAAATCATTTTATCGTATTCGTTGGGAACGGCGTACTTAGAGGCTTCATAACTTAATTTGTCAATTTGCTCATAAAGCTCTTTTCTCTTTTCTTCATTTTTAGTTTTTCTGCGCTTCTCATACAGATCAGAAATCTGTTGAATTAGTTCCTGCTCTTTTTCCCAATTCGAAGTCGCCATTTTATCGGTTCCTTTAAACAACATGTGCTCCAGATAATGCGCTAAACCTGTAGCATCAGCAGGGTCGTTTCTGCTTCCTGTTCGACAGGCAATATAGGTTTGAACTCTTGGCTCATCCTTGTAAACTGATAAGTAAACTTTCAGGCCATTTTCAAGGGTGTAAATTCTGGCATTTAAAGGATCGTTTTCTACATATTCGTATTCAAAACCTCCTTCTGAAGCTTTTTGCATTCCTGCATGCACCTGAAAGATGAAACTTAAAAGTACAATACTTAAAATTAATTTTGCTTTCATTGTTTGATCAGTATTATTTAATAATCTAAATGTAAGTCGAGTCGTTCGATTAGGTTTTTAATATTGGGATTTTCTTTTATTATTTCCAATAATCGTTCCTTAGGTGAATAAGGAATCTTAATTTTTTCTTTTTTAAGACTTTCGTCGGCAATAACATCAATTACAATATGCGGCTGATCGAGCTTTTCAGCCATATAACGCAGCATATTTTCCTGTTCTCCTTTTAAATGCTCCTGCTTAACGTTTGAATCTACTTTAAAAAGGATTAAACCACCTTTTAGTTCGAAGATAACTTCTCTTAACAGTCCTGCCAGGTAGCTTTTGCTGCGTTTTTTCAGCTCTTCAGTGTAGTGTAAAATCAGTGTTTCCACCTCTGCTTCATTCAACTGAATCTGATCGATTGAAGGCTTATTCTCCAGCTTACTTTTCTCTTCTGCTTTTGCTTTTCGAAGATTGGCTTCCATAGCACTAAGGTCAGGCATTGAATATCCGCTCTTATTGGCTGATGGATTTTCTATTGAAGATTGAGGTTTGAGAATTTGCGATTGAGGAGTTGCGATTGAAGATTGGTCTTTTGACAGCTGATTGTCTGAACTCTGTACCTCAGAATTCTGATTGTCTGATTTCTGCAAGTCTAAATTCTGAACATCTGAACTCTCACTACTTGTACCTTTTACCTCACTACTTACGCCTTCTACCTCGCTATTCGCTAAAGGCTTTTTTTTTTCGGTGTTTTGGGTGGATGGATATAACATTGCCTGAAGATGGCAAAGCTTAATTAGCGCCATTTCAACATGCAGGCGTTTATTTTTGGCTGCTTTATAATGAATGTCTGTTTTATTACAGATATCTAAAGCATTCAATATAAAATCTACCGGTACCAATGAAGCATGTTTTAAATATTCCTTTTTCACTTCCTCACCTACTTCGAGTAAATGATGTGTGCCTTGTTCTTTGCTGACCAGGATATTTCGTAAATGTTCTGCAAAACCGTTGATGAGCATATCTCCTTCAAATCCTTTCTTTGAAATTTCATCGAAGGTGTTTAAAACAGCAGGAACATCTTGCGAAATACATTGCTCTGTTAGTTTGAAATAATAATCATAATCGAGCAGATTCAGATTTTCGAGCACTTCTTCATAGCCTACTTTTCCATTACCGAAACTAACCATTCGATCAAATATAGAAAGGGCATCTCTTAATGCTCCATCCGCTTTTTGAGCGATGATATGCAAAGCCCGATCATCTGCTTCAATGTTTTCTTCTTTGGCAATATGTTGCAGTTGTTCTACAATAGCATCCACCTGAATTCTGGAGAAATCAAAAATCTGACATCTTGAAAGAATGGTTGGAAGGATTTTATGCTTCTCTGTTGTTGCCAAAATGAAGATGGCATATGGCGGTGGTTCTTCGAGGGTTTTCAGAAAGGCATTAAAGGCAGCAGCTGAAAGCATATGAACCTCATCAATGATATAGACTTTCTTTTTTCCTTCGGGTGGAGCAAATCTTACCTGATCAATTAACTCGCGAATATTATCAACAGAATTATTTGATGCGGCATCGAGCTCAAAAATAGAGAAAGCATGATCCTGTTCGCCCGGATCATTGCATATATCGTAATCTTCTGATGGCTGATCACAATTGATCATTTTAGCCAGAATTCTTGCGCAGGTTGTTTTACCTACACCTCTCGGACCACAAAAGAGAAATGCTTGTGCTAATTGATTGCTTTTAAGGGCATTTTTCAACGTATTGGTAACCTGCTCCTGTCCGATTACATCAGAGAATCGGGCGGGTCTGTATTTACGGGCAGATACAATATATTGACTCATTCAGCTGGCATTATTTGGGATGCCAAAGGTAGGGAAAATTCGTTTACTTCTTTTACCGA
>JAHDHT010000022.1:0-15059 GCA_020631175.1 Chitinophagales bacterium
AAGGAGGCGTGTGGCGTTTGATGGGACATACTTATGTGTGGATGATCTTTATTTACGGGAGCGCTTCTTTTTTGATTCCCTGGTATTACAAATTCATTAAACACTTTCCTTTGTTAGTGCGTTTATTAGCATATGCATTCGGTATTTTACTGATTGAATATGTGAGCGGATTTTTGCTGGAGATGATAACGGGAAGATGTCCCTGGAAATACGATACCGGATGGCATATTCATGGTTATATTCGTTTGGATTACATTCCTTTTTGGATGGTTTTCGGGTGGATGTTAGAAAGGGTAAACGCCTTTTTGCAGAAAATATCTGTATCTTTAGAAGAGGGGATTTAAGTTTAAACTTAAGATTAAGTGAAAGTTTAGTCTTTGTGGTTTGTGGTGAACGGTTTACAGTAAGCAGTTGACAGTTGACGGTAAAAATTGTCCCGCTGGCGGGACCAGCATCTATGATGCTGAGGGTGGATACGGGTGGATACGGGTGAATAAGGACAGACAAAAGGGAAAGAAAAAATATTAATTATGAAAAAGTACATTTCCTTTTTATTGATTTTATGTCTGCCAATCTTAGGCAAAGCACAATTAGAATTTTTCATTCACGTAGATTATGAAAACGGCACATTTACCAAGATAAATGACATACCCGAACTGCAATACATTCAGGTAGCCCCTAATACCACCGTTTTCGATGAAACAAATGGCTGGTATATCTTCACCGGTTTCGATATTGACTTTAATCGATTTTTATATACCATCGATGCCTCAACAGGTACAAAATTATATGATCCTCTATTTAGTCAGGGTCCCGGAGCAAATGATAATGTTGTCCTTTATCAAATTGATCAAAACACGGGAAGGATGTATGCTTGCCATTGGAGTAGCATCGACAACACAGAATATTTTGTAACCATCGAACCATCGACCGGCGAATTTGAAATTATAGCTCCGATACCAGATGTTCAGTATATCGTAAGTATCCCGGATTATTCTGTTTTTGATTCAAGTAATAGTTACTACACTTTCGGAGGTGTTCCGGCGGGTGGAAGTGCAATGCTGTACACTTTAAATGCAGCAGATGGATCGATAGTTTACAGTCCACCGATGCCTTCTTTTACAGGAATGTACGATAACATTGGTAATGTTCAATTCGATAATTCTACCGGAACACTTTACGGTTTACATTGGGATGATTCTGAACAAACAGAATATATAGTTAGCATCGATCGCGAAACTTCTGAATTTGAAAAACTGTGGCCAATACCGGGAGTGAACTATATCACCACCGTTCCTAATTATGCAACCTTCGCCGAATCGGAAGGATTATATATTTTCAGAGGAGGTGATAGTAATGGCAACTGGTTTTTATATGCAGTCAATGTAAATGATGGTTCTGTATTTTCAATGCCTGAATTTCCGGTGTTGGAAGATGTAGACGATAATGTTATTGAACTACAATACGATAATGTAACCGATACTTTGTATGGTCTGCATTGGGATGCGAATTTTATTCAACCAATTGACACTACCGTGATGGATACCACTGTTATGGATACCACAGTAATGGATACGACCATGATGGATACCGTTACCTATATCATTGAAGAAGAATTATTGGATTATAAAATATATCCAAATCCTTTTGAAGATTATTTAGTTGTAGAATTAGATGCATTTCATAAGTATGAGCGATTAAGATTGCTAAACGCTGATGGTGCAATAATGCGGGAACTGGTTTTAAATGGTCAACAAGAAATAGTTATTAATACAAATGATTTTATTTCAGGCATTTATTTTATTCAATTATTAAAGGCGACAGGAGAAAGTACTACTTTAAAAGTTTTAAAGTGATCGGCTTATTATTATATTAGTAATAGTTAAAACCCTGTTATTATGTTTAGAATTTGCTTAATTCTAATTTTCCTGCCTATATTAACTTTTGCTCAGGATTTAAATTCCTGGCATCATCTAGATCCCGAAAAAGATAAAGTCTTAGGTGTAAGCACAAAAAGAGCTTATAAATTATTAAAGGGTAAAACACCCGATACAGTAGTGGTTGCCATTTTAGATAATGGAGCAGAAATTACACATCCGGATATTCAGGCAAATATCTGGGTTAATAAAAATGAAATCCCCGATAATAATATTGACGATGATGGAAACGGATACATTGATGATATTCATGGATGGAATTTTTTAGGTAATGCGGAAGGAGAGAATTATCGTCGGGAGACTATTGGATTAACGAGAGTGTATGCGAAATTAAGAGATAAATATGCTTCTGTTAATGAAAATGATCTTGATGAAGATGAAAAAGAAAGTTACAAATACTATCTAAAAGTAAAAGAAGAATTCGAAAATGAAGTAGCTACAAAAAGAGAAGATATTAATTATCATAAAGAAATTCTGCAATTATTTAATGATACAGATCAGTTTTTGAAAATCTTTTTGAAAAAGGAAGACTATACTAAAAAGGATGTTGAAAAGATAAAAAAGAAAAAGCCTGAAGTGCAAAGAGCTAAACAAAATCGTTTGCTTTTTTATCAAAGAAAAACAGATGCTGCATCCCTTCAAAAGTCAATTGATAATTTGAAAAAAGATATGACCAGCCGCTTAAATCCTGACTTTAAAAATCGGGAGGAAGTGGTAGGAGATGATCCGGATGATATAACGGACACGAATTATGGTAATAATATGGTTTGGGCGCGAGGCCCTTATCACGGTACAGGTGTAGCAAGTATTATTGGTGGAATACATAATGAGAATACAGTTGATGGAATGGTTCAACCGGTAAAGCTGATGATTTTACGTGTGGTTCCAAATGGTGATGAAAGAGATAAAGATGTAGCATTGGCTATTCGATATGCCATTAATAATGGCGCTGATATAATTAATTTAAGTTTTGCAAAAAAGTATTCCGTAAATCCTTCTTTCGTGGAGGAAGCAATTAAAGATGCAATTGAAAAAGATGTCTTAATTGTGCAAGCTGCCGGTAATTGGGTGTATAATAATGACACGGTGCCACATTATCCGACAGGAATGATTGATGATAAAAAAGCAGAAAATTATATTGTAGTAGGAGCATCTGATAAAATCGATAATGAAAATGTGTTAGCTTACTTTGCGAATTATGGAAAAGAAAGTGTCGATATTTTTGCACCCGGAATGGATATCCCTGCCTGCGAATTAAAAGGAACTTATGGTAAAGGTTCTGGCTCAAGCGATGCTGCACCAATCGTAGCCGGATCTGCTGCTTTAATTAAAGCTTACTATCCTGATTTAAGTGCTGCTCAAATTAAGGAAGTCATTATGCAATCTGCTTATATACCAAAAACAAAAAAGGTAAAAGTACCCGGCAATGATAAAATGCTTGTAACTATGGATGAACTTTGTGTTTCAGGAGGAATTATGAATTTATTTCATGCAATTGAATTAATCGAAAAAGAATATAAATAGTAACTACGCTGCTATGCTTCGATATTTATAAAACATTCTCGATAAGGCAGTTAAAATAATAGCTAGCAAAGCAGGAATAAATTCTCCGTCTGCTGCATAGATATGAGCGGAAAAAGCCATTAAAGCATCAAAGAAAAAACCGGCATAAGCCCATTCTCTTAAAACCGCTACCTTGTCCGTCAAAACGGCAATTACACCTAATAACTTTGCGATAGCTAATGGAATAACAAGCCATGCCGGAAAGCCTAATTTACCAAATGCTTCCCGTACCATATCCGTTTGTGTAAAATACATGCTTGCTGAAAAAATGAAAAGAGCGCACATCAAACCTGTAAATACCCAATAAGCAATTTTTCTTCCTTTCATAATTTTTATTTTTTCCAGATTTTATATAGTGCACCAAACAAAGCATTAAAATCGGTCGTTGGATTTTTCCCGCTATGAGCCGTCATTACAATATTATCAGAAGGAAAAACAATTACCCGTTGACCTCCAAAACCACTAAAGATTAAAATATCTTCCGGTAAGTCTTTATATTTTACGTTGCCTTTGTTGAGCCACACTTGCGCTCCATATTCTCCGTTAGAACTTTCAACTACGGTGCCGCTATAGTCTGTCCACTCCGGTTCGAAAATCTGGTCTCCAAACCAATCACCACGATTTAAATATAACAAACCAAATCGTGCCCAGTCTCTTGCTGTTGCCCAGCAATAAGAAGACATTACGTAAGTTCCAGTAGCATCTGCCTCGATGATCGCAGAACGCATATTAATACGATCAAATAGTTTTTTATAAGGATACGATTCATAATCACTAACCAGATTTTTCATTAAACCCGATAGCATATTTGTTGTGCCCGACGAATAATACCATTTTTTTTCTCCAAGCGGATTATCAATTAATTCCTGATACATGTCTTCATCGAAATAAAGCATATTTGTTACATCACTGATCTTAGAATAATCCTCTTCCCAGATTAAGCCGCTATTCATTTGCAGTAAATCATGATAAGTGATTTCTTTCCGTTCGTCTTTTTGCCATTCAGCAATAGGTACTTTAGCCTGCACATTTACTTTTCCTTCTTTTTGCATAATTCCATACAAAGCAGAACAAATACTTTTGGTCATCGACCAGCCTAGCAAACGGTCTTCCTGCCGGTTATTTCTATTGTAACGATCGAAAACAAAATCATTATTGGAAACAGTAACCGCAAATAATTGATTGGTAGCCGCTAAAGAAGTGTCCATAACATTTCGCATGCGCGAAATTTTGGATATCAATAATTGACTGCCATGACTTACAGCATCCCCTTTTGGCCACTCAGTTTCTATGAGTTCTACTTCTTCTAAATTGGCTTTGATACCTTTTGCTTCACCTCCCGCTAACACACAACTGCATGCTTCACCGTCTTTATATAAAGATGCTTTGCGCGTCGCTAATCCAAAAATAGAAGCACTAACAGATCCTTTATCTTTATTTATATCATATGATATGTACTGTGTCGGAAAAAAATTGAAAGCATTTTTAATATTTACTTTACTCATCCCCCCAATAAAATGATAACTACATGCATATTTCGCTGAATATCCGGTTGCGATATTTAGCATTGGTTTTAAAAAAAGCCAATATGCCCCAAAAACCAGCAATAATAAAACCGCAAGTACCAATAAAAACCGCTTCATAAATGCAAGATAATTAATTCATCACTTGTAATTTCTGACTAAGCGTTTTATTCGAAGATTTGAATTCAATAATATAAGTTCCGCTACTCCAATGACTTGTTTCAATAGTTAATAATCCACTATTTAAATTTAATGGTCTTTGCATTAAGCGGCCGTATAAATCAAATATTCGAACAGTGACATCTTCTCTAAAAATTCCATCCGCACGAATATTAAAATATGATTGTGTAACAGGATTAGGAAATACTTCTACTTGAGCACCTTCAATAAATATATTTTCAATACCGACAAACTCTACAACAATATCCTGACATAAAGTATCTAGACCCGCAGCATTTGCAACAACCAAACAAACATTATAAGTACCCGGCTCCGTAAAAGTAAAAGTCGCCGGATCGAATTCATTACTGTACATGCCATTTCCGAAGGTCCATAAAACATTATCAATTACACCTTCAGATGTATTTGTAATAATTACTTCATCTCCGTTTGTTTCATAATCAAAACCTGCAGTCGGTGCGGCTAATGGTTCTATTGCATTAAAGGTTTCATCCAATCCAAAATCAAAATCTCCTTCCGCTTCTAAAATTAAAATTCCGGTTGGGTCAAACAGTCGGAAATATCCTCCACCTAATATTCCATCACCAAAACTATCAATTATATAAATAGTATAACATCCACCTTCTTCAATTGCTAAAACACCTTCATATAATTCATTGTTATCAAAATTATCTCCCTCATGAACAACCGTTCCTGCCTCATTTAGAATTTCCCATCTGGTTTCATAACCCCAGTTATCGGTAAGTAACTCATAAGAGAACAAACCGGTTTCAACCGGTAAATTAGCCACCCATGTAACATCGAATTCATTATTCGATGGAACTTCATCAGCAGAACCATTTACCGAAATTATATTTAACTCCAATTCATTTAGCGGACTGTTCGTATAAGTAATCGGAGGCATTTGAATTTGTTCAATACTTCCGAAGTCAATACTACCGGTCCAGGTATAGGATTGTGTTGCACCAACATTAACACTATACTCAATCACCATCTCTGTAATTTCTTCAGAGCCCACATTGTAAACCTGTAAAATAGGTTCAATAGCATCAGAACATCCAAAAGAATTTACATTTAAAACGTTCGCTAAAGAAACATTTAATGCCGTATTCGCATTGCCATTACAAACTTCTGATAAAATGTTTTCATTTTCAACGGTGGCGATAGGGTCTGTGCTTCCCGTTAAGCCAACATAAGAAGGCGCATATTTTACCACTTTATAAATGTCACCATTTGAACTTTCACCCTGATCAGCTGTGCTTCCTCCCTGAACCGGATTTTGATAAACCCAAACAACTTCACCGGCAGGTGTCACTTCACTTAATCGACCTTTAGTCGCTTCACAAATTACGATGTTACCGTTAACCTGAACGTCAACTCCACCCATAATACCAGAACTCATTGTGCTGCCCGGAAAAATTTCGCCTGCCCATGCATAATCAAAATCTTCCGGCAAGAAAGCACCGGAAGCATTTTTTGCATATGTATTCGTTGCTACATCATAAACAGGATTTATTATACAAGCTCCCGAACCCGGCGCACCTGAATAGCCATTATTAAAAACAGAAATTTTACTTCCATGTAAATAATATTCATCCGGAATTATTTTTGGATTATGCTGACCAAAAAGTAACTGTTCACCATCTGTATCATAATTTCCGGGACGGCCCCAACGGAATAAAAAATCTCCGGCAGGTCCGGCAGCATCATAAGAATTAATGCTGTGATCGATAATATAAATTTCATCATCCTTCCAGCTCGACATCATTACATGATCGCGATCCGGCAAATAATTTAAAGAATTATAATGCGCATTCGAGCCCATAATATTTGCATCATAACGATGCGGGAAATCAGAAATTACCCCATAGTTCGGTTTTGTTGCATCAAAATCCTGCACTAAGTGATCCCATAAATGCCATTCCCAAACGACTTCAGCATCATCCGTCCCGATTGGCATAAATTCTACAACCGATTCCGTATTAAAACTGTTTCCAACATTATTCGGATTCACTCCCATTTGAATCGCCTCTGAAGCAGAATGTGGATCCTGAACAAGCGCTAAAAAATTACCGTTGGGTAAATGATATAAATCAGAATGGATGCCTTCATATCTTCCTTCCCCACAATAGTACCACAACAAATTATTATCCCAGTCGCGATGTTCGAAACAAGCATCACCATAGGCTGCAGCACTTCCGCCGCCACCCTGAAGGTTTAATTTTGCGATACTTCCATCCTCCAATAAATAAGTACCCGAAAAATTCGAAGAACCATCAAAGGTCCATTCATTCACCACATATCCGCAATTGTCGATCAAAAATGCCTTGTTTGAAGAGGAAGGAGAATACAACAAATAGCCCGGTGCGACCTGGCTTTGGTCAGCGTACAATAGGCCCACCGTTACTCCCGGCGTTTCAAATTGCGCCTGAGCCGAAAATGCAAGAGTGAGAAGTATAAAAAAGCTTAAGTAAAATCGTTTCATAGTCTTGAATTAATTCCATACATAATGTAAGGCTTTTGAAGGATTTTAGAAAGGAATCTTCAGTGTTTCATAGCAGAGTGTCGTCCCGCTTTCCGCTGCTACGCGCACATTGCTCAAGCGCTCAAGCCTAAGTTTTGCTTGTCTTCCCGCTGGTCAGCCTGCTCAAAACAAGGCTTGAGGCATTCGCACTGCACGGGTATCCGCTGCAATCGGGCTTATTTTGCAGGCAGCAAGCTTCGAAACCTGTAGGGGCAAATTCATTTGCCCCTACGAAAAAAGCCCGGGTTTTACCCGGGCTTTTCAGACTTATGAAATAAACAATAAAAGTATTATTGGTTAATGATTAGTTTGTTACTGAAGACTCCTTCAGCAGAAGCAATTTTAATAAAATAGCTTCCATTACTTAACTCAATTAAGTCGATAATATTGGCTCCTTCCTCAAGATTTTTTTGCTGCAATAGCTGACCATTTAAATTGAAAATAGAAATAATAGCTTCTGAAGCCGGAATAACAACATTCAATTGCTGCGTGTTGCTTAATGGATTCGGATAAATCTCGTATCCTTCTGGTAAAAAATCTTCAATGCCAACAAATTGAACGGTAATGTCCTGACATTCTTCATCTGTTCCTGCGGCATTTGTAACGGTAACACAAACGGTGTAAGTACCGGGTGTATCATAAATAATTGCATCCGGATTTGTTTCTGTAGATGTAGTTCCATTGCCGAAATCCCAGCTGATGATATCTATATCTCCTGAAGAAGTATTTACAAGAGTAACTTCATCTCCGTTAGTTTCATATTCAAAACCGGCAGTCGGGGTGACAAGGTTTGGATCGATTACACTGAAGTCTTCATCTGCCTGACCACCAAAATTCGAAACATTAATAACTTCAACACCTGCAGGGTCGGTCAAACTAATATATCCTCCTCCAATAATTCCATCCCCATAAGAATCGTTAACGGTGAAGGTATAGCATCCAATATCATTCAAATCTAAATCCTCTGTATAAAATTGATTACTGTCATAACCATCTCCGCTATGTACAACGTTACCGTTTTCATCTACAATATTCCAATCGGTTTCATAACCCCAATTATCGGTTTGTAATTCTAAAACAAATGTTCCAATCTCTGTTTCTAATGCAGCTGACCAATTAGAAACGATTATGTTATTAGCAGGATCCTGATCGGCAATACTATTTACGCTGATCACATCAACAGTAATTTCATTAGTGCTTTGACCGATGTAACTAATGCTTGGTAGTGTAATAATCTCCTGTTCTCCATTTAAAATACTACCGGTCCAGCTATAATTAGAAACAGCTCCACCATTAATTGAATATTCAAAATCCATTGAGCTAATATCATCGCTGCCAATATTATATATTCTGATTTCAGGTTCTACAATTGTACCACAGCTAAAAGTATTAAGATTTGTAATTGAAGAGGCTAAAATATCTAATGCAAAATCGCTACTAAAGCCAAGACATAATTCAGAAATTGTATTTTCATTTTCAACTAAACCCTGAGGTTGAAGGTTGCCAACTAAACCAGCATAATCCGGTGCATACTTTGAAACTTTATAAACATCTGAATTTGCGGTACCGCC
This sequence comes from Chitinophagales bacterium, assembly GCA_020631175.1. GTDB lineage: Bacteria > Bacteroidota > Bacteroidia > Chitinophagales > JAHDHT01 > JAHDHT01. Next base: position 9,299 of record JAHDHT010000022.1, read on the forward strand.
TTGATTCGTAATTCCGTTACCACTTTGCGGACTTTGATAAATCCAAACAACATCTCCATCCGGAGTACTTTCAGAAAATCTTCCTGTTGTAGCTTCACAGGTTACTATATTACCGTTAGACTGAACGTCTGCTCCACCCATAATTCCTGAATACATATCATCGCCGGGAAAAATATCTCCCGCCCATACAAAATCAAAATCTTCAGGTAAGAAAGCTCCGTTAGTTCCTTTAGCATACGTATTGGTTAGTGGATCGTAAACAGCATTTATGATACAAGAACCCGAACCTGAAGCACCTGAATAACCATTATTAAAAACAGAAATTTTACCGCCATGTACTGCATAATTATCCGGGATAAATTTAGGGTTATGTTGGCCTGATAACATTTGTGAGCCCGGTGCATCATAATTCGACGGCTTACCCCATCGCCATAAGAAATCTCCTGCAGGTCCGGCAGCATCATAAGAGTTTATAGAATGATCAATTATATAAATTTCTCCATCTTGCCACGAAGACATAATAATATGATCGCGCTCGGCATCGTAATGCATTCCGTTGAAATGTGCTAATGAGCCCATTATATTAGCATCATATTTTTCAGGGTGATCGGCCACTACACCGTAGTTCATCATGTTCGGGTCGAAGTCTTGAATTAAATGATCCCATAAGTGCCATTCCCAAACTACTTCTGCGTCATTTGTACCTATCGGAGAAAATTCAATTACGGACTCCGTATCATAACTGTTGCCAATACTATTAGGGTTTACGCCCATTTGAATTGCTTCAGATGCTGAATGCGGATCCTGAACTAATGCAATGAAATTTCCATTTGGTAGATGATAAAAATCTGAATGAATGCCTTCATAACGACCAGTACCACAATAAGACCAGATTAAATTATCATCCCAGTCTCTTCTCTCAAAACAGGCACTGCCGAAAGCTGCAGCTCCTCCACCTGAAGATAAATTCAGTTTACAAATACTGCCATCTTTTAATAAATAGGTACCGGAATAATTAGAGGAACCGTTGAAGGTCCATTCATTAACTACATAACCGCAATTGTCAATTAAATAAGCTTTATTAGATGAGGATGGACTATATAAAACATAACCTTCAGAAACCTGATCGTTTTCTGAATATAAAAGTCCTACTGTTATTCCGGGTGTTTGTGTTTGACTAAATGCATTTAATGAAAACAATACTAATGCAAATAGATTCAGATAAATAAATTTCATTTTCCTTTTCGTATTAATTCCATTAATAATTTACGAACAATTGAATTTTAAAAAGAGTAAGATTTTTATTTTCAGGCATGATTGTCATCTTGTTTTCGAAAAAGATAGGCGCGAATAAATTTGCCCTTACGCTAAAAGTCCGGACATTTCTGCCCGGACTTTTATCATTATGAATTAACAATAAATGTATTACTGGTTAATGTTTAATTTCTTTGTGAAGACACCTTCTGCACTTTCTATTTTTATTAAATAAGTACCATTATTTAATTCAATTAAGTCGATAATATTTGCTCCCTCCTGAATGCTTTCCTGAAGCATTAATTGTCCATTCAAATTAAACAATAAAAAGTTTGCTTCAGTAGAAGGAATAACAACATTTAATTGTTGAGTATTATTTAGAGGATTCGGATAAACCTCGTATCCTTCTGAAATAAAATCTTCAATGCCAACAAATTGAACGGTAATATCCTGGCATTCTTCATCTGTTCCTGCGGCATTTGTAACGGTAACACAAACGGTGTAAGTACCGGGTGTATCATAAACAATCGCATCCGGATTTGTTTCTGTGGATGTAGTTCCATTTCCGAAATCCCAGCTGATGATATCTATATCTCCGGATGATGTATTTACAACAGTAACTTCATCTCCGTTAGTTTCATATTCAAAACCGGCAGTAGGAGCTTCAAGGTTCGGATCGATTACACTGAAATCTTCATCAGCCTGACTACCAAAATTAGATACATTAATAATTTCTAAACCATTAGGATCAGTTAAACTGATATATCCTCCATAGATTATTCCATCCCCATAAGAATCATTAACGGTAAAGTTATAGCATCCAAATTCACTTAAATCTAAATCTTCAGAGTAAAATTGATTATTTCCATAGTTGTCTCCGCTATGCACTACGTTACCATTTCCATCCGTAATATTCCAATCGGTTTCATAACCCCAGTTATCTGTTTGTAACTCAAGTACAAAAGTTCCTGCTTCTGTTTGTAAAGCCGGTACCCAGTCTGAAATGACAATATTATTTGATGGGTCTTCATCTGCCATATTATTTACTGTTATTACATCCACCGTAATTTCATTGGTGCTTTGACTTACATAACTAATGCTCGGTAAAGTAATAACTTCAATATCTCCGTTTGTAATGGTACCCGTCCAGCTGTAAGATGAAACTGCACCACCATTAACGGAGTACTCAATTTCCATTGCTGTAATATCATCACTACCTATATTGAAAATTTGAACTTCAGGTTCGATCACTGTTCCGCAACCGAAGGTATTGATATTTGCAATTGAGGTTGTAAAAACATCTAAAGCGGCATCGCTTGAAGAACCCAGACAAATTGTTGAAAGGGTATTTTCGTTTTCAACTAAACCGGTCGGTTGAAGATTTCCAACCAATCCAACATAATCAGATTTGTATTTGGCAACCTTATAAACGGAACTGTTTACATTTTGACCTTGATTGGCAATTCCACCGCCACCATCAGGACTTTGATAAATCCAAACCACATCTCCATTTGGAGTGCTTTCAGAAAATCTTCCTGTTGTAGCTTCGCAGCTGATAATGTTACCGTTTGGTCTCACATCGGTTCCACCCATAATTCCTGAGCTCATATTATCACCCGGAAAAACTTCTCCTGCCCAGACAAAATCAAAATCTTCAGGAAGGAAAGCGCCGTTTGATCCCATTGCATATGTATTGGTTACCGGATCATATATCGGATTTATAATACAAGAACCTGAACCCGGTGCTCCGAAATATCCATTATTAAAAACTGAAATTTTTCCTCCATGAACGGCATAACTATCCGGAATAAATTTTGGGTTATGCTGACCTGATAACATTTGCGAACCGGGTGCATCGTAGTTCCCCGGGCGACCCCATCTCCATAAAAAATCTCCTGCCGGACCGGCTGCTTCATATGAATTGGTGCCGTGATCGATGATAAAAATCTCACTGTCCTTCCAGCTCGAAAAAACAATGTGATCTCTTTCTTCAATATAATGCATGCCGTTGAAGTGTGCATTCGAACCCATCATATTTGCATCATAGCGATGTGGGAAATCGGCAAGGTTGCCATAGTTCGGTTTTGTCGGATCAAAATCCTGAACCAGGTGATCAAATAAGTGCCATTCCCAAACCACTTCCGCATCATTGGTTCCGATTGGACTAAATTCTACAACAGATTCAGTATTAAATGAAAATCCGACATTATTAGGATTTACACCTTGTGCAATAGCTTCGGAAGCTGAATGTGGATCTTGTACTAAAGCGAGGAAATTACCATTTGGTAAATGATATAAATCGGAGTGAATTCCTTCATAACGACCGGTTCCACAATAAGACCACATTAAATTATTATCCCAGTCTCTTCTTTCAAAACATGCGTCTCCATAAGCTGCTGCACCACCATAGCCATTTGCAAGATTTAGCTTACAAATGCTACCATCTTCTAACAGGTAAGTTCCTGAATAATTGGATGAGCCATTGAAGGTCCATTCATTCACAACAAATCCGCAATTGTCGATTAAATAGGCTTTATTCGAAGAGGCAGGACTGTATAATAAATATCCATCCGATACTTCACTATTATCTGAATACAGCAGACCAACAGTAATACCCGGTGTTTGTGTTTGCGCAAAAATTGAGCAAGCTATGAACAGGCTAAAAAGTGTAGATAATAATTTCATAAATTCAATAATTGAACAACGATAATACTTGAAAATCTACAGCAATTAAAACCCTATAAACTAGCTTGTCATTTGCAAGACGAGAAGGAGCAGGTTTGTGTCATTTGTATTGCGAAAAATCAAACAATATTGAGGTCTGCGCTTAACAGAGGCTTATTCGCCTTCTTTAGATTTGAGTAAATCAAGGGCGACATCTACAATCATGTCTTCCTGACCTCCGACCATTTTTCGTTTCCCTAATTCATTTAAAATCGTTCGTGTGTCGAGACCATATTTTTCGGCGGCTTTTTCTGAATGCAGTAAAAAGCTGGAGTAAACACCGGCAAAGCCCAGTGATAAAGTCTCCCGATCAACCTGAACCGGTCGTTGTTGTAGCGGACGGATGACATCATCGGCAATATCCATCAATTGAAACAAATCTGCATTATTTTCTTTACCCATTTTATCTAAACAGGCGATTAATACTTCTAAGGGGCAATTGCCTGCGCCGGCTCCCATTCCTGCCAGAGAAGCGTCGAGTCTTGTTGCTCCTTCTTCCATAGCGATGATGGTATTAGCTACACCAAGCGAAAGGTTATGATGGCAATGAATTCCGATTTCTGTTTTGGGATCGAGTACATCCTTAAAAGCTCTGATACGATCTCTTACTCCATCCATTAATAATGCGCCGGCTGAATCCGTTACATATACGCAATTCGCACCGTAACTTTCCATCAATTTTGCCTGTTCAGCCAAAGGCTCAGGTGCATTCATGTGTGCCATCATTAAAAATCCGGCTACATCCATTCCCATTTTTCTGGCTGCTTCAATATGTTGTGCGGAGATATCAGCTTCAGTTGAATGCGTTGCTACCCGAACAGATTCAACTCCCAGATCACGCGCTCTTTTTAAATCCTCAATCGTACCGATTCCCGGAATTAACAGCGTAGTCAGTTTAGCATGGGTCAATTGTTCGGCAATTCCTTCCAGCCAATCCCAATCACTATGCGCCCCAAAACCATAATTAAAACTCCCACCGGTCAAACCATCTCCATGTGCAATTTCAATGGCATCTACTTTTGCTTTATCCAAAGCAATGGCAATAGAACGGATTTGTTCTTTAGTATATTGATGACGGATAGGATGCATGCCGTCGCGGAGGGTTACGTCTTGGATGTATAGGTTCATTTTTTAAGTTTAAACTTAAGAAAATATTAAAGTATCAAGTGTCAATTGCAAGTATCAAGTTCAAAAATTAGCGATTATATTTATACTTTTTATAAATAATTGAAGCAATGATAGCTGTTAACTCTTCACATTCTTTGATTAACTTTTGCCTTTTTAACTGATCTCCGTAGGAGATATAGTCAATTATTTTTAATGTAGCTCTTGATTCTTTTAATTCTTTAAGTACAATACTCAATTTGTAAGCTTTGTCTTTTTGTGTAATTGTTCCTTGTGATTCTCCAAAATTTAAAGCACAGCTTGAAGCTGATCTTGATAGTTGATTACTTAAATTTACCCCAGCAAAATCTTTTGGAATTTTATTTAAAAAAAGAATACTTTCTCCAGCAAATTGAATTAGTCTATCTTCGAGGTCGTACTTTTTTTGAGTCATTTTTATTTAAAACTAACTCAAAAAATAATTTTAAGTGTGTCAAATATTATGAATTAAAATTTTTTAATACTTTGCTGTTATTAAAAAGTTGAAGTTCTTCCATGCACTTGAGCTTGACACTTGCACTTGCTTCTTGAACTTAAAAAACCATCCTTTCCCCTGTAGCCAAAGCCGCACTCGTCATAATATCCAAATTCCCTGCATACTCTGGTAAGTAATGCCCTG
>JAHDHT010000022.1:15159-19199 GCA_020631175.1 Chitinophagales bacterium
GCCGCACTCGTCATAATATCCAAATTCCCTGCATACTCTGGTAAGTAATGCCCTGCGCCAACAACCTGTAGTAAGACCGTTGTTTTTAATCCGTGGCGGTATCCGAGACCTTCAATAAATACCGGTTTGTCTTCGGGAATGTTTTCAAACTGAACTTCCTGATGTAAAGTGTAGCCGGGAACATATTTTTGAACTTCAGCAACCATACTAGCAATGCTTTTTTTAATGGCTTCGCGATCTGCCTGTTCGCTTAATGTAAAAACAGTATCGCGCATTACAACAGGAGGTTCGGCAGGATTTAAAATAATGATCGCTTTACCTCTTTCTGCACCACCAACTTTCTCAATAGCATGAGCAGTCGTTTCCGTAAACTCATCAATATTGGCTCTTGTTCCGGGCCCGGCACTTTTACTAGCAATTGATGCTACAATTTCTCCATAATGCACTTTCGCTACCCGATTTACTGCAGCTACCATGGGGATCGTTGCCTGTCCGCCACAAGTCACCATATTTACATTGCGTTCATTTTTACTGACTTCAAAATTTACTGGTGGAATTAAAAATGGCCCGATTGCAGCAGGCGTTAAATCTATTATTTTTTTATCAGGATATTTTTCTACAATTGACCAATTATAGTGATGCGCCTTCGCAGAGGTGGCGTCAAAAATAATTTTTATCTCTTGCCATTCCGGCATTTTTTCCAAACCGGCTAATCCTTCTGAAGTAGTTATATAACCCAATCGTTTTGCACGAGCAAGGCCATCGGAAGATGGATCAATGCCAACCATTGCACACATTTCCAATTTCTCACTGTTACGAATTATTTTAATCATTAAATCCGTTCCGATATTACCAGGACCAATTATAGCGACTTTAATTTTTGACATATTTTATTTTATCGGTAAATAAGCAACCGCCTTCATTTCAATTAATAAATTTGGATGGGGTAGTTGATGAACAGCAACTGTTGTTCTTGTTGGTCCCGTTTCATGATTAAAGAAAGTACCATAGATTTCATTATAACCTTTGAAATCTTTCATGTCTACTAAAAAAGTACTCATATCAATTACATGTGATAAATCAGCTCCAACACTATTTAATAAAGCGCCAATATTTTCTATTACTGCTTTTGTTTGCAATTTGATATCCAGTTTCCATTCACCGCTTTCATCCTGTTCAGCTCCAACATGTGTGTTGTCTTTTCTTCTTGAGCTGGTTCCCGAAACATAAATAAAATCACCAACCCTTTTTACATGAGGGTAATTACCTAAAGGTTGTGCTTTATCTTTTAATACTTTTCCTTCCATAGTTTAGTTGAGTGCATTTTTTAAAATGGTATAAAAATTAAAAACATCTTCAAACGAATTATACATAGGCACAGGAGCAACGCGTATTACATCCGGTTCTCTCCAGTCCGCAATTACTCCTTCAGCAGTTATTTTATCAAACAATGCTTTGTCTGCCTTTCGAACCTGAATCGATAATTGCGATCCCCGCTCAGAGGGATTAGACGGTGTTATTATATTAATCACTTCATCACCTAAAGAATTCACCAATAGTTCAAGAAAGCCGGTCAGCTTATCCGCTTTCTTTCTCAATCGATCCATCCCTGCTTCTTCAAACAATTTTAAAGAAGACCAAACAGCAGCCATGGCTAAAATTGGAGGATTACTTAATTGCCATGCCTCAACACTTGGAATCGGCTCGAAAGCATCCCGCATTTTAAATCTTGTTTCTTTATTGTGTCCCCACCATCCTTCAAAACGTGGAATGTTTTTATTCTGATGATGTCTTTCATGAACAAATGCTCCGCCCATTCCACCCGGACCGGCATTTAAATATTTATAATTACACCAGACTGCAAAATCACAACCAGAATTATGTAAATCCAGTTGAACGTTACCTGCACCGTGTGCACAATCGAAACCAACAAAAGCGCCTTGTGCATGACCCCATTTTGTTATTTCAGGAATGTTATAATATTGTCCGGTATAATAATTTGTATTACCCAGCATAATTAAAGCAATAGAATTACCATGCTCTTCAATTACAGCTTTAATATCTTCATTTCGTAAACAGACTTCACCTTCTCTCGCTTTTAATTCCACTAAAGAAGTTGAAGGATCAAAACCGTGCATTCGAATTTGTGATTCGGCAGCATATTTATCGGAAGGAAAAGCATCTGCTTCTATAATTATTTTATGTCTTTCTTTTGAAGGTCGGTAAAATGAAACCATCATTAAATGAAGGTTTACGGTTAAGGTATTCATGACAACAACTTCAGCAGGTTTTGCACCTATAACATTAGCCATTGCCTTAGTTAAAAACTCATGATAAGGCATCCAAGGATTCTTAGCATGAAAATGACCTTCTACACCAAGATTTTTCCAATCCTTTAATTCCTGAATTAAAGCTTCTTCAGTTTGCTTAGGCTGCAGACCTAATGAATTACCACACAGATAGACGTAAGGCTCACCGTTTTTTTGCAAGGGTAAATGAAAGCGATCTCTGAAAGATTTTAACTCATCTTTTTCATCTAGCGATCGCGCATAGCTTAATGAAATTTGCTCTTTACTAATCAACATTTACATTTTTATTTACGCGGTTTAAAAATGCTTCCTGATTATCTCCGCATAACCAGCTAATTACATTGTCGTGCCATATTTCTTTATGTTGTTGCGGACTTATAATTCCTTCTTCAACGGCCAGATCTAATAATTTACCCGGATAAGAAGATTGAGCTTCACTCTCCATCTCACCTAGAGGGTAGGGGTCGTCTAAGCCTAAGATAATCTGATCGGTTCCATTTTGACGACGTACCATTAAATCTAAAGAGAAAGTATCATGTACCAATGTGTCGAAAAAAATATTTGGATGTCCGATTGCTTTTCTTGGTCTTTCCATCCCTTCAAATAAATCAGGTCTTCCATCAAAGCCCTGAGTACGACGACCAATATTTAAATGATTCAACTGACCGCCATGCGCAAAGCACATTCTTATGTCGGGATACTTTTCATATAAACCTTGTAAAGTGTAAAAATGATAAGCATCGGCACATTGAGCAATCATCCAGATTAAATGAAAACGCCATGCCGTATTTTGCAAAGCAATAAATTTTTCACCGTCGTACGGATGTACTTCAACGGCCAGTTTATACTTGTTTGCTAACTCTAAAATCGGAGCTGTTTCAATATCAAAAATCCCTCTCCACTGTCCGATCGAATCCATATAGTGGGTAGGTAAACATAAAACCTGCAAACCCAATTCTTCCACGCAACGTTCAATTTCCCAGCAAGCTCCATCTATAAAACCGGCATGCACGACAAAGCCACATGTAAATTTATCGGGATGATCATGTTGCACCTTTGCATTAAAATCATTTTGAAATCTTAAGGCGTGTTTCATGTCGCTTATACGCAGACCGTTACCATATAACTGAGAGAGATTTAAAACAACTGAATGATCTATTTTATTCCGATCCATCCATTCTAATTTTTCATTTAGAAAAAAACTTGAATCGGTAACCGGTCTCTTCCAATTTTTCTGCAACATATATTCACGATCCTCATCAATCCAGAATATTTCCTTTTCCTTTAGATAGGAAGGAATTTCTTCCGGGTAGGGAAGGAGATGTGAATGTCCGTTTATTCTTAAGTGATTCATCACTGAAATTTAATTCGTATTAAAATGAAAATTTAATTGCGCTCTGATTCCTTTTGGTAATTCAGGTAATTCTGATCTTGGAATCAGCAAAGAAGAAATGCCATGAAAATCACCATAAATCTGATGTTTCTGAGCCGTCTTTGATAAATATTCATGTCCTGAAGAACCGCCTGTTCCAATTTTATTTCCAATCATTCTGAGAACCATTTGCGCATGACGATATCTCCAGTTGGTAACCTGATTGTCAATATCAATTAAACAGGTTATGAATTGAAAAGGTAATTGTAAAATTGGTTCTTCACGGTAAAGATTTATGAATAATGCAGCGACGGTTGCTTTATAGGATAACTTCTTTTTTCCTTCCGCCATTAACTCAT
>JAHDHT010000022.1:19299-24966 GCA_020631175.1 Chitinophagales bacterium
CCTTTTTCATATACCGCATCTAATGCTTTTTGCTTTTCTTCCTCGAAAACAGAACTGTATTTCTGTCCGAAATAGGTCATGCGTTGTTCTTCAGGAAGACCTAACATAGACTCCATAACTCTGAATTGAAAACTTTGAAAACCCGAAGCCGGGAATAAATAGTTTCTGAAATCTAAAAAATCTAATGGCGTCATGGTTTCCATAATTGAAATCTGTTCAACCATTAGTTTCAAAATCTTTTCGACTCTTGTTAGCCTTCCAATAGCTACCGATAAACTACTTTCAATTACTTCATTGTCTGCAAAAAATTCAATCACCGATTCCAGTTCATGAATAATTTGTTTGAACCATAATTCATAAACCTGATGTACGATAATGAATAACATTTCTTCATGTGCTGATTCACCAAGCTGTTCACTTCGTAAAACCTGTGCACTTAAAATTTCATCGATTTTCAGATAATTCTGATAATGTATGGTAGAGTATTTGCCTTTTTTTGAACTCATTCGCTTTTTAAGTTTGTATGCGAATTGCAAATTAATACTTCATCAGAAGCCTTACAATCCGTCCGATATAAAGTTACAAAAAACCTAGTCTGTCTTTGGCTATTAAACGCTTAAGAGAGAATCCCGCATTTTTTGAAAGAAGCTTCTGTCATTTCTTCTTCTGCCTGCTCTAAGGCAAGCTTGAAAATATCATCGATATAATTCGTGTCAAATGCACTGAACTGGCCATTACTGAAGGTAATGTTAAAATTGGTCGCACAAAATTTATGAGAAGAACTCGCATAGGTTAAAAGGTTCTGAGACCGGGAAGCAACCTGAAGTGAATAGTTAATACTGCGAAATTTTACCGCCTTTATCCCGGGAGCATAACTGCCAATTAATATATCACAATCATCTTTAATCGGTTCAATCGGATAATTATTCATCACACCTCCATCCACATAAACTTTACCATCGATGTTGAGCGGACTAAAAAACAAAGGTATAGCACAGGAAGCCAGAACAGGTTTTCGAAGTTCTCCTTCATTAAAATATACAATTTCACCTTTTTCAAGATCGACGGCGGTTACTGTTAAAGGGATATTCAGTTCTTCAAATTTCTTTGGAATTACTGATGCAATGCTCTGCTCATATTTTTCGATATCGAACAATCCCGGTTTGTAGTAGGTAAGGGCAAAAAAGTCAAAAAGCGAATTTTTCTTGAAAAACTGCAGCATTTCTTTGGTGCTGAGACCGGCAGCATATTGAGCACCAATCATAGCGCCGGCACTGGCTCCTGAGATTATATCTACTTTTATACCCAGCTCATTTAATCGATGTAAAAAGGCTATATGGGCGACGCCTTTAACTCCGCCACCACTTAGTATAAGTCCGGTTTTGGGCATTTCAAAAAATTATAAATAGTCCGTATTAAAGGTGTCTCCCTGACTCAAATCACCGGTAGTAAATCCTTTCTTAAACCAACGCATACGTTGCTCTGAAGTACCATGGGTGAATGAGTGAGGAATGATATATCCTTGCGTTTGTAATTGAATTCGATCATCACCGATAGCATTGGCAGCTCTTAAGGCTTCCTGAATATCACCATCATCTAACAGGCCTTTTTTCTGTGTATGATGCGCCCATACGCCGGCGATAAAATCGGCTTGTAATTCTAATCGTACCGATAAATCATTGTAGCGCTTTTGACTGATTCTATTCTTTTGAGAATGTACCTGAGTGGTAATGCCCAATTGATGTTGTACATGATGCGCCACTTCATGCGCTACTACATATGCCATTGCGAAATCACCGGGAGCTCCGAAACGATTTTTCAGCTCTCCATAAAATGATAAATCTATATATAATTTCTGATCACCAGGGCAGTAAAATGGGCCCATTCCTGAACTGGCATTACCGCAGGCAGATCTTACTCTTCCATCAAACAAAACAAGAGTTGGTTCTTTATATCTACGGTTAAAATACTGAGGGAATAATCGATTCCAGGTATCTTCTGTTTCTTTCAAAACGACAGAAACAAAAGTGGCCAGGTCATCACCTTCTCTTGGCTGATATTGCTGACCTTGTGATATTGCACCTCCGCCGGACATGCCTTCCATCCCACCTAAAATTGAGCTTGGATCGGCGTTAAATAAAAAGGCTAAAAGTAATACAATTACAATAGTTCCGCAGCCAATACCGCCGGCTCTTCTGGCGGTTCCACCGCCTCCACGACGGTCTTCAACATTTCGGCTGGTTTGTCTTCCTTGCCATTTCATATGTTAATCTCGTTTGTTTTCAATATAAGAATAAATGTGCGAATCAAAAGCTATCAATAGCTGTCGTTTGACGAGCAATAAAGTCCTGAATATATGCCCAGTCTTCTGAATAGAAATTACGCACACTTTCCAAAGAAGATTTAGCAATTAATGGTTCATTTGAGACCTTATTTTTCATAAAAACCGGCGCTAAATAAAGGAAGAAATAGCTCTTTAACATCTGAGATCGTCTGAATAACCATTTTTGAAGACGGTTTTCAGGCTGAGGTTGATCATAGCTAAACCATTTTGCATTGTACTTTCTTTTTAACTTTAACTGAGTCGGACTATAACTCTTATGTTTCGGTTTTAAATTAATCTGGTCAATTTTAAAATCAGCATGGCAATACTGAGCAATAGCTTTTAAAAAAGTATCCGGTTTTTCTTTTAAAAGACGGCTGTCAAGAACCAACGGTTTGGCTTCAAAATTTTCTAATATAAAGTCAAGCATCGGACGGAAATACAAATCTTTTTGCTTCCAGGCTCCGCTATCTTTTTTAAGATCAATAAAATCTTCAAAACTTCCCGGAAAACCATTTTTTATATGCCGTCGGTACTGGGAAGCAATCCATTCATCATGCCTTCTAAATACAATGATAATTTTGACCTTCGGAAACCGCTTTGCCATTTTTTCCATTTCTGTAAAAAATTGCCGGTCCATTTCTCTCGAATGCAGCATCTTTGAAGCAGAGGCATTTTCAAAATATTCAGGATAGTTTCTGAACTTCGAACGGTGCAGATAATAGATGTTGTCTAACTTTGGGAAAAACCTGTCCTGCAAAAAAGTGGAAGCCGCTTTACCTAATCCGCAATGAAAATATATTTCTCTATCTTTCAATAATGAAATGCCTTGATCTTCGTTTCAAAAACACAAATTTAACTTAAAATGAAACATAACATTCAACGATTAACACAGATCTGTGGATGCTTATTTTTTATCCTCTTTTTGGCTGCTTGCGATCAGGCTCCTGAACCAGATTTTGTACAAGATCCAAAATTTGAATGCAGCCCTTTTAGAACAGGCATTATTAACGACAATGATTTTCTCGTTGGTCAGCAAATTGATTCATTGGCGAGTGTGTATCAGCCTCAAATTATCACCGGCGACGATCCCTTTGGACATATGCAAAATCTGGCATCTATAATTATCGATATCAATGCTGTTTGCGATACCAATCTGGCTGTTTTACAATGTTATGCCTGCATCGAAACCTTCCCGCTTCAATCTGAAATCCGAATTTCACTTAATGATAATGGTAATACGATAGAGCGAATTATCGACATTAATACACCTTCAGATGCGGTGATGACATTTGCCGGCATGCATGAGTGATTTGAAGTTCAAGTATCAAGCCCAAGTGTCAAGTTCAGGGAAATTCAAATGTCAAATTCAAACTCAAATTCAAAATTTCAGTAGAAAAATTGTCTCGCTGGCGGGCGAGAGAATATATTCTCGAGGGGGAATCTTCGATTCCGAGGGTGGATATTTGCCCTGCTGACGGATGCATCAATCAAGATTGAAAAAGAAATTTGTCCCGCTGGCGGGCGAGAGCATATATGCTCGAGGGGTTTGAGCAAAGCGAATACGAGGGTGAAATCACCTAAATAAACTTTCAGAAAGGAAATACCCAACCCGATTAATCATGCTCCCTGCTTTCCGTTCAAATGCCGATCAACTTCAGTCAGAAAACATTTCTTTTCCAAATTACTTTTTCGCGAAAGAAAACCCCATCCATCCAAAACCGGCATAACCACTTCAATCAGGCTTAGCTCGGTTTGTGTACCCCTCGCAGCAAGAACCCTTCGCTCGCCGGTTTAAAGTTCAAGTAACAAGTGCAAGTATCAAGTTCAGGAAAACTCAAACTCAAACTCAAATTCAAAGAAGCAAGATCGGCTTTGCTTGAGAGTGTGGCATGTTAAATAAAAAGACGCTATTTTGAATCAAATAAGTAAAAACAACTGCTTACGGCAAACTGCTAACTAAAGAACAAATCGTACATTTAATGTATGAAACTTTATTTCCAATTATTTTTCCTTCTGATAGCAACTTTAAGCCTATCTGCACAAGATGGTAAAGATCTGGCTGAAGCCTTAAGAGGAGAAACTCCTATACTCGAAGATCTGCACGAACTATGCGATCAGATTGGTGGTCGTGTGACCGGAACCTCTGCTAATGAAGCATCTGTTTTATGGGCTGCCAGAAAATTACAGTCTTTAGGTGTGAAAACATGGACAGAGAAATTCGAGATGCCAAGAAAATGGTACGAGAAATCCGCTACGGCTACCGTTCGTGGTGGTTCTAACTGGAAACCCAGAATTGCTTGCCGTGCATTTAGTACCGGTACACCGGAAGGTGGTTTGGAAGCTGAATTAATTTATGTAAAGAAAGGCAGTACCAAAAGTTTTGAAGCCGTAAAAGACCAGATCGAAGGAAATTATGTATTAGTAGAAACGCCGGTTATGACAAATTTAACCGAACTCTTTTTAGAATATATTAATGCTGTAGAAATTGAGAACAATGCAAAAAAGTATGGAGCAATTGGTGTTGTTTATATGTCGAGCCGTGCAAAGAAATTATTATATCGTCACTTAACTTCTTACGGTATCGAAAACGATATGCCTATGATTGTAATGGCAAGAGATGATGCAACGCGATGCAGACGATTATTAAAAAGAGGAAAAAAATTAAAATTAAACTTAGAATTGGATGTAGTAGACGAAGGTGCTTATATGTCTGAAACCGTTTTTGCAGAAATTCCCGGAAGTGAGAAACCGGAAGAGGTGGTTATCATTGGAGCACATCTCGATAGTTGGGGGCTCGGTACCGGAGCAAACGACAACGGTTGCAATGTTACCATGATGATGGATATTTTACGTCAAATGAAAAATCTTGGTTTACAAGCAAAAAGAACGGTGCGGGTAGCGCTCTGGAATGGAGAAGAACAAGGCATGCTTGGTTCTTATGCTTATACCCAACAACATAAAGATGAACTGGACCAGATTAAAATGACCATTACCGTAGACATCGGTAGCGGAAATATTGATGGCTTTTTTGTAAATGGAAGAAAAGAGCTGTTGCCATTCATCGAAGAAATGGTAGCACCAATGGACAGCATGTACGCTTTTGAGCATACCGACGGAGTAATTGTAGGAACCGATAATTATGATTTTTTTGCGCAGGGTGTGCCGAATATTGTCGCAAAACACGGCGTACATAATTATTGTGAAGATTATCATTCTGAGTCAGATACCTATGATAAAGTAAGTCAATTGAACCTGAAAAGAAACGCTATGCTTATAGGCTGGGTGACCTGGCAATTCGCAAATGATACCAGTCTTAAATTTAAGCGACATAAAAGAAAAAC
>JAHDHT010000022.1:25066-26143 GCA_020631175.1 Chitinophagales bacterium
ATGTTTAATCCGGGCAGGAATTTAATGGCAAAAGATGCTTTCTACAGAATCGTTTTTTCCGTCAGTTTAATCATACTTGGTGCAGGTTCTTTTGCTATGCATGCCAGCAATACAAGTTGGGGAGGCTTTGGAGATTTATTGGGGATGTTTTTATTGTCTGCATTTATTTTTTGTTATGCGCTTAGCCGTTTGCCTCGTATTTCGAAAACTGTCTTTTGTATTATTTTTTTAATGTTGGTTGGATTTAATTCATGGTTATACTGGCAGCCTTTTCGATTCGGCAATTTTATTTTAACTCCGGTTGAAATTACATTTATTGGCCAATTATTTTTTGCTTTCCTTATTGAATTGTATCGTAAGTATGTTTTAAATGCAGACATACAATTTCGTTTTCATATTTATGCTTCTTTACTTTTAGGATTGGCTTTTTTAATATGGAATTTAAGTCGCACCAGAGACAGTTGGTGGTGCGATCCTGAAAGTTTATTACAAGGGCATGCTTTTTGGCATTTAATTAATGGATTAGCAGTACTTGTTTTATATAAATATTTTTTATCTGAAAATGATTTAAAAATAAATGAAGTTTAATCTCGTCATATTCTTTCTCTCTGTATTTCCGTTAGTACTATTCGGGCAAGTTGAAGAGCGCAAAGCAGAACAATTTAAAGGAGTTGTTTTAGGCATGCATTCACACGATATGGAATATGATTATTCTATGTTGATGACAGAGATAAAAGAGTTAGGACCAGAGTGGATTTGTTTAACCACTAAATTTTATCAGAAAGATATGTGGGCTTCTGAAATAAATCTTCGACAAAATGATACTGCATTTTGGAAGCAATTAAGTCGTACCATTGCACAAGCAAAAGAAATGGATTTTAAAGTTTTACTTTTTCCAATTGTATTGTTGGAGGAAGCAAAGGAGGGAGAATGGCGTGGTGCGATAAAACCGGATGATCTTGATTTATGGTTTGAGCAATATAATGAGCTTATGTTATCGATTGGTTCATTTTCAGAAGCACATAAAGTTGATATGCTTTCTGTCGGTTCTGAATTTTGCACTATGGAACCCTATAC
>JAHDHT010000022.1:26243-28427 GCA_020631175.1 Chitinophagales bacterium
AGTTATACCTTTCGATTTAAACCTGCTGTTGAGGAAGTGAAGAAGTGGTTTGTTTCAGAGTAGCACAGTACTTTATCGCACGGTAGCTTGTATAGTAGCTCAGTTACTTTGTCGCACAGTAGCTCGGAGTAGCACGGTAGCTCGGATAGTAGCTCAGATATTAACACTGTACTTTGTCGCACGGTACTAGAAGCGAGGCATCTGTGCTACCAAATACCGCGCTACCAAGTACTACTTAAAAATGAAAAAACCACCTACAAAAAGTAAAAGTGGCTTTTTCTGAATAGCAATCTCATTAAATATTTTGTTGAGATGATTTCTAGTAATAAAACAATATCAATATAGATAAAATAAGTATCGATTGCAAGTTGCGGAAAAAGCTACTGCTCTATATATTCTTAACTGGCTGATATATGACATAAAAAAAGGCGGTCACATAGTGATCGCCTTTTCAATTATTTTAGTGAAGTCTTATTTCTTAGACTTACAACATTTCTTTGAAGATTTACCTGCACAGCTTTTAGCTCCGCTTGCAGGAACAACAGCTTCTGCATCAGCAGCTTTACCGTTAGAAACGATTTCAGAAGTTAAAATAACACCTTCTTTATCTGTAACTGTTTTTGTTACTTTTCCAGAAGAACCACACTGCTTGTATGAAGTCATTTTTCCTGAAGCATTACAAGTTTTAGAAGCATACTTGTTACCTGAAGAAGCACACTGAGACATGCTATAACCTTCAGATTCTAAAGAAGTCATGATGCCCATAGCATCTTCTTTAGATGTAGTAGCTGCATTCATTTCAACAGCTTCTCCGCTGATTACATCTTCACTTAAGATAGTACCATCTTTAGCGATTACTGTTTTAGTAGTTGTACCTGAAGTACCACAAGTTTTAACAGTAGTTACTTTACCTGAAGTAGCGCATGTTTTAGAAGCAGTAACACTTCCTGAAGAAGCACATTGCTTAACCGCGAAACCTTCAGACTCTAAAGCTACAGTCTGAGCGATTGAAGTTTGTTTTGCATTATCTGCTTTGGCCATTTTTGAGGCACAAGTTTTAGCGCAAGATTTACCTGCTGCTGTAGAAGCTTTCTTACCAGAACAGCTTTGTGCGTTTACTCCCATTGCTGCAACGAAAATGAACGCCGATAGAACGAAAAGAATCTTTTTCATATTAGATATTAATTTTTATAAAGTTAAAATTACTTATTGTACTCTGCAATAACTGTTTTACCAACGACAACTTTCTGATTTAATTTTACATTAATCTTAGCATCTAATGGTAAGAACAAGTCAACACGACTACCGAATTTAATGAAACCCAATTCCATGCCATGTACGATCTTTTCACCTTCGTCAAGGTAGTTTGATATCTTTCGTGCAACTTTTCCTGCGATTTGGCGCACTAAGATTTCAAATTCGTCATTCTCAATAACCGTTGTAAACCGCTCATTGAGTGTACTTGACTTTGGATGCCAGGCAACTAAGTAATTACCCGGATGGTATTTCAGATACTTAACAATACCTGCAATTGGACTTCTATTTACGTGTACGTTAGCCGGTGACATAAATATTGACACCTGTATTCTACGGTCATTAAAGTATTCGGGTTCATCAACTTCTTCAATTACCACAACTTTACCGCTTGCAGGTGATATAACATTCTGATTTTCAATCTCTTTGACCTGATACCATGGTACCCGAAAGAAGTATACTACAAAGGTAAAAATGAGTGTACTTATAATAAAAGAGATGCGCTTAAGGAAAGTGGCTTCAGGAAATAGCTGAAACAGAGCTAAATTGCTCAGGATCAGTAAAACTGTACATGTGATTATAATCCACCAACCTTCTCTGTGAATCTTCATAAAATCTAATTAGGACGACAAATATACCAAACAAATGTTATTTGAAAGGGTTCATATAGAAAGTAGTAAGCTGCTGTCAATTGTGCTTTTTGACACTATTTAACGATTTTTATCACTAGTAACTAGTCGCTAGTCGCTAGACATCAGTTCGCAGCAGGGATTGTCGTGGAAATACTTTTACATGAATGGCTTAGGCTTGCTTAGTTGCCTGAAGCGACCGGCGGAAGCTGCAGGCGGCTTTAGCAAGACTTGACATTCGGGTAAAAGATTGCAACAGAAAGCCCGGCCGCTGCCCTAATTCAAGTTCAAGTATCAAGTG
>JAHDHT010000263.1:0-2445 GCA_020631175.1 Chitinophagales bacterium
TAAAGATGCTTTAAAATGGGCCGCAAGAACTTACCTTGTAAATGCCTTAGCTTCACTAGCAACATTGCTTTACTATATTATGCTTTATATGCGATATAGAAGATAAGGAAAACTCTTGTTCTCTTTATCTAAGGAGGACAGATTTGTCGAAGAGGAGCTAAGCGACGATTCGTTACAAATCAGGTGGTTTCAAAATATTTAGGAGGATGCTTTTGGAAAAAGGCATCCTCCTTTTTTTTAAGTTTAAGTGTAAGAATAAGTTTAAACTTAAGTTTTTATGGCCCGCGGGCAGGACCGGAGCCAACGCAGTTGTCCGAGGGTGGAAGAGAATGGAAAGGGTTATAAAGTTCAAGTATCAAACGCAAGTGTCAAGTTCAAAAAAAGTGCAAATTCAAATGTCAAATTCAAACTCAAATTTGCACTCTTACAGCTCCATCGTCGCAGGGGATAAATAAAAATGTCCCGCGGGCGGGCGAGAGCATATATGCTCGAGGGGGAATCTTTAATTCCGAGGGTGGATGAGGAAGCTATTAATAAAGTAGTCTCTTTTTATTTTCTCTGAAAAGTTTAAACTTAAACTTAAGTTTTTTCACTCGGTGGATGAGGATGTCGAAAAAAAAGGCGAAAATGTTCGCCCTAAAAGTTTCATTTATAAATTACAGCGTTTCGAAGTACTTTCTAAAAAGTGCAAATTCAAATGTCAAATTCAAACTCAAATTTCTTCTCTAGTAACTTCCTCTTTGCAGGGCATAAATAAAAATGTCCCGCTGGCGGGCGAGAGAATATATTCTCGAGGGGGAATCTTTGATTCCGAGGGTGGATGAAGATGCCTGTTTTAAAGTTTCCTCATCTTTTACCGTCTCTGAAAAGTTTAGACTTAAGCTTAAGTCTTTTTTCACTATGAAAAGTCAAAGTACTGCGCTACTGAGTACCGTGCTACAATAAGAAAAATCTTAATGTTCTATAATTCTAAATCCGAACAAACAGAAAAAAACCTTAATCCTCCCGAGCGAAGCCGAGGGAACTTCCGGTTAGCAAGATATATTTTCTAAAGTGATAAATACTTATTTAAAACCAAAAGATTTACTTCAACAAGTTTCAGCACATGCCTCGACTACGCTCGAAATAATCCCTGGGATTTTTGGTTAAAAAAAAGCAGACCGAAACACCTTAAATAAAAAAGTCAACGTACTGTGCTACAAAGTACTGCGCTACTAAAAAACTATTGATCTACATCGTCGTACTCGATGTATTCGCCCTTCGATTCTAATGGTGATTGCTTTTGTTCAGGTTGGAAATCGACTTTAACACCAAAGTCTCTATTTTCATCGACATGAGATTGTTGCTGAGTGACCGCCCCTAAAGCCTTAAAAACGGTTTTAGCAGCTACATAAACAACACCCATAATAACTAAAAAACGAAGCACTGGTTTGGTTTTCATATGTTTATAAAAGAATTCTTACTTAGATAAGAACCGCGATTTCTCCTTAAAAAGTTTCCTAAAGTATGGATCTTTTGTGTCTTTTATGAAATAAATCGCCTCACCCGTCGATTTCATCTCCGGTCCGAGCTCCTTATTTACATTCGGAAACTTGTGAAAAGAAAAGACCGGCTCCTTAATGGCAAATCCTTCCAGCTTCTCTTCAAACTCATAATCGCTCAACTTACGATCGCCCATCATCACCTTGGTAGCCACATTCAAATATGGAATTTCATAGGCTTTACAAATAAATGGTGTCGTTCGACTCGCACGTGGATTAGCTTCAATCACATAAACCTGATCATCTTTAATCGCAAACTGAATATTGATTAAGCCTTTGATCTTCAATGCCAAGGCTAACTTCTCACTATACTCACGCATCTGATCGATGGCAAGCTGACTCAAACCATAAGGAGGCAGCACCGCATTACTATCACCCGAGTGAATTCCGCATGGTTCGATATGCTCCATGATGCCCATGATCTGCACATCCTCCCCATCACAAATCGCATCTACTTCTCCTTCCGAAGCACGATCT
Source organism: Chitinophagales bacterium (assembly GCA_020631175.1). Taxonomy (GTDB): domain Bacteria; phylum Bacteroidota; class Bacteroidia; order Chitinophagales; family JAHDHT01; genus JAHDHT01. Next base: position 2,019 of record JAHDHT010000263.1, read on the forward strand.
AAAAATTGATCGATTAAGATGTTGTTATCCGGGAAGTGTTTTAAAATTTTAATCACCGCATTTTCCAGCTCTTCATCATTCAAGACAATCCGCATTCGCTGACCGCCCAATACATAGGAAGGACGAACAAGCACCGGATATCCAACCCGATTTGCAATCTCAACCGCTTCATCTACATTCTTAGCCGCACCATATTTAGGATAAGGAATATCGAGTTCTTTCAATAAATCGGAAAAACGACCTCTGTTTTCAGCGAGGTCCATGTATTCATAATCCGTCCCGAAAATTTTGATACCGTTTTCTTTGAATTTCTCTGCCAGCTTTAAGGCCGTTTGTCCACCCAGCTGAACGATAACGCCTTCCGGTTTTTCGAGTTCGATGATGTCGGCAATATGCTCCCAGAAAATCGGCTCGAAATATAATTTAT
>JAHDHT010000263.1:2545-4800 GCA_020631175.1 Chitinophagales bacterium
AGTTCGATGATGTCGGCAATATGCTCCCAGAAAATCGGCTCGAAATATAATTTATCACTGATATCGAAATCGGTAGAAACCGTTTCAGGATTACAATTAATCATGATAGCTTCATAACCTTCTTCCTTCAAAGCCAGCACACCATGCACACAACAATAATCAAACTCAATTCCCTGTCCGATTCGATTCGGACCACTTCCCAATACAATTACTTTTTTGCGGTCGGAAGGAATACTTTCATTTTCTCCTTCAAAGGATGAATAAAAATAAGGTGTATGTGCTTCGAATTCTGCAGCGCAAGTATCAACGATTTTGAAGGTACGTTTAATACCTAATTCATATCGACGCTTACGCACTTCATCTTCATTTACTTTTCCTAAAGTGAAAGCAATTTGCGCATCGCTATAACCTAATTGTTTTGCCTCTCTGAATTTATCTTCAGGCAAATCTTCAAGGTCATATTTTTTAATTGACTTTTCAAATTCAACTAGGTTGGCAATCTGTTCAATAAACCAACGATCAATTTTTGTTTTATCACAAACCGTCTTAACCGGTACCCCGATCGTTAAAGCATCTTTTATTTTAAATACACGGTCCCAACTCGGATTTTCAAGGGCGTCGACAATGTCTTCCACTCTCGTCCAAACCTTTCCATCTGCCCCAAGTCCCATACGATTATTTTCGAGGGACTGACAACCTTTCTGAAGTGCTTCGATAAACGTTCTTCCGATACCCATGGCTTCACCAACCGATTTCATTTGTAAACCTAAAGTGGTGGAAGCGCCCGGAAATTTATTAAAATTCCATCTCGGAATTTTCACAATCACATAATCCAATGCCGGCTCGAAATAAGCCGAAGTATTTTTGGTGATTTGATTTTTAAGTTCCCATAAATTATAACCGATAGCTAATTTGGCTGCAATTTTCGCAATTGGATAACCCGTTGCTTTTGAAGCCAAAGCCGAAGAACGCGACACCCGTGGATTCACTTCAATGGCAATAATACTTTCATCGACAGGATTAATCGAAAACTGCACATTACATCCACCCGCAAAATTACCGAGCGAGCGCATCATTAAAAAAGACATATTTCGCATGGTCTGAAAAGCCGTGTCGCTTAAGGTCATCGCCGGGGCAACGGTGATGCTATCGCCTGTATGAATACCCATCGGATCCATATTTTCAACCGTACAAATAATGACGATATTATCTTCACTGTCACGTAAGAGTTCCAGCTCAAATTCCTTCCATCCTAAAACCGCCTGTTCAACCAAAACTTCATGTGTTGGTGAAGCTTCAAGTCCGCGTTTTAGAGCATCATTTAATTCATCCGGCGTATGCACGAAGCTACCGCCATATCCACCCAAAGTAAAAGAAGGGCGAATTACTAGCGGAAAACCAATTTCCTGAGCCGTTTCTTTTCCTTCCAGAAAAGAATTTGCAATTTTCGAAGTCGCAACCGGAATACCGATATCGATCATTAGCTGCCGGAACTTCTCCCGATTTTCGGCCAGCTCGATCGCATCTTCATCGACGCCAATCATCCGAACATTATAATCTTCCCAAACGCCCTGTTCAGCAGCTTCGAGACAGAGGTTCAGCGCTGTCTGCCCACCCATTGTCGGCAAGACCGCATCGATTTGTCTTTCTTCCAGCACCTGCCGAATCGACTCGACGGTAAGGGGCAGCAAGTAAACATGATCGGCCGTTACGGGGTCGGTCATAATAGTCGCCGGGTTCGAATTAATTAAGGAAACTTCAATACCTTCTTCACGAAGGGAACGTGCTGCCTGAGAACCGGAATAGTCGAACTCGCAAGCTTGTCCGATAATGATAGGGCCGCTTCCGACAATCAGCACACTTTTAATAGAATGGTCACGTGGCATCCGCGCAAAAAATTTGCTCGCAAATATAGGGTAGAAATGTGGTTTTCGCGCGGCTCTTTTTTTACTGAATGTGTATAAGATTTTGCTTTTCGGGTGGCGGGGTTTTGAGGGACGGGGATTTTAGATTTTCAGATGTTTAGATCGCCTTTGGCTTGGAGATGTTTAGTGTTTGGTAGCACAGTACTTTGTAGCACAGAAGCTTTTGTGCTGTGCGACAAAGTACAGTGCTTCTATATAATGTAAATTCAAATTCAAATTCAAATTCAAACACAAACTCAAAAATTTTGAGGTGCGAGCTGCGAAGCAGCGGGGTGGTTATGCTTCTTTCCTTCTAATAATGTGATAATTATCAAATTATTCGTTCCGATT
>JAHDHT010000264.1:0-3526 GCA_020631175.1 Chitinophagales bacterium
CGGTTAAAGATGTGGCTTCTATTTTAAACGAAGAAATCATTATTCGAAAAGCGACTATTTTATATGAATCACTGCGAAGAGATTTTGGTATTGACAAACCTAAGATTGGTGTTTTAGCATTAAATCCTCACGCAGGTGATAACGGATTAATTGGCAAAGAAGAACAGGAAATAATTATTCCTGCTTTAAATAAATTAAAAGATAAAGGCATTCTTGCCATGGGACCTTACCCGGCTGATGGATTATTTGGTTCGGGCAAGTACATGCATTTTGATGCTATTCTGGCGATGTATCATGATCAGGGTCTTGCACCATTTAAGTTAATATCTAACAGTGAAGATGGTGGTGTAAATTTCACGGCCGGATTAAAAATGGTTCGCACTTCGCCTGATCACGGAACAGCTTATGATATAGTAGGCAAAAAAGTAGCTAAAACGGATAGTTTGATTCAATCTATTTTTTTGGCGGTTGACGTAGTTCATAACCGTTTAGCATTTGATCAGCGCCATGAAAATCCTGTAAAGAAAAATGCCCGCGGGAAACAAGAACGGAATCCAAAGATTGTATAGTTCTTAGTCTTTTTTTCGAACCATTAAGGGATTAAGTTTTTTTTGCTGTTGTTCAGTCTTCAGTTTCACCGCAAAGGCGCAATGGCGCAAAGTGATTTTGCTATTGTTCGGATTGTAAATAAAGAAGATTAAGCGTGCTGCGGTTTTATTTTTTACCACAGAGATCGCAGAGATTTTTTTTTGCTGTTGTTTTTTAACCATTAAGAGATTAAGTTTTTTTGCTGTTGTTCGGTCTTCAGTTTCACCGCAAAGGCGCAATGGCGCAAAGTGATTTTGCTATTGTTCGGATTGTAAATAAAGAAGATTAAGCGTGCTGCGGTTTTATTTTTTACCACAGAGATCGCAGAGATTTTTTTTTGCTGTTATTTTTGAACCAATAAGAGATTAAGTTTTTTTGCTGTTGTTCGGATTTTAAATAAAGAAGATTAAGTTCTCAAATCTCTCATTGAGGCAGTCTGGATTCCTTTTCTCTATTATTTGAGCTTGAGCTTGAATTTGACATTTGAGCTTGAGCTTGAATTTGACATTTGAGCTTGAGTTTGAGTTTCCCTTTGCGACAAGGATTGAAGTGGAAATACTTTTAGATACAAACATAGAGCAAGACTGAAGATGGAAGCGACCAGCGGAAGCTTACAGCTGAAGATCGGCTCTTGGTTTGTAGCTAAAAGATTGCAACGGAAAGCCTGCCCGGTCGCCCAAATACTGTAATTTTGGGGCTTGAAAAGGCTTTTAACAATTATTGGCTAATTCATGCTTTTGTATATGTAATTTTGTATCTTTGCGTTCCGTTTTTTGAAATGATGGCAAAGGAATTGCAAATTTACCGGATTGCATTTGTCGGTTTGAAGCCCGGAAAGCATATTTTCCAATATGAAATCGACCGCTCTTTTTTTGACTTGTTTGAGGCATCTCCAGTTAAGGATGGTGTTTTGAAAGTGGAGTTAGAACTCGATAAGAAGAATGGTTTTTTTATGTTGGATTTTCGGATTGACGGCACTATAAAGAGTGTTTGTGATCGATGTTCTGAGGATTTTGATCTGGAATTAATGGATGATCATTCGGTAATTATTAAAATGGAAGCTATTGAGCATCATACAGATGTTCAGGAAGATGTAATTTTCATTTCTCCGGCTGATACGCATCTTGAGGTGCATCAGTTGATTTATGAGTTTATTCTTTTAAGTATTCCAATGAAGAAAGCACATCCTTTGTCTGAAAATGGCGAGCCCACTTGTGGTGATATGATTCAATCGTATTTCAGCACAGATGAGGAGGTATCGGAAGCGGAAGAAGAGGTTGACCCAAGGTGGAAGGCTCTTAAAGGTTTAAAAAAATAAAAACGATTTAATATGGCACATCCTAAGCGTAAACAATCGAAAACAAGAAGAGACAAACGTAGAACACACTACAAAACAAAAGCTCCTAATGTTTCTATTTGTCCTGTTACAGGTGAAGCACATTTATGGCATCGTGCTTATGTAGTTGATGGAAATCTTTACTACAAAGGCAAAATGATTGCTGAAGATTACGCATAATTCTTCGCAACAATTGCTGCTTTAGCTTATCAAGACGATTCCTTTTAAATGAGCCAGAAAATACAGGCTGCTATTACCGGTGTACACGGCTATTTGCCGGATTTTGTACTGACCAATCAGTTGTTGGAACAGATGGTAGACACGAATGATGAGTGGATTCGCAGTCGGACCGGCATTTTAGAGCGCCGTATTTTAAAGGGAAAAGATAAGGGCACTTCTGATTTAGCTGCTCCTGCAGTTAAAGGTCTTTTAGAGAAGACAAACACACATCCTGACGAAATTGATCTTATTGTTGTCGCTACAACGACTCCGGACATGAAATTTCCGGCGACTGCCAATATTACTGCAAGAAAAGCGGGTCTCGGATTAACGCCGGGTTTTGATATTAATGCTGCTTGCAGTGGATTTCTTTTCAGCTTAAATACATGCGCTAAGTTTATTGAGAGCGGCACTTACAAAAAGGTGATTTTAGTTGGTGCTGATAAGATGTCTTCTATAATTGATTACAGTGATCGATCTACTTGTATAATTTTCGGTGACGGTGCTGCTGCTGTATTATTGGAAGCCAATGAAGAAGGGTATGGCTTACAGGATTCAATTATGAAATCGGATGGTTCGGGTGAAGAATTTCTGCATTTAAAAGCTGGTGGTTCGAGAAAGCCGGCTACTCATGAAACCATTGATGCGGGCGAGCATTATGTTTTTCAGGATGGACAACCTGTATTTAAGGCTGCTGTTAAAGGTATGGCTGATGTTAGTGGTGCTATAATGAAGCGTAATAATCTGGAAGGCGATGATATTGCCTGGCTGGTTCCTCATCAGGCAAATAAGCGAATTATTGACGCTACTGCCCGCTTTATGGGTGTTGATGATCAACGTGTTATGCTAAATATTGAGCGGTATGGCAATACGACAAGTGGCACCATCCCTTTATGCCTTTGGGATTATGAAAAGCAACTCAAGAAAGGCGATAATTTAATTCTTGCGGCTTTTGGTGGTGGATTTACCTGGGGAGCTACCTGGCTTAAGTGGGCTTATGACCCATCGTAGACCAATTTGCCATATCATTTTCACTGATTTTCAAGGTATTGGAGCTTTTTACTGTTCTTAAAAATTTGCTGCTTCAATAATTCATTTTAAAATAGTATATATCTAAGCGTTCTATTATTTTTACGACGCTTAAAAATCAAAATTTTATATGGCTAATACTTCAGACATTAGAAACGGACTATGCATCATTTTCAAAAATGATATTTGGTCGGTGGTGGAATTCCAGCATGTAAAACCAGGTAAAGGTCCTGCTTTTGTTAGAACGAAATTGAAAAACTTGAGTACCGGAAAGGTAGTTGATAATACGATTCCTGCCGGTCATAAAATTGAAACGGCTCGTGTTGAGCGCAGAAAGTTTCAATATTTATATAA
>JAHDHT010000264.1:3626-4731 GCA_020631175.1 Chitinophagales bacterium
CCTTTATTTGTAAATGAAGGAGAGCATATCAAAGTGGATACGGCGAGTAAATCTTATGTTGAACGAGTAAAAGTTTAAGAATGGAGTTTAAGCAGATAAAAGAATTGATCGACAAGGTCAATAAATCAGAAATCAGTGAATTAAAGATTGAATCTGAAAATTTCAAAATTTTAATTCGTTCAAAGCACTATACAGAAGCTGTTAATCAGGCTAAATCGAAAGTAACGATGGCTGTACCGGCTGCGGCTCCTGTAGCTGCAGCTCCTGTTCAGGCTGCGGCAGCGGCTGCTCCGGCAACAAGTGCAGCTGCTCCTTCTGCTGCATCTGATTCGGGCGCTAAAGAAGAAGCAACTGCTTCTAATCTTGTTGAAGAAAAAGCTCCAATGATCGGGACTTTCTATCGTTCACCGGGACCGGATAAAGCTCCTTTTGTAAAAGTTGGTGATAGTGTAAGTAAAGGTGATACAATTTGTATTATTGAGGCTATGAAATTATTCAATGAAATTGAATCTGAACAAAGCGGCACAATAGTTAAAATTTTAATTGATGATGCTTCTCCTGTGGAGTATGATCAGCCTATGTTTTTAATTGAACCAAATTAAAATTTTCAGGCTTTGATGTTCAAAAAAATACTGATTGCCAATCGTGGTGAAATTGCTTTGCGCGTTTTAAGAACCTGCAAGGAAATGGGTATTAAAACGGTAGCTGTTTATTCTACGGCAGACAAACAGAGTCTGCATGTTCGTTTTGCTGATGAAGCTGTTTGTATCGGGCCACCTTCGAGTACAGATTCTTATTTAAGTATTCCGAAAATAATGGCGGCGGCTGAAATTACCAATGCAGACGCTATACATCCCGGTTATGGTTTTTTATCTGAGAATGCTGCATTCTCTGAAATCTGTGCCGATTATAAAATAAAATTTATCGGGCCTACTGCAGAGATGATTCGCACTATGGGCGACAAGTCTACTGCAAAAGATACCATGAAAAAAGCCGGAGTTCCCGTAATTCCTGGTTCGGATGGATTACTCGATTCGGTTGCGGAAGGAATTAAAATTGCTAATAAGATTGGCTATCCTGTAATATTGAAAGCTACTGCCGGTGG
>JAHDHT010000265.1 GCA_020631175.1 Chitinophagales bacterium
AGGTGCGGTTAAAGTGAATGGTAAAGTAGTCTATGAAATGGGCTATAAAGTTCAGCTAAAAGATAAGGTAACCTTTCAGGATAAGCCGGTTCGCAGAATAGGAAAACCGGTTTATGTTTTACTCAATAAGCCTAAAGATTTTATTACCACAACTGCCGATGAACGAGGTCGTAAAACGGTTATGGATTTGATTAAAAAGGCTACAAGGCAAAGAATTTATCCGGTAGGCAGATTAGATCGAATGACGACTGGTTTATTATTGCTTACGAATGATGGCGACCTAGCTCATAAACTATCACATCCGAGTTCTGAAATAAAAAAATTGTATGCGGTAGAGTTAGATCGCGCGCTTGACCCGAAAGATAAAGCGATTATCGAAAAAGGATTTGACCTGGAAGACGGTGCGGTTAGGGTGGATGAAATTGAATACATCAAAGGTAAAGGGAAAAGACATGTCGGTATTGAAATTCATATCGGCCGAAACAGAATTGTTCGCCGCATTTTTGAGCATTTCGATTATAAGGTGATGAAATTAGATCGGGTGATTTATGCCGGACTCACAAAAAAAGATTTACCTAGAGGTAAGTGGCGTTATCTGCACCATAAGGAGATCGTTCGATTGAAGCATTTTCTTTAAGAAGTAAATTAGTAGCACAGAAGTTCTATTTGAATTTCATTCTGACTCCAATTATTTTTCTTTTTTTGAACAGCATTATTTTAACTTAAAGTAAGGTCGCTTCACCCGCGATAACAGCCATAAAAAAACCGCTTCCAAAAAAATGAAAGCGGTTTAAATATTTTAAGCTACAGTGCTACAAAGTACTGTGCTACTAAAAAAAGATTAATCATCTTTTCTTTTCTTTTTTTTGTGCTTTTTACTTTTTTCTGCTCTCTTCTTAATTTTCTCGAGCATTTTTTCATTTCTTTTTTTCATGCGCTCTTCCATTCTCTTGTGCCTTTCTTTCATTTTTTCTTCGGCGCGTTTCATTTTCTCTTTGATGCGATCAAAATGTTTTTCATCATAATCATCTTCATCGAAATCATCATCGTCAAAATCATCATCCTCATCATAATTATAGTCTTCTTCTTTCTCCCCGTACTTTTCTTTTCTTTTGTTTTTTCTTTTTTTCTCCTTCTTCTCTATTCGTTCTTCTTCTTTTTGAATAAGCTCTTCGTCTTCATCTTTTTCGGATTCATCGCTGCCTGTCTTTTGTCTGGCTTTTTCTCTAATCGATTCAATTTGTTCTTTCATTCGATCAAAAACACCTTTGGGCGCTGTTTCTTCCTTTGGGTTTTCTTCGTTGTCTTTTTGAACATGCTCTATCACCTTTTTAACAGAATCCAATATTTCTAATGGGTTAAAAGGGTTAATTAATGGGTTAATATTATCTGCCATGGCTTAGAATTTTACGTTTTTTAAAATTGATACTTTGCAAATATAAAAAGGGGAAAGTATATATACTTTCCCCTTTTATTTAAATCTTACTCAAACCAGGAGCGAATCCATTCACCCCAACTTTGTTCACTCGAATTTGTACTTCGTGTTTTTTCCGAAGATGTAGAAGTTCTGGATCGATCATCAGATTTAGATCTTTCTTTGGAAGAATCATTTCTATCTCTTGTTTTTTCTTCACGATCTTTTTCGCTGTTTCCTCTTTCTTTTCCTGATGAGTTTCCTCTTTCACGATCAGATTTTACTTCTCTGTCTTTGCTACTTGATCCCTTATCTCGATCACGTCCCGATTCAACTTCTCTGTCTTTACCTGAATTTCCGCGATCTCTGTCTTTGCCTGTTTCGCGATCTTTTCCACTGTTTCCACGCTCACCACGGTCTTTATCCTTTCCACTGTTACCTCGATCTTTATCTTTTCCATTACCTTTTCCTCTTGACCCCTTATTCTCTTTATCACGTCCTTTACCACGCGACTCATATTCATCGTCATCATCGTCATCATCATCGCCGTTTCCGGTACAATCCCGTTCCATTTGTCTTTTAGTGTCTTCGAACTCCCGTTCCATTTGTCTTTTAGTATCTTCGAATTCACGCTCTAAATTTTTCATGTCAGCTTCATATTCTTTTTCCCTTGCGTTTTTATCGCTCTCAGAAGGGTAATTGTCTTTGTAAGAAAACCAATCATTTTGAATCGCTTTCTTCTCTGCATGATAATCATCCTGCATTGATTTAATTTCTTCTTTAAAAGATTTTTTAAAGGCTTCGATCTCTTTTTTACATTCAGGCTGAGCAATTGCGCCAAGCGAGGTAATCAGTGCGATCATACTGAATAAAATTGTTTTCATCTTCATACTTGAAATAATTTGGTACATGTTTATTTTTTAATGATTGTTTTAATAATACTTTCTGTTTCCCCAACAATTTGAACCTGATAAATACCATCAGCCAAATCTTGAACAGAAATCTGATTTTTAAATGGGCTTGTAAATTGTAATTTCCCTAAGGCATCGAAAATATTGATTTGCGTAAACGATGCTGTTTCTTCGAATTGAATATTCAAAACATCTTTAACCGGGTTTGGAAAGATTTCCAATAATTCAAAACTGCTTTCATTTAAGCCAACCGGTTCTTCCACAAAGATAAATCCATTTTGTGTCTGGCTATCTTCAATGCCATTAGTATTGGTAACGGTCAGGCTAACGTCAAATAGCCCTGGATTCATATATGTAACTGTCGGATTTTGTTCGCTTGATGAAGCAGGAACAGCTCCAGGAAAAGACCATTGGTAAAATGCTCCGTTTTGAGACTGATTAAAAAAGGTAACCGTTAATGGTGCTTGTCCCATATTTACACTAGAAGTAAAAGAAGCTATTGGCACTCCTCCATTTGCTTCAGTAACAGTAATATATCCGGATTTAACAATGGTATTGCCACCCGCAGAATTACTAACGGTCAAACTAACATCATAAATACCAGGTGTACTGTAGGTAACTAATGGGCTTGAGCTGTTTGAGACTGACGGTGAGCCTCCGGGAAAAGTCCAGTTCCAGGTTACAGGATTATTCGATGATAAATCAGTAAATGAAATCGCAAATGGTGCTTGTCCGCTTGTAAAGTTGGCAATAAAATCTGCAACAGGAGCTGCGCCAGCAACATCACTTACAGTTATATATCCATTTTTTGTTTCAGAGTCTGATCCATCTGCATTTGTAGCTGTAAGCGTAACATTATAAACCCCCGGATTAGAATATACTATTGTTGGATTATTGTTTGTAGAACTGGATGGACTTCCACCTGGAAAAGACCAAGACCAGGAAGTCGGATTGTTCGTTGATATATCTGTATATGTAACTGAAAATGGGGCTTCGCCAATGGTTTGGTTAGCATTGAAATTCGCTACTGGTGCATTCCCATTTCCACCACTTCCGTCATTAGAAACAACTAGTGTATAATCTTCAACTTCACCATATGGAAATGTTCCGCAAGCATTAGGAGGCGTTAAGTCTTCTGATCCATCAGTATAAGAACCAACCCATTTCATAGCAATGCGCATTCTGGTTGAACCTTCAAGCGCAGACGCAGGAACGGTCAGTGTTCCACTTACTGTATTGTCATTGCCTTGTCCGGCATCGTACCACAATTCAGATGCATCGAATGTTTCATTTTGATTCCAGTCTACCCAAATTCTCCAGTACTCATCAAAGGGATTTGAAGTATCTGAGAAGCCCGGATTTAAGCTGAATGAAACAGGGTTGCCAAGCTGAACAGCAATTGAATTCGAAGTGTTATCTAAATAGCCATTATTGTTACCAGTAGGAAAAATGTTGCCGTTCATTTCAACCGATGCCATCCATTCTTCTTGACTTGAACTTGAAATTAAACTGCAGTAGTTTCCATCATTCCCTCCTCCACTCGATGCAGATAAATTAAGGGCATAATCTTCTACTTCTCCAAAAGCAAAAGTGCCGCAAGCTGAAGGAGGATCAAAATCAGAAGTTCCATCATTATAGTTGCCTACCCATTTCATGGAAACACGCATTCTTGTGTTAACAGCATTTGTTGATGTAGGAATAGATAATGTTGAACTATAAGACCCTTCTTGACCAGTGCCGCTATCTACTAATAATTCCGAACTTGAAAAGACGCCATCATCATCTAAATCGATCCAAATGCGCCAATGTTCGGTAAATGGATTTGTTGGATCTGCATAACCTGTTACTAGATTAACATTGTAACTCTGACCGCTACTTAAACTAATCGGATCAGCTTCGTAATAATAACCGCTATCATCACCTGAAGGAATACTAATAGATCCTATTTCAATATTTGCAATCCATTCATCTGAAGAATTGTTTCCTCCGGTGTCACAATAAGTTTGAGCTGCTAAATTTAAAATACAAAAGAATAGGAGTGAGAGAGTAAAGATTTTTTTCATAAGAAATTTTTAGTCTGATTTAATTTCCGCATAGACCAAAAAAACAAATACAATATGCTGACTAAAAATTACAATATTGGTTTAAGCTAATTATGGGGTTTTTATTTCCCCGGGTCATTTTATTTAAATATTTCTTACGTATTCAAATACGGTATAAGGCATTTTTTGTAAGGGCGAATTAATTCGCCCTTACAAAAAAACCGCTTCCAAAAAAATGAAAGCGGTTTAAATATTTTAAGCTACAGTGCTACAATTACTGCGCTACTAAATGATTAATCTTCTTTTTTCAATAATCCTAATTCAACTAAA
>JAHDHT010000266.1:0-1808 GCA_020631175.1 Chitinophagales bacterium
TTTATAAAGATTTCGGAAAAGTTGAAATATTAGAATTTTTAAATTTGCCTATTGATCCGAGGCTTAAGAAAAAAGATTAAATATATAAATTTCTTCAAATTTATAATGAATAACAGTGCTCAATATTCTTTAATCCCAAGTTCATGTAATAAATGCGACATCATTTAAGTTAAAACAACAACTGTAGATATTTAAAATTTTCGAATGCCCAAATTAAATTATGAGATGTTTTACATTTATATTCATTATACTCTTACTCGTTAAAAATCAAGACTTAGAAGGATATTATGTTAATGATGATAATGAGGTCTTGATTGTAGATTCTAAATCTATTTCATACAGAATAAAAAATCCCGGAGGATTAATTTCATATAGCTATTTTTCAGGTGACTACGAAAAGAAGTTGAATAAGTATTTTCTTAAAGAAGATACATTAAATTATGTTAATGTCCATAGGGGGAAATCTGAAAACCTAAAAGAAAATCAAATTCTATTATGTTTCTATGACAATGATGAAAATCCATTAATATATGTACCTATCGAAATTAATGAGACAAAGGATCTAAAGATCAATAAATTTATAACAGACAGTTTGGGTTGTTTAACTTTAGAATTTGACCGTGAGAATTTATCTCCTGAATTAAATGGTCAGATACAGCAATTGGGTAATTTTTGTAATTTCACCGTTACACTATTTAATGAAAATTCCTTTAAAATATTTCTTAAAGCAACTACAGATTTTGGCATTCACAATAGTGCTCAAATGAAAAGAAAATATTTAAAATTAAAAAAAACAATAGATAATCATTTATTGCTTTACGATCCGATATCCAAAAATTGGAAAACTTTTACTAAAAATGAAACGAACAATTATTTAAGCTCTGATATTTTGTTCTAATGTTAGATTTTTTCAGGAGATTGTCTTATTAAATTGGGACTTTTAACTATTTCATTATATAGATTGTATTTCTCTTGTCGCCTTCTTTCTTGAAAATACCATTTTCAACTCCATATTTTAAATCTCTGCTTGCAGTTGCTGTTGAAATATCTTTAAATACATTTATATAATCTTTTCTACTAAAAGTCTTTTGTTTAAATATTGATATAAAATAATCCAAACGATCACTCGGTTTTAAGTGCCTGTTTTCATTTTTTATAAGTTCATAAAGCGATTCATCAATTGCTTTCAATATAAACTCAATAAAAGGAGTAGACTTTCCTATCTTATCACTTAATTCTAATACTTTATAGTATTTTTTTTGTCTTTTCTTTATAATTGTTTCGAAAGGCAAATATTGAAAAACCGGATACTCTTTCATTAACACTAATGTTTGCCATAATCTTCCCATTCTGCCGTTGCCATCCATAAATGGATGAATAAATTCAATTTCATAATGAACAACACAACTTTTAATTAATACAGGATCGTCAGACTTTTTCAAATAATTAAACAAGTCCTTTATTAAAAAAGTAAGATTATCAGCCGGAGGTGCGATGTGCGAGATGTCTTTTCCCTTGAATATCCCAACTGATTTTGTACGAAGCTTACCTGCATCAGAAAGTAATCCTTTCATCAAGAGTTTATGCGCCTTTAAAAAGGATTTAAGAGAACTTGGATTTAAACTTTGAATTATATTATACACTTCTATTGCATTAATCACTTCAATTATGTCCTTTTTAGGGCCAAGTACTCTTTTCTTTTCAATTATAGCTGTGATCTGTTCTTCGCTTAATGTATTTCCTTCAATTTCTAAAGAAGCCTTTATAGTTTTCACTCTGTTTCGCTTTCTAAGCTCTGGAGATGGCTT
>JAHDHT010000266.1:1908-4694 GCA_020631175.1 Chitinophagales bacterium
ACTGCAGGGGTTGCTGCTCCGGCGAGAATGATGTCTCCTTCGTTTAATGGTTGATTAAATTTTTCGCAAAGACGGGTGGCGTTTTGGACGGATTCCCAGGGGTTACCGAGGATGGCTGAGGAGTCTCCTTCCTGAACGGTTTCATCGTTGATGATTAATTGCATCTTAAGATTGTTAACTTCGGTATCGACCGGCAGCCATTGACCTAAAGCATAGCCTGAAGAGGAACAATTATCTGCTATAACATCTTCTAGGGAGAATTTAAAATTTTCGTAACGAGAGTCGATTACTTCAATGGCAGCAGCAACTCCTTTGATGTAGGATTTGATTTCATCCATCCCTACTTCCTTTTCTATTCTTTTTTTAACCAGAAAAGCGATTTCTGGTTCGGCTCTTGGATGGACGTACTTTGAGAAGTCTATAGTGGCACCGTTTTCAATGAACATTTGATTAGTAAGTCTTCCCCATATCATATCGTGAACACCCATTTGTTCCATCTTGGCTCGGGAAGTGAAGCCCATTTTTATGCCGGTGAATATTTCGCCTCTTGATAAACGCTGGTCGATGGACATTTTTTGGATTTCGTAGGCCTGCATTTCAGTGAATACCATTGTCTTTGTGAGCTGTGCTACTGCATTGGCTTCATGGGCTGCTTTGTCTATGTGGAGAGCTAAGTCTTTTATGCTGTTCATGGGGTAAAGATAATTATTAGTTCGGTCTTCTTTTTTTACCGCGTCGGGCGCAGAGTTTTTTAGTTTTTTACCGCGAAGACGCTAAGGCGCAAGGGTTTGTTCGGTATGCTTTTTAAACCATTAAGGGATTAAGATTTTTTTTTGAGTACGGGTGAAATATAGAAAATTAAGGATTTAGTTTGTATGGCTTTCTTTTTGAATCGGAAGTTCCCTCCGCTTCGGTCGGGAAAGTTTTTATAGTGCTGCTCTTGGACATGACACCTCCCTGAATTTGTTGCCAATCGCGCTGCTCTTGGACATGACACCTCCCTGAATTTGTTGCCAATCGCGCTGCTCTTGGACAAATTCTTCCCTCCTTTTAGGAGTTTCTTGAGAAACGAGGGTTTTTTATAGGAGGGATAAAAAAAGCAGCACTTGTTTAAGTGCTGCTTTCTATATCTTTTTATCCAATAAAATTTATCGCTGTAAAGTTACTTTTCTGATTTCGTTTAGGCTATCACTTTTAATCTGAACGAAATAAAATCCATCTTCATATTGGCTTAAATCTATGCCGTCTATTGATGCGCCTTCACCGATTGTTTCGAAATGTAATTGCTCGCCTAAAATGTTAAAGACTTCAATTTGCATTTCTTCACCCGGATTGTAAATATCAACATTTAAAAATCCTGATGTAGGATTTGGATAAACATTCCAGTTCACGTCAAGTCCACCGTTATCATAGATAGAAACTGTAGTTGTATCAACCGGTTCAGGATCTGGTAATAAAGATTTATCGCCTACGATGTACGAATAGAATAGTCCGAACATTTCATCATTCGTAGTTAAACCAAAACCAACGGTCGAGTTAGAGGTATTATTAAAATCAGCTGTTACTAATAATCCTTCATTCGCCGTTATCGTATAAAGCTCATCATCCCATCTACGGAATGGTGGTTCTGCGTAATCGTAGAAACCTTGATTTTGTGTGTATTCTACATTATAAAATCCTTCATAAATCTGATCGCCATTTGATTGATCGAAAATATCGAAATCGGTTCCATACTTATGCGTATGCGCCCCTAAAGCCCAGATATGTACTTCTTCATCACCGGCTGCTCCCGGGAAATTATCTTTATCCCATTCGAAAGAACTGAAGCCCGGTACCACCTGAAAGTTTGGATCAAATGGATTTGCTGTGAATAAATCGAATTCAGAATACATTTCGAAAACAGCTTCACCAACTTCCTGCGTGTATACATTGACATAAATATCAGCCGGTAAAATGGAAGTATTACTGTAGTTTAAAATGTGATAATTAAATTTTAAGACTTCGTCCTGTTTCCATTGGTATGCAGTTCCGGCAGGTAGAGTATAATCACCGCTATAAGCCCATCCGCCAATCATTTTTGTATCCGAGGTAATGGCAACTGCTGTTCCTAAGAATGAAGAAATTTCATCAACTGTCAAAATTCCATCCGGTTGATTTTCTTCCGCGCCTTCATTGAATTTGAAAAATAAAAAGTGGTGTGATTGTGTATTCATCGACACATCCAACTTATTGATTTCAATCGGCTCATCATTACCTAATTCATGTCTCCAGATTAATTCTGTTTCCGCACCCGGTTCTAAGAAGATTGGTCCGAAATGCAATTGAAAACCCTCTCCTTCCGCAGGAGGTGCAGGAGGATCAACGCGATCTAAACCACCGATTGTGTAATATTCTTCTAAAACATCTAAACTGATGTCGGTATCGTTATTACTTTTTGCACCGTATAAAATCCACTGACGAACCAGTTCGATATCTTTTGAATCTAAAGCTCCACCTTGTGGCATATTATCACCCTGAAGGTTGCCTAATTCTGAATCGGCGTGTAATCCCCAGTTCATTTTTCGGTATAAAAAACTATTGGCAGGATCGCCCGGCTTAACCAGCTTATATCCACGGGCGTTTGCTTCGGCGTTTTGTGGATCGACATTCACCAAAGCATTCCATACATCCATATCGCTGCCACTTAAATCTAAGCCTAAAGCAGGATTATCTGAGTCATGACAAGAGCTGAATGTACAGCTGGTATTCATGACTGCCACTGCATCCTGAAAGGTACCTGCCATTGC
>JAHDHT010000267.1 GCA_020631175.1 Chitinophagales bacterium
ATATTAATGTTCAGGATAACATTTGTGTTGGTTCTGAAATGATTGTAGACTTAAGTGTTAGTAATGGAAATATTTCAGATGCAATGCTGACCTGGGATTTTGATGGAGCAAATATTATTAACGGAAGTGGTGAAGGGCCTTATTCACTATCTTGGGATCAGCCGGGGATTTATTCAGTAAATCTTGCATTATCAGGTCTTGAATGTTCGGTAACTGTATCAGAGCAGGAAGTAATGGTTACTGATTTAACCGTATTTACAATAGAAGATCAATCAATTTTAGCTGGTGAAACAGTTGCTTTAAGCTCAGCTTCTTCTGGTTCAGTATTTACAGAATATAACTGGACATCAATCGAATCGCTTTCTTGTAATGATTGCTTAAGTCCTTTCGCTTCACCAGGTGCAACTACAACCTATGTTATTTCAGCTTTCGATCCTGAAAGTGGTTGTATCTCTGAAGATCAGGTTACCATTAATGTAGAATATCTGGTTCCTTCTGTACCTAATGTATTTACACCTGATGGAGATGGGCTAAATGATGGTTTCCGTCCGCTCGGAATGGAATCTGTAGAAGCGTTCAAATTCGAAGTATACAGCCGCTGGGGAGAACTTGTTTATAGTACCTCCGATTTCAATGGCGCATGGGATGGAACTTATCATGGAGAAGAAATGGCTCCTGCCGTTTTTGTTTGGCAGGCATGGTTTAGGCAACCGGATGGCGAAGAAGTTTTCCTGAAAGGGAATGTTACATTGATCAGATAGATCTTGTATTTACATAATACAACACATATAACTATTTTAAGTATGTAAGTTGGTGATTATTCATGGATTTATAATTGATTTCAAGCAGTATTTATAGGTTTGAACAGGTAATAGTATCAGTAAAAAGACTATAAATTAATACAGTTATTCACTATCTTATATTGAAAATACTGTCATTATGCTTTACTCTGCTTGTAAATCTACTGGCAAATCATTTAAAATCATGATTTGTCTTCTATTTTTTTCGTGTACTCTTAGTTTGATAAGTGCTCAAACAATACGAAAACAAAAAGTCTATTCGAATTCTGATCAATTTCAATCACGCACTTCGGAAAAGGCGAAAAATAATCAACTGACAAAATCAAACACCGGTTTATTGACCAGGTCATCGGTTAAAAAAACGGTATCAAATCCTTCCAATACGACTGAAGAAAAGATTTTCTATGCAATGAATAGAAAATTGCAATTTCTAATGTTAAAGTCCAATCCAACATCTAATGATCTGGAGGAAATCAGGATGTTGAAATCTCAGATAGGCGACTGGATAGAGAAGGACCAGATTAAAGGCTGTTCAGGTCAATAGTTTCATGTACAAAAGATCAACTGATGAGAAAATTAGTACTATTCGTATTTTTAAGTTTATTTAGTTCCACTCTGTTTGCTCAGGGAAGTGATTGTTCAAATGCAGAAGGTTTTTGTACGGACAGTGGAGCCAATTTCCCCGCAGGTGTAGATAACGGAGAATTCCAGCCTGGTGGTAACGAATATTCATGTGGTAATGGAGTAGGGCAAACACTTTTTACCCAACCAAATGCAGCCTGGTACTATATAGAAATAGACCAGGGTGGTAATTTAATTATTGATCTCACTACCAGTCCGGCAGAAGATATTGATTTCGCAGCCTGGGGTCCCTTTCCGGATATTTCTACTGCGCAGGCAACTTGTGGAAGCCTGTCAAATATTGTTGATTGTAGTTTTTCTCCTGACACAGAGGAAACGGTTAATATAACCGGTACAGCTTCAGGTGAAGTGTATCTTTTAATGATTACTAATTATTCAAACAATCCAACAAATATTTCAGCACTATCTGCTAATAATAGCCAGGCAACAACAGATTGTACAATTGTAACAGACCCGCCTTGTGATGCAGATGTTGGTACGTTTTCCGGATCTTCAACAGTTTTATGCGGAGGTGAAACAACTTCTATAAACAGTAACAACGATTACACATTGCCACCACCTGTTACAGGAGAAGAATCTGAAATTATCTGGTATATCTATGATTGTCCTCCAACTGCCGGAACTGAACCAAATAACGACCCTTGCTTTACCGGTTATGTTATTCCGGATCAGGATTTGAATAATACAACAGCAGGAACCTTGATGGAGAATAATGGAGGCCTTCCTGGATTTTATGAAGATATTGAATTAAATGAAGGATGGAATTTCAGTGATGATAATACAGTTTATTATGTTCCTGTTACATCCGATGACTCTGATAATAACGGTAATCCGAATGATTTGATTAGCTATGATAATGATTTTGATGATTGTTTTGACATTGGAAATTCTTATGCTATTACCTATTCCGAAGAGCCTGCTATTACTCCAATTTTAGATTGTAACCCAAATACAAATTCCGGTTCGGTAGAAATTATAGTTACAGGAGGAGGAACCTATACCATTACCGACACAGGAAATGGAAATATTAATGGAAGTAGCACCGTAAATGGAGATGGATCTAGTTTTACAATTTCGAATTTAAATGATGCGGATACCTATAGTTTCAATTTAACAATTGGATCATGTGTTTATTCATTTTCAGGTCCATTTATATGTTCAGATGATATATGTTTGGTTGATGCAGCAATTGTACCTAATCCACCGGCATCAGATTTCCCAAACAATCAGTATCCACCCAATACGACCGTTGAGTTTTGTTTTGAAGTTAACCAATACAATCAATCGAACGTTAACTTCCTGCATGGTATCGTTCCGGTTTTAGGGGATGGATGGGATGAAACTTCTATAAATCCAATACAAGACCCGGCAGTTGCAGCGAACAATGAAGATGGCTCACAATGGGAATGGTTTAATGGTGGAACGATTGATTATAATTCTACGGGAGCATTAATTAATGAAGATGGATGGTGGTTTCAAAGTGTAAATAGTCCGGGCTTTACTGGCAATATCAATAATCTTGACCCGAATGACTCATGGGGTGACGGTTGTACCTATATATATTACCCAACAACTCAGGCAACTTGTGAGTCAACTATCTATGGTGAATGGATACCTGGAGTTGGTTGTATTGCCAACACTGCTGTAGGCTTTGATTTATGGGTAGGGCCTTCCGGTACCTCGGCTGATATTTTTGATAACTCAATGGATCAGGCAACCTGTGAATCTCTAAGCGGTTTTTGGACAAACCCTCCCGGACCAGGAGGATCTTTATGTGTATTTCCACTTGGAACTTGTTTTGGAAGTGTTGTGGATGGATTCGGACTGCAATGGGAAGCATGTTTTGAAGTTACTACTGAAGATGATCTTGATTGTCTTTCTAACAACGACATGTCTGTTACCTTAGAAACTTATGCTGACGGAGAAACAGGTATATGGACGGATATTGGATGTACTGCTGACGCTGGAATTACTGAAGTTTATGACATTTGTTGTATCCCTGAACCGGTAGAAACAACAGCTGCTCAGTTTTGTGAAGGTGATGCGATTGCTCTTACTGCAACAGACTCTGGAGCAGGTACATTAACA
Organism: Chitinophagales bacterium; assembly: GCA_020631175.1. Taxonomy (GTDB): domain Bacteria; phylum Bacteroidota; class Bacteroidia; order Chitinophagales; family JAHDHT01; genus JAHDHT01. Next base: position 3,531 of record JAHDHT010000267.1, read on the forward strand.
TGGTATACAGACCCAACTGGTGGTACGCCTATCGGTACAGGTTCACCATTTGATCCTGGATCTTTAGTACCCGGAACCTATACTTTTTATGTTGAAGAAGATGATAACGGATGTGTTTCAGAAAGGGAAACGCTTACTTTTGTTGTTGATCCGGCACCTGATATTACTGTAATTCAGGGTAATACCATAATCTGTAGTAATGCTGCATCACCTGTAACGCTGGAAGTAGACCCGGATAATGTTCCAAACCCAGAAGGAAGTCAGGTTTCCTGGTCGGCTAGTCCCGGTGGTTCATTAGGTACAGGAACATCCATAACGGTTAATCCTTCAGTTACTACTGTATATACGGCAACTGCAACAAACTCATGTACTTCTACAGATGCGGTTATAGTAGTTTCCGTAAATCCTCCGCCAACTTCAACATTAAGTGGCACTGATGATCTTTGTGATGGAACAGGTACAATGAGTATTGTTTTGACAGGGATACCTGATTTCACCTTGACATATACAATTGATGGTGGTTCAAATCAAACTTTAACTATTGTAGATGGAGATCCGAATTTAGTTTTAGATCCTGTTTCAGGAGCATATACGTATACTTGGACAGTAACTACAGAGGGTGCTTATGATATCATTGCTGTTACCGATGCCGAATGTAACGGTACGGTTAGCGGTAGTGCAGATATTGCGGCATGTTGCACTCCGCCAGCTGTAAATAATCAAACCGAATCTCTATGTGAAGACGCAATTGGCTCTAATGAAACAAGTGGTATAAATTTATCTGATTATGATAACTCAATTTTTTCTTCTGGCACAGCAACGTACACTTGGTACTCAAATGTCGGTTTAACTTCTTTAGTGCCATCTCCAAATTCTGCGACATTAATGACTCAGACATATTATGTGGAGGTTACTGATGGCGGTTGTTCTTCAGTAGGGGAGTTATCTGTTACAGTAAATAGTTTAACTCCAAACATTAACGAAACTTATACTGGCTGTGAAGGAGATATGCACTCATATACTTCACCATCAGGTACAGTTTATAATCAATCTAATCCAACAGGAAACGAAACTATAACAGATGGAAATGGGTGTGATTATAATGTTACAGTAAATTTCACTTTTAACGTTCCTCAGGATGTTTTTGAAACTGC
>JAHDHT010000268.1 GCA_020631175.1 Chitinophagales bacterium
GTCCGGCACATAAACCGATTATATTTTTAAAAGGCTTTATCATTTAAGGTCTTAATGGGCCATTAGTTGTAAAGATCATATAGTCCATAGCTGTTCTGGAGTAACCTGAGTTCGGGTCTGCCAGCATAAGGACTGAAATTTGACTTATCTTATTCGGTTCTCTAATGGCATTTCCATTTGCAGGAACCGGGACACCATTTGCAAGGCTTACCGTTTCAGCATAAGGAATACTGATTAGTTGCCAACCGGGTTCTAAACTCTGATTACTTAATTCAATAGAGTAAGTATCTTCTGTTTGAGAAGAGAAATTTCCATCCTCATCTTCATCTTCAAAAAATTGGAACAACAGAAGTTCATTTATCACTTCCTCTGGTTTATAAATCATTACATTAAAATAAACATCATCTGCATTTCCGGCTAATGGGAATGTTGTTTCACCATAGGCGGATGCCGGAATATCTAATAATCCAATCAACCAATCCCATGGAACTTCTCCACCCATGTCATAATAATATTGCCCTTGTCCGGATTGAATTTCATCTCTGATACCGAAACTCATATTTGCTCCGGATTGAGCAAACTGATTCCAATCCTGATTAAAGCCATCTTCGAAATCTGAAATTAAATATCCTTCGTTTGTTTTAACCGTGTTTATTGTAAGTTGCCCGGTTTGAGTTTCTTCTTCATCAATAAACTTAAGGGTTACATCACATAATTCGGGATTAAATATTGGAAGAATAGATGCATCTCCGATCCAGGTAGAATTGGAAGCATCAATAATATTTGAAAAGCCTTCTATTTCTTTTATTGCTCCGGATTCTGTTCCTTTAATTTCAATAATCCAATTCAAACTTTTAGTAAAAGTAGCATTGAAATGAATTGTTTCACCTGCAGCAAAATCTACTTCATTTGCAGAAATAGACAAATCCTCTATAAAGGCAAATTCACCAAACAAATCTTGTAAGGAAGGGCCCTCAAAGTCCAACTGTTCTCTTTCACATGAATTAAAAAGAAAAACAGAAAGTAAAGTAAACACTAAAATCTTTTTCATGCCATTAGAATTTCATTTTAAACAATAAAGTCAGATTATCAATTTCATACTCCTCTCTATCCTTTAACGAATTTGCTGTCCGATTGTAATAGAAATCGAATGAATTTCTGTCATTAAAGTCATATCCAAGACCAATTCCAATCAATTGTTCTGAATGATTTATGTCAGTTGAAACAAAATTACGTATTGAACCTATTGCGTCTCTATCTGTAAAGAATTCATTCCCTTCAGAATTTAACATTATAAAACCTGTATTGATATTAAATTTAGACGGTAAATTAAATCGAATTGAAGCAGCTGTAAAAAGGGTTTGTAAATCTATTTTTTCAAACTCATTTGCACTGTTTCGTGCCGTATTTTGCAACCAGCCATTCAGGTTAAATGCAATACTTTCTAAAATTTTGTTATCTGCTATTTCGAGCAGATAATTCGCATTTAAAGTTAATTCTGTAAATGCTCTTTTTTCTATTGTTCCCTGACCTCGTATTTCATTTCCGATACCCAGACCGATATCAAATCCCCAATTGGCTTCTTCACTGAATCTGCCAAAATTAGCCCCGAGCATTCTTCGGTTGGGCGTGGCGGCTCCATAAGGACTGATATTATTATATGCAGGATTAAAAACCATTAAATTTTGCTGTAATGAAGAATTAAATATTCTTCCTTCACGCATAATATCAAAAATACTTATTGATCGACTCATATATTTATCCGGCAAACCTTCTATAGTATCAGTTTGCGAGCTTAAAATATCATTATTGGTGATTTCAGAAAAAGCAGCAGGTATATTTCCATCTTCGAAAGAAAGTCTTCTTGTTTGCGCGGCAGCGCTTCTGAAATCGGGACCTACTTCACTAAAGGACAATGATAATTTCCAATCTTTCAATTCTCCTGACAAAGTAGCATCATAAAAGAAGTCATTAAATTCAAGACTATCAACTCCAAGAACTTTTCGTTCAAAAGAACTACCGGCTTCTGTTTCTAATTGAAGATTAAATTCATTTATATCAAAATTAAATTTAAACCCTCCGGTTAAAACCGGATTAAAATAAGCGTCCATGTCTTCAGGAAGTGTAGCACCTCTTGTTCCTTCCCAATCGAATGTATTGATATAATTTATTTGACCAGAGAAATATTTACTTTGTATTAAATCAATATGTCCTCCCATGAATAGTCGCTGTGCGGGGACGTCTCTTAATCGAATAACAAATGCGTCAACATTTATTTCTTCTAATATACTTTTAAAAGTAAATCCAAAATCAGTTGTTAAGCCTTGTTGTCTCCAAGTGTTGTTTTCATCAAAAAATAAATCATCATTAATAAGTGAAGCCTGCTCTCTAAAAACAGAAGGCATATAAGAATATATATCCTGCGGATCGTTAAAGAAAGTGTACGGGGTTAATTTATATTGAACATCTCCTAATTGAAAGCGAACTGCATTGCCAATAACACCACGTATATATAAATTTCGAATGTCAAAAGTAATGCCGCTATTCCAGAAACCACCCTGATCATTTCTTATTCTTGTACTACCATGAATAAATAAATTTTTATTGGGCTGGATATTAGCTTCTAAATCAACCAGTGTATGTCCGCTATTTAATTTTCTCGCAGTCAGGCTATCTTCCGGTTCAAATGTATTTGTAAAATTGTCAAAAGCCAATATACTTCTGGCATATCCTGACAACCAGGTTCTTTTGTTTATTTCAATTTGAGCATAACTATTTTCTGATGCCAAAATAAATAGCGTACAGATTAACAATCCTATTTTAAATGATAATTTAAACATCAAAAAATACTTTTTAATTCCACTAATACTTCTCTACCACTAAATCGATCTAATTCGAATGAACGATCTTCAAAATCAAACCATCTATGCTGAACAATTAAACTGGCGTTTTTTCCAATTCCCAATTCAAATCCGGTGCCTATGCCTCGGCCAAATTGATTTCTTGGACGTTCCGATTGTATGTCAGTTTCTGTTTCGTAATTCGCGATCGTTCTTTCATATCCGATATAATTCATCCAAAGTAAATTTTTAGTAAGTGAATAATAAATTTCACCTTCCGTACTGTATTGACGAATCAAACTTTTTTCACTGTATCTGGGCACCACACTAAACGAAGAAGCAGCTGTATTGTAACGTCCTATATAAAATAAGTAAAGTGGTTTGTTTTTTATATAGGTTTTATATTTTCCCTGAACCTCAAGATTATTAAAATGTTTTGTGAATGGATCGAGCACAGGTACGAAGTCATCATTAAATTTCAGCAGTTCATAAGTGTCTCTGTAAATAACATTATACCTGGAATAAGGGCCAACATTAGATGGGAAATTCCATCTCCAAAGTCTTGATCTAGTAAGTTGATTTACCGGATGTCCAAATGAAATTGGATTAAGGTTTGGTGTTATTTCGGAACTGAAACCATAACCAACATTCCAATTCATTTTACCCAGTAAAAATTCAAAATTTAAATTTGCTCCGGTTCTATTATTGGTCATTTGACCGATGCCTGTCATTGCACTAGCAAAAGGAATTAACACACCAACAGAATTTGTGCTAATTGTTGCATCAGTTTGAACAACTGTTTCCGGGATAATAGTATTCCAGAAATTAGCATTATTATTAAACACTGCATCTCCGATTCTAAAAAAATGAAGTTCAAATGGAATAGGTGAAACCTTCTTATTTACATTTAGTTTAATCTGAATTGCTTCTCCCCAATCGGTTGGTCTTTCAAATGTAAAATATCGTCCTCCGCCAATTTCAGCATGCAATTGAATTCCGTCTACAAGTTTTTGTTTGACTTCAAAGGTAGCCATATTAAAACCATAAACATTTGTAGCTAATGAATCAGAAAAAGCCTTTGAGTTAAAGGTATTGAAACCGTAAAAACCATTGTTTTCAGTATGGTACTTTATTTTTCCTCCGGTAGAATTATTAGGCAAAGAGTTAACGCCACCGTTTATTTCAGTTTTACCATGCAGAAAGCCAATCGAAAATTTCTTTCCCGGAGTTACTCCATCCAGAATCAAACCTCTAAACGCCCTATTACCCCACCGTTGGTCTTGAACAATAGCGCCTTCATTATAAAAGCGATTCATTCGGTTTTCCGGTTGCGATTCAACCGGGTCCCATGGGTTTTTTTCAAAAAGTGTAAATCGATTATAACCTCTAACTGTTGAGAATGTCAGATCACTGATATTATACCAGCTAGTTCCACCCATCCTTATTTCATAGTCTCCTAATGAGGTACTGAATTGACCTGTTAGATCAATACCAAGATTTAAGCCTAATCCATTCGCTAATCTTATTCCTTGTAAAGGATTAAAAACATTAGGCCTTACTTCTTGAGGAATTTGACCCGTATAAGCTTCTCCTGTAATTCCATTTAAAAACTGAAAGCCATAAATATCCAGATTAAAACCCGATTTTTTGGAAGTTCGTCCGGTAATATATAAATACAAATTTGGCAACTGCATATCATCATAGATATGCAAACTTTTTCTTGGTGCTAATGTATTATTGACTGCATCAACAATATAACTCGCAGAATCCATCTGATTATACGTAGCAAAAAAGCGATAAAAACCTCCTACCGAAATTCCTTTTACTTTGGATGGATTTG
>JAHDHT010000269.1:0-1535 GCA_020631175.1 Chitinophagales bacterium
AAAGCTTCATAGACTTTCATTGAAGCTCTGTGAAAAGCGATTTTTTGTTTGTGAAAAGCATACTGACTAAAAAATAAATATTCTTCAATCAGCCAGACTTCATCTTTTTTATCCAGCCAATTTACATCCTCAAAAAGCTGATGCGGAAAAATTAATTGAATACGTTTCATTTAAGAACTGCTTTTTTATTTCGACGACATCGTTCACTGCAATATTTTACATCCTCCCAAACCTTTTCCCATTTCTTACGCCAGTTAAATGGCTTACCACAAACGACACATATTTTGGATGGAAGATGTTGTTTTTTCATGATTTTTATTCAACAAATAAAGGCGAATTAATTCGCCTCTACAGAAATTCAGGTAATTCGGATTTGCGCGCATAAGGAAATTCCTCTTTATAAGAAAGGTCATAATAACAATTCAAACCTGAAATGCCGGTGCCACCTGCTTCAGCTAAATTAATCTGTCCATTCTCCTGAACCACTTCATCCGGAACAATCAAATGTTCAATTTTACCAATAACCAATGTGGTATTATTTGCAGGAATAGGAATGGCGCTATGAAAAGACAATCCGATTTTAATCTTCGATTCTAAAACGAAAGGAGCTTTAAATCCGTAAATGTATTCCGGTGTAAAATGACAATGAGAAAATTCAGATTCATCAGCTTCAAATTTAGCCGAAGTATAATGCGCTTGTTCTATATTGGATTGATGCACATGATTAATTGTATAAACACCATTCGCTTCGATATTTTCCCAGGTATGCCGACGCACATCAGAATAGGGACGCAAAATAAATCCGATTAAAGGTGGCTTGCTACCCAAATGAACGACCGAACTGAAAATGGCGAGATTATTTTCTCCTTTTTCATTTGCAGTGCCAATCATATTAGCGGGCTTAATTCCAGTAATACTGTTGATCAGATTTAGTCTTCTGATCTTAGGGAGTTCCATGATTTGGTTGAAATTCAATATCATAAACAACAAAACAGCCGTAATGCTTTTATGTTCGCAGTTTATTGCACTTTACGCCTTCGCGTATGTACTGCTAAAATGCGTTGTTGTTCTTTTTGTACCAAAGGATGTTTACGATGATTATAAATTCTTTTTCTGGCAAGAGATGCAGCATCTTCATAGTTTACCAATGGTTTGGGATAATCTACTCCTAAGGTATAAGCATATAAAGTCGATTCCATTTCAGTCATCTTCCAGGGCTCATGAATAAATGCATTCGGAATCGACCTTAACTCGGGTACCCACTGCCGTATAAACACACCATCAGGGTCATGATCTTTCGATTGTTTTACCGGATTATAAATTCGAACGGTGTTGATACCCGTTGTGCCTGCCTGCATTTGAAATTGAGGATAATGAATACCCGGTTCATAATCTAAAAAGAGTTGAGCCAGGTGATAAGCTCCATCCTTCCAGTTCTGACCTAAGTGATGACAAAAAAAAGAAACTAGCATGGCACGCATCCTGAAATTTATCCATCCCGTTTTTATCAAACATCGCATGCAGGCATCTATCAA
>JAHDHT010000269.1:1635-4674 GCA_020631175.1 Chitinophagales bacterium
TCCTGAAATTTATCCATCCCGTTTTTATCAAACATCGCATGCAGGCATCTATCAAAGGGAAACCTGTTTGGCCCTCCTTCCATGCCTGAATAAATTTTTCATTTTTGTCGAGTGCTAATAATTCATAGCCGCGATTAATACAGGTATGCTCATAAGCGCATTCCACTTCAAATTTTTGAATGAAATGACAATGCCATTTCAAACGGGTTAAGATACCATTGAAAGCTCGCGCATGTAATTTTTTGTTCGGATGCTTTTTTATGAATTGATAAGCTTGCTTAATACTTATATTTCCCCAGGCAAGATAGGGCGATAGTCGCCCGCATGAAGTTCGGCTTTCGAGTGGTTTGGATATTTTATAATGGTAAGCAAATCCTCTTCCTTCCACAAAGGATTTTAATAAATTAAATGCTTCCTTTTCTCCGGCTTTTTGATATTCGGATGGATAGGAATTTAATTTTTGAATGAATTTATCGGAAAGCGGAAATTTATTTTTCCATTGAAGGTTCATTTCCGGTTTGAAGGAATTTTGTATGGTCGGCTCAGCCATTTTCACGTACCACTGTTTATCCCAACCTGTTCTGTTTTTAATGCCTCTAAGCACACCGTTATTTTGAAATTCTTTCCATCGAATTCCCTTATCAATTAAAAAATCGGCAAGAGCTTTATCTCTATCCCAGGTAATTTGCACACCACTTTCCTGATAAGAGAATACATGCTGTACATCAAATTCTGTTATCAAACTTTCAAATACTTTAATAGCGTCGGCATAACAAATATTAACTGAATGATTTGTAGATTTTAATTGGAGATTCATTTCTTGCGCCGAAGCAAATGCAAATTGTAGATGTCTTAAAGAGGTGTCAGGATGTTTGATTAATGTCGGTTCGATGCACCATATTATTATATAGGGTATTCTAGCATTTTCTGCTGCATTTAAAGGTGCATGATCTTGCGTACGCAAATCACGTTTCAGCCAGACGATATTTATTTTTTGTTGGATGGATATTTAACAATGTGCTGGGAATGCGGTTCAAATTTTTTAGGATATAATTCGAGGAGCGGGATGATCTTTGATCGCAAGAATCGAGAATTGAGAATCGAGAATCGAGCCGCGAGATCGTCTTCGGCTGCGAGAGTCGAGATCGCCTTCAGCTGCGAGAATCGAGATAAACTTCACCCCGTAGCAATGTTCCACTGTCGGGACCAGAGCCAGCAAAGCGCTCGGAGGGTGGAAAAACAATGCTCCCGAAGGATGAAGTAGATGCCCAACAAACCACATTAACAAAATCATCACTCCAATCGAAAGGGCCTTACCCTTCCTTCTGAACCGGCTAGCATTCCAGCATTACTTTTAGCATCATAAGCAATCGAATGATATCCGCCCACATCCAAAACTTCCCATTTTTGACCGGCATTTTTAGATAAAAAAGTACCTTCTGTTCCGGTCGCTAAAATCATTTTTGCGTTTAATATTTTGACACTGCTTAAATAGGGGAGGATGGAAGCTCCTTCCGGTTGATGCCAACCTTTATCTTCCCGATATAAACTGAAGTTCTGTCCTTTTTCGGAAGGATTTTTATAATCGCCTCCAACGATACACATCAAATCCGATGAATAATAATCAAATGAAAATGCGCCTTGTGAAGCTTCACCGGATGGAAGACTGGTTTCTATTTCCGTCCAGCTTTCACCCAGATTATCTGTGAAATAAAGCATAGAACGACTGCCGCCGGTAACAATATAAAAACTGCTTTCATCGATCATTTGAATGCTGCTTCCACTGGCTGCAAATGCGTATTCTCCTTCCTGAATTTCAGAGCAATTTGAGGGATTTATTCGCGACCAGTTTTTCCCTCCATCCGAAGTATGCATTACAAACAAATACTCATCAATAGGATCACCGATAAGAACACCGTTATTTTCATCGATGAAATCAATGCCATCATAAAAACCTTTTTCTTCTTCATTTTGCATTTGTAATGACCAGTCAAAATCTGCATCAGACTTTTTATATATCGAAGATTTTTTTCCTTCCCCGGCACTCATCAAACAAAAATCTGCAGCACCTAAAACCGCCACATCACGAAAGTCTAGAGTATGAGCCCCTTTTATCTGATTAACGTACCAGTTACCGCCTGTGTGATTATAAAAGAAAATAAAGCCATTCGAACCACTTATTACACATAAGTTGTCTTTGCAATCTACTCCGCGAAAAGAGCTGTTTTTTAATGTCTTCTCATCCTTAAAAGCAATGCTTTTCAATTTTTCTCTTTGCGGTTTTTTCGAACAGGAACTCATTAGGCTTAGTGCGACGATTAAAAGAAAGACGCGTTTCATAAGTGGAATATAGGGAAATTTAGAAAGTTCAAGTGTCAAGTGCAAGTAACAAGTTCAAGAAGTAAAAGCAGTTTTAGAGTCGAGAGGCGAGACCGCTTTCAGCTGCGAGAATCGAGAACTTTTACTCAGGTCTTCCCCTCCTTTTCAAGGAGAGGACAGGCGACGCAGGAGCCAGGGGTGGTTGCTTTCGGCTGCGAGGATTTTTAAACTTAAGTTTAGGCTTAGGCTTAAGCTTAAGAGGAATGCGCGGCTCGTAATGATAGAAAATCACTTCTGCATTATTCAAGCTCAAGTTCAAGTGTCAAATTCAAGTTCAAGCTCAAATCAATTCGGTCTCCAAATTGTCTAACTCGAATAAAGAGACAATTTCGAATCTACAATCTCAAATGAAAGACAACTCCTTCGTCGATATGGCCTGCGGCTACTTCTAGCTTCGAATCTTCTGACTTCTGCCTTATTCAAGTTTAAGTGTCAAACTCAAGCTCAAATCAATTCGGTCTCCAAATCGTCTAACTCGAATAAAGAGACAATTTCAAATCTACAATCTCAAATGAAAGACAACTCCTTCGTTTATATGATCTGCGGCACTTCTAGCTTCGAATCTTCTGACTTCTGCCTTAATCCCGAATCGTAAATCTGAAGAATTTTGAACCAATCAAGACAAATTTCCCTTACATTTATAGAACAAACAATACAGTC
>JAHDHT010000023.1:0-19165 GCA_020631175.1 Chitinophagales bacterium
AAAGCGGTATTATAATAAATACAGCATATTTTATTGGAGCAGATCAGGCAGATGCAGATGATGGTAACAATGAAGATAATATTGCAATTGCCGGTGTGGCTTCTGATTTAGAATTAACAAAAACCGTAAATCTTTCTACGGTTAATTTAGGTTCTCCGGTAGTTTATACTTTGACACTCGAAAATAACGGACCTTCAGATGCAACAAATGTTATCGTAAACGATTTAATCGCCGGTGATCTATTATATGTTTCAGATAACTCTGGTGGATTTTATGATGCAGCAACCGGTAACTGGGCCGTTTCTTCTTTAACTGCAGGTAATTCTATCAGTTTAGAAATAACTGCAGAACCGGTAAATTTTGGAATTATAAATAATGCTGCAGCAATTATAGCAGCAGATCAGCCGGATTTAGATAGTAGTCCATTTATCGATGAAGCAAATGATGACAACACAGATGATGAAGATAATGTGGACATAGAAGTGTTATTATCTGATCTTTCAATTGCTAAAAACAGTGAAGTAATTCACATGGGCGGAACAATTGCCAACTTAGTCGGAGATACAGTAATTTATACCATTGAATTAATTAATAATGGTCCTTCTGATAATACTTCGGTTGTTGTAACAGATAATTTTCCTTCCAACCTCACATATGTAAGCGCAAGCCCTGCAAGTGGAACATTCGACCCATCTACTATGGAGTGGTCGTTGGCTGCAGTGCCTATACAAACAACAACACAATTACAAATAACAGCAATAATTAATAACACAGGATCTATTGAAAACACGGTAAGCATAACGGCTGCCGATGTTGTTGATCCAAACATGGTTAATAATACAGATCAGGATTTGTTTGAAGCAGTTCTTTCTTGTCCAATTACTTACACTGCAACCTGGTCAGAAACAGAAGTGTGTGGTGGCACAAACGTTAGCTACACCGTTGTATTCGATGAGATAGATGCAGCAAATACTATTGTTACTATCGATGGCCCGACAGGATTACAAAATTTAAATTATGACGGTCAGTTAACACATAGTATTTCATTCAATGTAGAAAATACTGGATGTGCTCCGGCAAATCTTTCCTATCCACTTTCTATATATTGTATTGATAGTGATCAATATATTGAAACGCAAACAGAAGTGTTAAGTGTTTATCCTTTAAATGTGGAAGGATTTATCACAATTACAGATACCGATGGTTATTGTGGTATTCAGGCTATTGTTGATCCTTCTTGTGCAGGCTTTTTAGAAATAGCCGGATTAGATGTTTTACCGGTAACTGCCGGAATTAATCAGAACGTTATTTTCTGTTATGAATATAATTCAGGTTCGGGTGGATGTTTTGATATTGCTGGTTGTTTGGAGGCCAATCAATTTTGTCCTTGTGGAGAGAACGATCCGGGTGTGATGCCTTCAGCTATTCAGGTGGCCTGTTGGTATGAAGCGGTTAATTCAGCACCGGGATATACCCAGTTAGGTCCCGATGATGTTTTAGCATTCGTTTTACATAATGGCGATCTAAGTGAAATTTATGGTATTACATTAAATGCTTTTATTAATGATGGTACTTATCCATTAAATGAAGATTTATTTATATCAGCAGTAGTAGGTCCTCCGGGTCCGGACGGATTACCTTCCTTCCTTAGTCCATGTACCGATGTTGCTTTACCGGGTACGCCGGTTCGCTTCTTAAGCGAGATTGTTATAGAACATGAAGCCATTTGTAATGAAGAAGGTGATTATACGGTTGCATTTAGCGTTTCCGGAGGCCAGCCGGCAATCGATGCTTCAGCCAGTTATTTAATAACAGGCGATTATAATGGAGAAGTGCTACCTGAACAGACCTATACTTTCGGACCCAAACCAAACGGCTCTTCTTATTACATCGAAGTAGTAGATGATTCAAAAGGTTGTTCTGCTGTAGTAAGTGAAGGACCAATAGAATGTGTTGAACCTTGTCCGGAAGGCATCGCCGCTTCCGCTAATTTATCTGAAGCCTGCTCAGGAGAAACGGTCAGCCTAACACATCAATCATTTGGCTTAGGAACACATATTGTAAGCTGGACAATGAATGGCATGCCATTAGCAAATCCTTCATTGGTTTCATTAACGAATACTAATTGTGCTCCTCAAACGATGGTGTTTGAAGTAACCGGTGTTTGTGAATCGGATCCAACCATTATTCAAAGCGACCAGTTAAGTGTAACTGTTTATCCATCCAACATAGAACCATTTGTTTCTTTAATAAATGATGGATGTGCCGCAAGCCTTCAGGTAGTTCCGGGATGTGAAGCCTATGTTAGTGGTGATAGCTTTACTCCTGCCGATGGAGCGCAGGGAACGGCAAGCCTTACGGCTACCTATTTAGGAAACGATGGATGCGCTCAGAATTATACCACTAATTACACCTACGACTGTCAGACTTGTCCTGACGGGATAAACGCAACGGTTTCGCAAGGCAATTGCTCTGGTGATGTTGTAATGTTGAGTGCAAACCTTATTGGAACAGGAGGTGCTACGATTAGCTGGACTGCAAACGGTCAGCCTGTAGCCAATCCAATGGCATATACATTAAGCAATAGCGATTGTGCTCCATTAAATATAACTTTTGAAGCAACAGCAGTTTGTGATATCGATCCGACAGTAACGTATTCGGATCAGCAAAGCATTATGGTGTATCCAAACGATATCAGTGCATTTGTAAGTCTAAATGCCAATAGCTGCGGAGCAACATTATCTCCAATTGCTAACTGTGTAAATTATATTGACACTGATAGTTTCACAGCTGCAGAAGGCAGTTCAGGAACAGCAACTTTAACGGTAAATTATACAGCCAATCCAGACTGTGCTGCTGCCTATAGTGAAACAGTGAATTACGATTGTATTAGCTGCCCAACAGGATTACAAGCAATGGCAAATACAACAAATGTATGTAACGGTGATGCAATTAATTTAAATGCAAATGTATTTGGGGGCGGAAGTGCCACAGTAAGCTGGACAGCAAACGGTCAACCTATCAGTAACCCGTCTTCATATATCGCATCAAATGCTAATTGTACATCAACGAATATTCAAATAACAGCCGTGGCCGTTTGTGATGCAGACCCATCAGTTAGTTATACCGATCAGTTAAGCATAACAGTTGGTCCGTCAGATGTGGAGCAGTTTGTTACCGTTGTAGAAGAAGATTGTTTTGTTGCATTAACAGTAGCTTCAGGATGTGAAGCATATATTCAAAGTACCAGTTTTGCTCCAATGCCCGGTCAGGCAGGAAGCACTACTTTATCTGCCGATTATTTTAATGCGCAAGCATGTGCCGAAGCATTCACTACTACTTTGAGTTATGATTGCCCGGACGACAACCCACCTCCACCACCGGTAGAGTGTCCTGACAATGTAACGGCAAGCCTATCGGCTTTATCGGTGTGTAGCGGACAAGATGTTGAACTCTTAACTACCGTTGCCGGTTCAGGATCAGTATTAATAAGCTGGCAGGCAAATGGTGTAGATGTAAATGGAAATATTTACAATGCAGTTAATAATAATTGTGCACCATCGACGGTAACACTTGAAATGACAGCTGTTTGTGAAGATGATAATAATCAAACTTATAGCGAAAGTTTTAATCTTACAGTATATCCTTCCGACATTTCTTCATTTGTTGAGACAGTAGAACAAGATTGTTTTGTTGCGATCAATCCAATATCAGGTTGTGAAAATTATATTACAGGAAGCAGCTTTACAGCTTCGGAGGGAGAAAGTGGAACGGTAGACTTAACGGCTGAATATAGTAATGGAATCTCCTGTATCGACAGTCATACAGTAAGTTTAAGTTACAACTGTGCTTCCGATCCTGACCCACAGGTCTTACCGGATTGTGATGATCTAGACGTTTGTACACAAGCGATTACACCAATCGATATTTGCATAGAATGTTTAATTGGTTCGGATGCTGTAATCGATACGGTTGAAAGTTTATTCTTCTGTGCGATTCAGCAAATAGATGATGCATGTTTTACATACACGCCTCTTCCGGGGATGGAATCTGTAGGAGCTGATACGCTTACCGTTACCTATTGTACAGAAGATGGTAATTGTGCTTCAATAAACGTATTTATAGAAATATCAGATTGTAATCCTGCCCCACCGGATCAACCTGAAATGTGTGTTCAATATTATGAAGACTGTTCAGAGCCAATGGTCCCGATTACAGTTTGTTTAGATTGTGATGGCGGATTAGATACTTCAGTTGAAATCGATTCGATTGCTTCAACCTGGCATTGTACGATTGATATGATCGATGGTACCTGCTTCAGTTATATTCCATTGCCGAATATGGACCTTGTTCCTGAAGATTCGGTTTTCATCTGGTATTGCGATACTGATTTCGATGTTTGTGATACAGCTGTGCTTGTTATGACATTTGTTGAATGCGATGAAAACCCAATCGAAGAAGAACCAGAGGAAGAGGAAGAAGAAGAAATCACAGAAGAAGAAGAGGAGGAAGAAGAAGTGATTGAGGAAGAACCGGAAGATGAAGAAGAGGAAGAAGTGACAGAAGAAGAACCTGAAGAGGAAGAAGAAATTATTCCAACAGGTGATCCGGCCGAAATTTTAACAGACCTTGATTTACCATTAACTGCCGATGATGATGAAGAAGTAACGGTTACTTTCGAAAGTAGCGGCGTTAATCCTAATCCACATACACCATCCATCCAGGAAAATGAAAATGATCCGGAACCGGGTATTAGTATACCGCAGGGTCAAAACACAGATATGCTAGAAGTGATTGTGCCGGAAGAAGAATTAAGAGATGAAGAAGAGTCTTTTATCGAAATTGAAACAGGTCAGACGATGATCAACCTCTATCCTGTTCCGGTGAAAGATTTTGTTCACTTAGAATTGCAATCGGAAACAGAAGAAGAAATCTGGTTTACCCTGATGAATGTAGAAGGAAAAGTGCTTTATAGTGGAAGCAAGATACTGAAGACAGGTAATCAAACAGTTCGATTTAACATGTTGGATTATGCCGGAGGAATGTATATTCTTCAGGTTCAAATGGGAGATCGAATAGAGAGTATGAAGTTTATAAAACAAGAATAATATAGATTCAATTTTCGATTTTATTTACAAATAAAATCATCTTGAGTAAGAAATTCTTACATAAGAATTAAATGCAAAGACTTTATAGAACAGGATTTATTATTTTGAAAAATATTTACTAAGGCCCAATTATATAAGTGTTTGACATTCAATTATTAAATATGAATTCGAACATTTTAAACTAAACCAATTAGAAATGAGAATTAATTTGTTTTTAGTTAGGGCCATAGCTTTTGCCTTCCTAACACTGATACTACCATATTTAACCAAGGCAGACGACCCATGTACAGGTTTCGAATATGTATTTCCGGATGGTAGTAATATCATTCCTTGTGGAGATGCTGCAAATACAACGTCAGGTTATGTTGTCAATTCTAACACTGGTCCTACTACTTTTCCTTTAAATGGAGATTGTGGAATGCCGCTTGCTGATAATAATTTTGATGTTGGCTGGGTTTCATTAACGGTCCAAAATGGAGCAGGAACTTGGGAGTGGCAGTTAAATGGAAGTAATCTTGCCTATGAAATTTATTATGCAGCTGATGTCTGTAATCCGGATTGTTTTAACCTAAACTATTTAAGTTGTGGAACAGACTTTAATTCATGGCAAATACAAACCACACCTGAAGCAGTACCGGAAATTAAATATTACATTGTTATCTGGAGTACCGTTCCGGTAGATCCGGTTACAGGAACCTCATTTAACCTTAAATATAGAAGAGCCTGTGGAGAATCTTGTCCGGAAGTCAATGTAACAGCACCGGAACCGGTTTGCATCGGTGAACAGCAGTGTTGGCCAATTAACATCAGTGCAACTGGAGGTACACCTCCCTATGATTATTACTTTACTTTTGATACAGACATATGTGACGGAACAGAAGCTCCAACACCTGTGACTGAATTATGTGCAACAGAATCAGGCATTTACACGGTTTACGTTGTTGACCAGGACAACTGCATTGGTACAACATCGATTGATATAACTGTATCACCTGACGTAGATATGGACGGGATCTTAGATTGTATTGATCCTGTTATAGATGACTGTCCGCCGATGATTGGAATGCCATGCGATGATAACGACCCATGTACAATTAATGATGCTTTAAATAACGTCTGCGATTGTGTAGGAACTCCCCAAGATTGTAACACTGGTCCGAGTACCGTACAGTCCTGTAATGATGGCGACCCTTGCACTATTAATGATGTGGAAACAATTTTAGATTGTGATGGCTCAATCTGTGTTCCATGTGCAGGTATTGTACAAGACTGTTCAGACGGTCCAAGCACAGTGCAGTCCTGTGATGATGGCGATTCTTGCACTATTAATGACGTAGAAACAATTTTAGATTGTGATGGCTCAATCTGCGTTCCATGTGCAGGTATTGTGCAAGACTGTTCAGATGGTCCAAGCACAGTGCAGTCCTGTGATGATGGGAACCCTTGCACTATTAATGATGTAGAAACTGTATTAGATTGTGATGGCACGATCTGTATTCCATGTATCGGTATAGCTAGTGGCTGTGATGATGCTCCAACAACAATACAGCCCTGTGATGATGGTGACCCGTGTACCATTAATGATGTTGAAACAATATCTGATTGTGGTGGAGCAATATGCGTTCCTTGCGCAGGAATTCAAACAGATTGCGATACAGGAACAACTGAACTTGTAAGTTGTGATGATGGAGATCCTTGTACTGTAAATGATCAGCAACTGGTTCTATCATGTGATGGCTCAATATGCGGACCTTGTAATGGAATCTTTGAAGACACAGATGGTGATGGAGTATGTGATAGCGAAGATCTATGTCAGGGGTTTGATGACAATTTAGATATTGATATGGATGGAGTTCCTGATGATTGTGATGAAGAATTTTCTGATTTAGAATTAATAAAAACAGTCGATCAAAATGAAGTTAATGTAGGAGAACAAATAACATACACCATTACATTATCAAATCTTGGTCCAGACAGAGCAGAAAATGTTACCGTTTTAGACTTGTTGCCAGCCGGCTTAACTTTTACAGGAAGTAACACAACCAATGGTACATATAATGCACTTACGGGAATTTGGAATATTGGCTTAATGCAAGCCTCTGAAGTTTTTATACTTGAAATAACAGCAACAGTAGATCAGCCGGGCATAATAATTAACGAGGCACAAGTAGAAACCAATACAAGTACAGACAATGATTCTACACCAGGCAATGATATCTTATCTGAAGATGATCAGGATCAGGCAATAGTTGAAGGCTTACAAGTAGATATTGAAGTGCAAAAGTTTTCAGATGTTAGTCAGAATACAGGCATTGTAAATCTCGGCGATCCTGTAAACTATACGATTACCGTTATTAATAACGGTCCGGGTGACGCAACAGGTGTTCAGATAATGGATATTATTCCCTCAAACTTAACCTATTCAAGCAGTGCTCCTTCAGGTTACGACAATAGCTCAGGTTTATGGAGTATTGGTAATCTTCCTTCAGGTGCTTCACAAACTTTATTAATTACAGCAATTACAAATCAGGTCGGAACAGTTAAAAATATTGCAAACTTAGAAAATGTATCAGAACCGGACTCTAATCCAAACAATAATTTAGATGATGATATAATCGAAGTTGTTGCTCTAGACCTTGCAATTGTAAAGACAGTTGACAATGCAATGCCTAATGTTAATGACCAAATTATCTATTCTATTACTCTAACAAATAACGGTCCTATTGATGCAACAAATATCGAAGTAACGGATGTGCTACCGGCCGGACTAACTTTTGTGCTTTCTACAAGCAATTCATATAATCCAAATAATGGAGATTTTATTTGGAATATACCTGGTCCATTATCATCAGGTGCATCTGAAAGCATTGAAATTTATGCTATTGTAAATGATGCAAATACAGCTATATTAAATATAGCAGAGATTACAAATCTTGATCAAACAGACAATAACCCTGATAATGATTCTGATCAGGTAGCGCTATTGGCAACAGAATCTGATTTGAGTCTTTCAAAATCAGTGAATGTCTCATCGGCTAATGTTGGTGAAACAATTACTTATACAATTGAATTAAACAACACCGGACCATCAGACGCAACAGGCGTAATTGTTTCGGATGTGTTGCCTTCACAATTAAATTATATTTCTTCAAATGCAATAAATGGAGTTTATGATGATGTAACAGGTCAATGGAACATAGGAATTGTACCTTCAGGCAGTTCATTTATTTTAGAAATAATGGCAAGTGTCGTTGCGCCTGGATTAATTACGAATACGGCAGAGGTAATAAGCTCTGATCAATATGACCCGGATTCTACCCCGGGCAACAATACCCTAGCGGAAGATGATCAGGATGAAGTTACAATTGAAGGCTTATTAGTTGATCTGGAGATTTTAAAAATAAGTGATATTAATCTCACAGGAGATGGAACAGCAAACGTTGGAGATGAAATATCTTATACAATTGAGGTTACCAATAACGGTCCGAGTACCGCTACAGATATTCTTGTTTCAGATTTCCTTCCGTCCGAATTACAATTTATTTCTGATTCCCCTTCTCAGGGAATATATGACTTTCAGAATGGAACATGGTCTTTAGGTAACCTGGCATTAAATGAATCGGCTTCATTAATTATTAACGCTGAAGTTGTAAGTTCCGGGGCAATTGAAAATATTGCTACTATTACAGATGTTTCAGAAACAGAAATTAATCTGGATAACAATGAAGACAACGATCTGATTACCGGTTTATTGATTGATATAGGCGTTGAAAAATCGGTGAATAGCTTTGAAGTATTCGTCGGTGACGGGGTAACTTATTCAATTGATGTAACAAATTACGGACCTGACAATGCAACAGGAATTGAAATAATTGACAACCTTCCTAACGGACTATCAAACATAAGCAACATTTCAGATAACGGCATGCTGTCTGGAACTGAGATAATTTGGGAAGGATTAACTTTAAATACAGGAGAAACAATTACGCTTACTTTTAATGCCACAGTAACTGAAAGTGTTTCAATTACAAATGAAGCCCTATTTTCTGTGGCTGATCAGTTTGATGGAAATCCGGATAACAATTCAGATCAGGTAAGTATTTTGGGAATTGAAGCAGATCTTGAGTTAACTAAAACGGTTAGCCAAAGTTTAGTAAATGTCGGCGATGATGTAATATATACTATAGAAATTGAAAATAACGGTCCGTCTAACGCAACCGGCGTTTTAGTCTCAGATATTTTAGATTCGAATTTGATATATTTTACCAGTAATTCCTCTACAGGAAGTTATGACCCGGTTACCGGACTTTGGGATATTGGAAACCTTGCTGCTGGTGAAACACAAACTCTAAGTATAACAGTTGAAGTTAATGGCGCAGGTATCATTAACAATGCTGCAGCTATTATTAACTCAGATCAACCCGACCCTGACAGCGATCCAACGGTTGATGAACCGATTGATGATGCGACAGATGATGAAGACAATGTTGATATTGAAGCCTTATTAGCAGACCTTGCAGTTTCTAAACAAAGTGTAGTTATTCATCCTGAAGGAACTATAGTAAACCTAGTAGGAGATACGGTTATATATACTATAGAGATTATAAACAACGGTCCAACCTACTCAACAGATATTTTGTTGCAGGATGTTTTACCAGATGAATTAACCTTTATTGAAGCTACTCCATTTACGGGAATTTTTGATGAAACGACTTTGGAATGGAGCATTTCAAATATGGAAGTTTTTCAAACTGCTACTCTTCAGTTGACGGCAATTATTTCAGAACCGGGTACTATTCAGAACATTGCACAGCTCAGTAGTATTGGCGTTCCGGATCCAAATACAACAAATAATGCTGACGACGACATTTTAGAAACGGTACCTTCATGTCCAAATAATTTTACTTCGTTTTTTAATACTTCTGAAATTTGTGGCGCTGAAACAGTTCAATACACGCTTCAATTCGAGTCTTTAGAAGACGCACAAAATAGTATTGTTACTGTAGAAATAGATGGATTTCTCTATAATCTTATTTATGATGGAAATACTAGTCATACCGTTTCTCTTGATTTGGAAAACACGGGATGTGCACCGTTAAATCTGACATTACCGGTTTCGATTTATTGCATTGCAAGTAACCAATACTTAAATTTTGAATCAGATGTTATAACGGCATACCCAAATGAAGTTGAGTCTTTTATCACAATTACAGATACCGATGGTTATTGTGGTATTCAGGCTATTGTTGATCCTTCTTGTGCAGGCTTTTTAGAAATAGCCGGATTAGATGTTTTACCGGTAACTGCCGGAATTAATCAGAACGTTATTTTCTGTTATGAATATAATTCAGGTTCGGGTGGATGTTTTGATATTGCTGGTTGTTTGGAGGCCAATCAATTTTGTCCTTGTGGAGAGAACGATCCGGGTGTGATGCCTTCAGCTATTCAGGTGGCCTGTTGGTATGAAGCGGTTAATTCAGCACCGGGATATACCCAGTTAGGTCCCGATGATGTTTTAGCATTCGTTTTACATAATGGCGATCTAAGTGAAATTTATGGTATTACATTAAATGCTTTTATTAATGATGGTACTTATCCATTAAATGAAGATTTATTTATATCAGCAGTAGTAGGTCCTCCGGGTCCGGACGGATTACCTTCCTTCCTTAGTCCATGTACCGATGTTGCTTTACCGGGTACGCCGGTTCGCTTCTTAAGCGAGATTGTTATAGAACATGAAGCCATTTGTAATGAAGAAGGTGATTATACGGTTGCATTTAGCGTTTCCGGAGGCCAGCCGGCAATCGATGCTTCAGCCAGTTATTTAATAACAGGCGATTATAATGGAGAAGTGCTACCTGAACAGACCTATACTTTCGGACCCAAACCAAACGGCTCTTCTTATTACATCGAAGTAGTAGATGATTCAAAAGGTTGTTCTGCTGTAGTAAGTGAAGGACCAATAGAATGTGTTGAACCTTGTCCGGAAGGCATCGCCGCTTCCGCTAATTTATCTGAAGCCTGCTCAGGAGAAACGGTCAGCCTAACACATCAATCATTTGGCTTAGGAACACATATTGTAAGCTGGACAATGAATGGCATGCCATTAGCAAATCCTTCATTGGTTTCATTAACGAATACTAATTGTGCTCCTCAAACGATGGTGTTTGAAGTAACCGGTGTTTGTGAATCGGATCCAACCATTATTCAAAGCGACCAGTTAAGTGTAACTGTTTATCCATCCAACATAGAACCATTTGTTTCTTTAATAAATGATGGATGTGCCGCAAGCCTTCAGGTAGTTCCGGGATGTGAAGCCTATGTTAGTGGTGATAGCTTTACTCCTGCCGATGGAGCGCAGGGAACGGCAAGCCTTACGGCTACCTATTTAGGAAACGATGGATGCGCTCAGAATTATACCACTAATTACACCTACGACTGTCAGACTTGTCCTGACGGGATAAACGCAACGGTTTCGCAAGGCAATTGCTCTGGTGATGTTGTAATGTTGAGTGCAAACCTTATTGGAACAGGAGGTGCTACGATTAGCTGGACTGCAAACGGTCAGCCTGTAGCCAATCCAATGGCATATACATTAAGCAATAGCGATTGTGCTCCATTAAATATAACTTTTGAAGCAACAGCAGTTTGTGATATCGATCCGACAGTAACGTATTCGGATCAGCAAAGCATTATGGTGTATCCAAACGATATCAGTGCATTTGTAAGTCTAAATGCCAATAGCTGCGGAGCAACATTATCTCCAATTGCTAACTGTGTAAATTATATTGACACTGATAGTTTCACAGCTGCAGAAGGCAGTTCAGGAACAGCAACTTTAACGGTAAATTATACAGCCAATCCAGACTGTGCTGCTGCCTATAGTGAAACAGTGAATTACGATTGTATTAGCTGCCCAACAGGATTACAAGCAATGGCAAATACAACAAATGTATGTAACGGTGATGCAATTAATTTAAATGCAAATGTATTTGGGGGCGGAAGTGCCACAGTAAGCTGGACAGCAAACGGTCAACCTATCAGTAACCCGTCTTCATATATCGCATCAAATGCTAATTGTACATCAACGAATATTCAAATAACAGCCGTGGCCGTTTGTGATGCAGACCCATCAGTTAGTTATACCGATCAGTTAAGCATAACAGTTGGTCCGTCAGATGTGGAGCAGTTTGTTACCGTTGTAGAAGAAGATTGTTTTGTTGCATTAACAGTAGCTTCAGGATGTGAAGCATATATTCAAAGTACCAGTTTTGCTCCAATGCCCGGTCAGGCAGGAAGCACTACTTTATCTGCCGATTATTTTAATGCGCAAGCATGTGCCGAAGCATTCACTACTACTTTGAGTTATGATTGCCCGGACGACAACCCACCTCCACCACCGGTAGAGTGTCCTGACAATGTAACGGCAAGCCTATCGGCTTTATCGGTGTGTAGCGGACAAGATGTTGAACTCTTAACTACCGTTGCCGGTTCAGGATCAGTATTAATAAGCTGGCAGGCAAATGGTGTAGATGTAAATGGAAATATTTACAATGCAGTTAATAATAATTGTGCACCATCGACGGTAACACTTGAAATGACAGCTGTTTGTGAAGATGATAATAATCAAACTTATAGCGAAAGTTTTAATCTTACAGTATATCCTTCCGACATTTCTTCATTTGTTGAGACAGTAGAACAAGATTGTTTTGTTGCGATCAATCCAATATCAGGTTGTGAAAATTATATTACAGGAAGCAGCTTTACAGCTTCGGAGGGAGAAAGTGGAACGGTAGACTTAACGGCTGAATATAGTAATGGAATCTCCTGTATCGACAGTCATACAGTAAGTTTAAGTTACAACTGTGCTTCCGATCCTGACCCACAGGTCTTACCGGATTGTGATGATCTAGACGTTTGTACACAAGCGATTACACCAATCGATATTTGCATAGAATGTTTAATTGGTTCGGATGCTGTAATCGATACGGTTGAAAGTTTATTCTTCTGTGCGATTCAGCAAATAGATGATGCATGTTTTACATACACGCCTCTTCCGGGGATGGAATCTGTAGGAGCTGATACGCTTACCGTTACCTATTGTACAGAAGATGGTAATTGTGCTTCAATAAACGTATTTATAGAAATATCAGATTGTAATCCTGCCCCACCGGATCAACCTGAAATGTGTGTTCAATATTATGAAGACTGTTCAGAGCCAATGGTCCCGATTACAGTTTGTTTAGATTGTGATGGCGGATTAGATACTTCAGTTGAAATCGATTCGATTGCTTCAACCTGGCATTGTACGATTGATATGATCGATGGTACCTGCTTCAGTTATATTCCATTGCCGAATATGGACCTTGTTCCTGAAGATTCGGTTTTCATCTGGTATTGCGATACTGATTTCGATGTTTGTGATACAGCTGTGCTTGTTATGACATTTGTTGAATGCGATGAAAACCCAATCGAAGAAGAACCAGAGGAAGAGGAAGAAGAAGAAATCACAGAAGAAGAAGAGGAGGAAGAAGAAGTGATTGAGGAAGAACCGGAAGATGAAGAAGAGGAAGAAGTGACAGAAGAAGAACCTGAAGAGGAAGAAGAAATTATTCCAACAGGTGATCCGGCCGAAATTTTAACAGACCTTGATTTACCATTAACTGCCGATGATGATGAAGAAGTAACGGTTACTTTCGAAAGTAGCGGCGTTAATCCTAATCCACATACACCATCCATCCAGGAAAATGAAAATGATCCGGAACCGGGTATTAGTATACCGCAGGGTCAAAACACAGATATGCTAGAAGTGATTGTGCCGGAAGAAGAATTAAGAGATGAAGAAGAGTCTTTTATCGAAATTGAAACAGGTCAGACGATGATCAACCTCTATCCTGTTCCGGTGAAAGATTTTGTTCACTTAGAATTGCAATCGGAAACAGAAGAAGAAATCTGGTTTACCCTGATGAATGTAGAAGGAAAAGTGCTTTATAGTGGAAGCAAGATACTGAAGACAGGTAATCAAACAGTTCGATTTAACATGTTGGATTATGCCGGAGGAATGTATATTCTTCAGGTTCAAATGGGAGATCGAATAGAGAGTATGAAGTTTATAAAACAAGAATAAAAAGGCTTTATATAGATAAAGGGCTGTAATTTTAGAATTACGGCCCTTTTCATTTTTATTCAGTGCTACATTCAAAATATATCATCTTAATGTCATAATCGGATAAAATTTGTCTTAAAGCGTCGATTTCTATCCTTCCTGTTGTCAACAAATACCACAATTTGCCTGAAATCGATAATATTACTGAACGAATTTCCTCTTTACTTGTAACATAACTAATTTAGTAACATGATTCGATTAAGATATTTCTGGATTCTTGCTTTATCTATGATGGTAATTTTCAATTCCTGTAAAGATGAAGAACCTCAACAAGCAACGTTGAACTTAAAAATTACGCCTGTTTCTAATGGCGCACCAATAGCTATGAACACTCCTTTTACCTTATCAAATGGAGTTCGCGTGCAGTTATCGTCGGTTTATTTTTATTTATCCGATTTGCAGTTAATCAACGACAACGGAAGCTCTTCATACCTTCAGGAAATTTCAATTTATGATTTAGAAGTAGATGAAAAAATCGCTTATAATGTGGATGGAGGTTCATTTACTAATATTTCATTTGGTTTGGGTGTAAAAGAAACCTTAAATCATGAAGATCCGGCAACCTTTGAAAACGACCACCCATTAGGATTTAATAATAGCTCAAATAATTGGGGCTGGGATAATGGATATATTTTTTATACCATAGAAGGACAGTATGATTTAGATAATGATGGAACTTTTGATGGACCATTATTATATCATGTTGGTAAAGACGATCTGTACAAAAGTGTTTTAATAAACAGAGAATTTGCAGTTTCTTCTGTTGGAGAAACGGAATTGGAATTATTTATTGATTTTAATAAAGTATTTTTGAATACCGGTAATCAAATTGATTTCATTACTGAAAATGTAACGCATTCATCAGGCGATGGATTTGCTCTTGCCAATAAAATAAACAATAACGTTATAGCTTCTTTTGAATAGAAACTTTTTAAATAGCATTTTATTTATTTTCAT
Organism: Chitinophagales bacterium; assembly: GCA_020631175.1. GTDB lineage: Bacteria > Bacteroidota > Bacteroidia > Chitinophagales > JAHDHT01 > JAHDHT01. The sequence continues at coordinate 15,232 of JAHDHT010000023.1, forward strand.
TTTGTGTTTAGGATGGATGTCATGCTACACAGAGCCACACGTAAATTTTAATAACGAACCTGATCCGGTAAGTGATTGTCCCGACTATAATCCGACACCTTATGTAATACAATATCCGCATAGCGGATTTCCGGATATGCCAATACCGGAAGACAACCCATTGACTAATGAAGGGGTACAGTTAGGTCGAAAACTTTTCTGGGACCCTATCTTGTCTGCAGATAGTACTTTAGCCTGTGCAGGATGTCATGCGCCTTCAGCAGCATTTTCAGACCCGAATCAATTTTCAGTTGGCGTCCAGGGAATTGAAGGTCATCGTAATTCAATGGCCCTTTTTAATTTAGGATGGAATCCAAAATTTCTTTGGGACGGATCTGCAAATTCTTTAGAAGAACAAATTTTAAATCCGGTACCCGATCCGATAGAAATGCATTTACAATGGAAGGATGCTGTTCAGCGATTAGAAAATTCTCCTTTGTATGATGAGGCTTTTAATCAAGCATTTGGTTCATGCATTGAAATTGATAGTTCTTATGTAGCAAAAGCAATAGCTCAGTTTCTAAGAACAATGATTAGCGGGACATCAAAATTTGACAAGGCCGTTCATGGAAATGGGTCTGTTCAACTCTCAGACGAAGAGCTGAATGGATTGGATCGTTTTTTAAATGATGGTTTATTTGATGGTCATTGTCAGCATTGCCACAGTTTCAATAATTTCTTTAGCAACTTTCAGGACTTATACCGAAATAATGGTCTTGACGAAGTGGCAAGTCCATATGATTTTGAAGACCCGGGCTTAGGTGGTGTAACCGGAAATGAAGAAGATTACGGAAAGTTTAAAGCGGTATCATTACGAAACATAGAGTTAACTTCTCCTTACATGCATGATGGAAGGTTTACTACCTTGGAAGAGGTTGTTGACTTTTATGTAAATGATGTGAAAAGTTCACCAACGGTAGATATTATAATGCAAACTGATTTCCTGCCAAACGGTCTGCCTATGGACGAACAAGGTAAATCGGATTTAATTGCTTTTCTAAAAACATTAACAGATTGGGATTTTGTTAATGATACCAGTTTTCAAAGTCCTTTTTAAGTTTTAAGTAGCACTGTACTTTGTAGCGCAGATTTTACTTATTGTAAAAATTAAAGTGCCGTACTACCAGAATTTACTCCGGCGATATTGTTCCTAAATTGTAATTCACAAAATTATAACTGATACTCGCTACCAAAATTTGAACAGATCCGCTTAATATACATCCGTTTCCATCATCATAACTATAAGTTAAAGAATGAAAACCAGGTCCGGCAATACCCGGATTAAATGCAGAAAAAACGACACCGGGTCCCGACCAGGTTCCACCGGCAGGTGTAGCATTCAAAGCAATAGGTGTTGGATTTATAGTCGATGATGGAATTCCAGCATCAAAACTTATTGAAGCAGGACAATCATCACCGATAATATTAATGTTATCTAAATAAATCCAATTTCCCCAACCACTTTGACTTTGAAAAGTTAGAATAATATTTTCTCCATCATAAGCTGATAGGTCGACCGTTTCATTTCTCCACTCAGAACAATCAGCAGGAATAAAATCAGTTGTAACATCAGGAGCAGTAGCTAATATATCTCCTTCCTTAAAAAACACTGATACCGGACTAAAACCACATTCATCCACGAAAATTTCTAAGCCATCAAAAAAACTGGCATCATATCTCGCATAAGCCACATCGAAACTCAAACTTGCATTTGAAACAGAACTTAAATCAAAACTTAAACTTAAATCATCACTTGTGCCCTGATTATTATTGTTAAAATTATCAATGGCTATAACCTGACCGTTACAATTGTCTCCGCTAACTAAATCCCATGTCTGATCATTGTTTGGGTTGTCTATGTTCCAGTCGTTTCCGCTTTCGAAATCCTGAGTGTAAGGTAAGTTTAAACCAGTAACGTTAATTACTTCAATCATTCCATTAACCGTTGTACTATTTGAACCATCTGCATTACTAACGGTAAGACTCACATCATAAACGCCGGGACTGTTGTATTGAACAGAAGGATTTTGTGTAGAACTTGTAGCTGGTGATCCTCCCTGAAAACTCCACTGCCAGGTATTTGGATTTAATGTGCTTCCATCCGTAAACTGCACCGTTTCCCCTGCGCAAACAGTATTAAAATCACTACTGAAAGAAGGAACGGGAGGAAATGCTACACCGCATTGTTCGCTTAACATTAAAGCCATAGAATTAAAAGCATTTGCACGACCTCCTGTAACCGTTATTCCCTGAAGGTCAGCCATCGGATCAGTACCATTTAATAAATAATCTTTTAAAACCAATGCAACAGCTTCAGGATTGGCTTTGTAGGCATTTACATAACTGTCGCACATACCTGCATGAAGCAAAGCAATAATTCCGGATGCAACAGGAGTGGCTTCAGAAGTAGAACCATTACTCGGGCAACCTAAATCAATCATTGTTAAACCGTAGCCTGAATCAGACCATGTATCTGTGTTGGTTGTGTTAGTAACAGTAATTAAATGATCCTGAGAACAACCAGTAGGTAAGTCACCTACTACATCAACGTTCGCCAGATTATTATCGGTAGCGCCTGCGCTCAAAATACCATAAGTGCCGGCAGTAGCATAAGACATACACCAAAGTGGAGCATCACTTTCCATACCAGCCTGACCGTAAGAATGATTAGTTGAAACAATAAATGCACCCTGAGCTCCATTCGTCTGATCATATAAATCACGCATAGTAATTATATAATCCATAGCTTCTAATGCTCGGTCTTCCCAGCTTAAATTATTTTTCTTAAAAATTTCAATCGGCATAATCTGGCAGTTCCAATTTATACCTGTGTTAGCCTGACCGTTATTTCCTAGTCTGCCGGCTACAGCACTAACGAACTGTCCATGACCTGCATTAATATCGTGATATCCATTTTGATCAATAACATTCCAACCCTGATAATCATCAACCCATCCGTTGCCGTCGTTATCAATTCCGTCAGGAGTTGCAGACTCTCCGGGGTTAATATAAAAATCATAATCTGTATCAGACACATCATAACCGCCATCTACTAATGCAATAACAATTCGATCCCCTTGTACATTAAATCCGCCTGTCGCATAATCCCATGCTTCAGGTCCGTCGACATCGGCATCTGTTCCGTTTGTATTATGAAATTGCCATGGAACATTGTCGTTTGGAAATGTTTGCCGCTTCTCAATAACATGATTGTTTTGAGCAATTAAAATTTCGGGAACATCTAATAAATCAGCAGTTAAAGATTTGTGATCACATGCTTCATCATTAAAACAAATTTTCCATATGTCCATGTAACGACTTATGCGTTTTTCAACGATTAGATCGCAGGCTGAAAATGTTTCCTCCAGTGTTGAGGCAGAAAAATTGTGATTTACCTGAACAAGCAAAACACCTTTTTCAAAGTTAGTATTTGATTTTTTTGCTTTTGTATTAAAGGTAAATAATAAAATAAAAGTTAGAATTAAATAGGGTGCTCTCATATTTTAAACTTTAAATTTCCATTGATTAACATATTGCTCATCACTCAAAGATCCGGGAATCGTTTTATATTTTTTCACAAAAGAAAACCCGGCTTTTGGTAAAATTTTATTCGGTGCTAAATTATCTGCATTAGGTTCAGCAATTATATATTTCAGCGAAAACTCTTTAACAAAGAAATCAAGACTCTTCTTTAAAAACACCAAACCGATTCCTTTTTTTCTTAAATCACTTCTCCAAAGATGTAAGTGCAAATGCGCATGTTCACCTTCAACTACATCAATAATATTGCAATGACCTATAGCTTCACCGTTGTACTCCCAAATACTTACAACCGATTTCCTTTCCCGAACATTTTTCAAAATGTCTTTTGATAAATATTCATACATGCTGATGT
>JAHDHT010000023.1:19265-22441 GCA_020631175.1 Chitinophagales bacterium
CTTTCCCGAACATTTTTCAAAATGTCTTTTGATAAATATTCATACATGCTGATGTAATCAGGCACTTTTTCCGGTACAGCTCCCATCCGCTCAAGATCTTCATTGCTGGCATTTGCCCAATAGCTGCAAACACCTTTTATGTCATCTTCTTCAATTAACCGTACCTTTATTGAACTGATTTCTATCATCTTGTATTAAAAATACAACATTCAATCGTTAGTTTGGCTAAAGGAAATTATAATATAATAGGCGTAATGTCGGGTACTTCTTTAGATGGTCTCGATCTAGCTTATTGTCAGTTTAACTTTTCAAAAGAATGGAGCTTTAATATTATACAGACAAAGGCAATTCCTTTCGATGAAACCTGGCAAAAACGCCTGCAACATGTATTAAACACTGATCCGCTTACGCTTTGGAAAACACATACGTATTATGGCCATTTAATAGCTAAAGAAATCAATCAGTTTATTGATGAAGCATCTCTTAAGGCTATTGACGCTATCGCAATGCACGGGCAGACATTATACCATAATCCGCAGGAAAATATATCCATCCAGATAGGCTCCGGAGCAGCAGTGGCAGCTCTTACAGGATATACTACTATTTGCGATTTCAGATCTGTAGATATTGGTCTTGGCGGTCAAGGTGCACCTCTGGTTCCGGTGGGTGACAGACTCTTGTTCAATCAATATGGCATGTGCCTCAATTTAGGTGGTATCGCAAATATCAGTATTCAGGAAATAGAACGTCAAATCGCTTATGATATCTGCGGATGTAATGCGTATTTGAATTATTATGCTGCTCAGTTAAACAAAGCCTATGATGAAGATGGAATAATCGCACGATCAGGTAAAGTAGATCAGGAATTACTGTCCGCCTTAAACCAGCTTTATTATTATAAGCTTTCTCCACCAAAAAGTCTTGACGCCGGTCAGGTTTTAGAAGACTTGTTACAATTAGATTTACACCATCTAAGTGCAGAGGATATGCTGGCCACTCTAACAGAACACATTGCTCAAAAGATAAGTGATGATATTTTGCTGGAAGGAAAAAATGCTGTTAACAATCAATTATTACTTACAGGTGGAGGTACATTTAATACATTTTTGATTGAACGATTTAAATATTATTTGAACGATAAAATTTCATTGGTAATACCGAATGAAGAGCTGATTGCCTTTAAAGAAGCGATTATTTTTGGTTTTCTCGGAGCATTGAGATTAGAAGAACAGGCAAATTGCCATAAAGACATTACAGGTGCACGTATAAATAATGTTGGTGGTGCTGTATATTTGGGGCATCGTAATTTATGATTTTAGTTACAGGAGCAAGCGGTTTATTAGGAAGTCATCTGACTAAGGCATTAATCAAAAAAGGTCATCAAAACATTATTGCAAGCATTCGTTCGACTTCTAATCGAAAATTAATTCAGCCTTTTGAAGATCAGGTAAAATGGATGGATGGAGATCTGACGGATATCGGATTTTTAGATCATCTTCTGGAAGGAGTAGAAACTGTTTTTCATACAGCTGCTATGATCAGTTATGATCCAGATGATGAAGCTGCTTTAATGGAAAATAATGTTGAAGTCACTAAAAATCTCTTAAACTTATCGTTGAAAAAAGGAGTAAAGCGATTTTCTTTTGTAGGTTCTATTTCTGCTTTGCATTCGCCTGCTTCAGGCAAACCTATCGATGAAAGCATTCAATGGCAGGATCAAACTTTCCGTTCAAATTATGGTAAATCAAAATTTCTGGCCGAAAGAGAAGTGTGGCGGGCTCAAAGTGAAGGTTTAAATACCGTAATTATTCATCCCTCCATCATATTAGGAAGTGGTGACTGGAATAAAGGTTCTTCATCATTATTTAAAAGAGTAAAGGAAGGATTACAATATTATCCAACCGGAACTACAGGTTTTGTTGCTGTAGAGGATGTAGTAAAAGTGATGTTGTTATTAGAAGAAAATCAAATTCAGAACGAACGCTTTATTGTAAACGCAGAAAACAGAAGCTATAAAGATATTTTTGAACAAATTGCTTTAGCATTAAATGTAAAAGCACCTTCTAAACAGGGTAGTCACACCGTTGCTTCGGCAATATGGCGTATTGAAAGAGCAAAACAATTCTTGTTTAAAACGAAACCGTTACTTACAAAAGAGACTGTAGAAAGTTCGATGCAAACATTAAATTACAACAATGAAAAGTTATTGAAAGCTTTCCCTGATTTTGAATATGAAAAAATCGATGAAGTAATTAGACGAATAGCTGAAGTATATAAAAACGAATTTAATCCCTAAACTCCATCGCCTGTTTTGCTGCTCTAACTGCAGGAAAATAACTTGAAAACATACCGATTACAATAACCACCATTGCTACCCAGATGAAGTCTGAAAAACGAAAATCTAAAGGCAAAGCATCAACCAAAAAATTTCCATTAGCATTAATTTGAATAAGGCCAAACTGCTTATGTAAAAATCCTAAAAACAACGCAATAACAGCGCCCAAAAAAGCTCCGCCGATTGAAACAAATAAACCGGTTAATAAAAAAGTACGCTTAATTGTTGTTTGATCAGCACCCATCGCCTGTAAAATACTAATGTCTTTTTTCTTATCGATTACAAGCATAGAAAGCGAACCCAAAATGTTAAAAGCAACAATTAAAAGAATAAAAGATAAAATCAAAAAAGCAACCCATTTTTCACTTTTCATTACTTTATAAATCGTACTGTCTTGCTCGTAACGATTTTTAATGGTCAGATCTTCAGGTATTTTTTCTTTTAATAATTTTTGAATTCTTTCGATTTTATTTTGATCTGCTAAAGCGATTTCCAAAGCACTTATCCGATTCGGATATTCTAATATTTCCTGTGCTAATTTTAAAGGAACAAAAATATATTTACTGTCAAACTCCTTTTCAATACTATACAAACCTCTTGGAAATAAAGCACGGATATTTACCGATTCAAGCGGATTCAAGGTATTAATCTTTTTGCCGCGTTTAGGCGAGAATACTCTTAACTCACTAAAGTCATCATAAATATTTAAGGATAAAGATTTGGCAACACCTAAACCTACGACAGCATCATTACTTTGTGGGCGTAATCTAAATACACCATCCATTATAATTGTGTCTACAGCGTTCACATCTGTAAACTTTTCATCGACACCTTTTAAACG
>JAHDHT010000023.1:22541-27762 GCA_020631175.1 Chitinophagales bacterium
GTTCCTACCATCATTCCTAAAGCAGAAATCAATGATAGAATCTGAATAGCATTCACAGGTTTCTTACCCCATAAATACCTCCATGCTATTTTTAAAGGAAGTTTCAATTATTCTTCTTCTTCGCCTGATACATCAGATGCCGGGCGTTCTTCTTTTTTCAATTTATCCAGTAAAGCATCCATCCTGAAAACCTCATCAAGCGTTTCATCTAAAAAGAATTCCAATTCAGGAATCACCCTGACTTTGTTTCTTATACGTTGTCCGAGTAAATGCCGCACTTTTGACTGGTTCTGACGAATTGAGTCTAAAACGTCTTCTTTGCTCTCCACATTATAAACGCTTAGGTATATTCTGGCTATCTGAAGATCTTTTGTGAGCTTTATATCATATATGGTTACAAAGGCTCTTCCAAACCAATATGAGCCCTCTCTTTGAAAGACTTCTCCCAAAGCATGCTTCATCATTTTCGCTACCTGTAACTGTCTTTTACTTTCCACGTTAATTTTTTAAACTTTGCATCAAATATGCGACAACAAGATAAGGCTTTGTTTCGTTCCTTCAGAATGAAGGCAAGACGTTTAAAAGAGTCTGTTTGTAGCACTTGAAATATGCGAGATTTTCTAAAAATATTCCCATGGGTAAAGCCCTATAAGACACAGGCAATACTGAACATTTTTTTCAATGTGCTGGCAGTGGTTTTTAATCTGGTTTCATTAGCTATGATTATCCCCTTTCTTCGACTCTTGTTTGAACTTGATGATAAGACTTATGCGAAGCCTGAAATGGCATTTTCAGTACAAACGCTAATCGATTATTTCAATTATTATCTCAGCCACATAATTCAAAATAACAGTAAAACAAATGCGCTTTTATTTATATGCGGCATTGTTCTGTTGGTTTTTCTTTTTAAAAACCTGTTTTTCTATCTGGCAAGATATGTAATGGCACCTTTAAGACATGGAGTAGCCAAAGATTTACGAAATACTTTATATCAAAAAATTCTTCGATTGCCTTTGTCTTATTTTTCTGAAGAAAGAAAAGGTGATTTGATGAGCAGAATGACCACAGATGTCAATGAAGTCGAACACAGTATTTTAAATGCCCTAATTCTTGTTTTTAGAGAGCCTGTTCATCTATTGGTTTTTCTTGCTTTTATGTTTTGGATTTCTCCCGGACTTACCATCTTTGTTTTACTCTTTTTACCGCTTAGCGGATTTTTAATTTCGAAAGTTGGTGCTTCATTAAAACGCGCTTCGAGAAAAGGGCAAAAACAATTAGGCATTTTAAATGCATTTATAGAAGAATCCTTATCCGGCTTGAGAATTATTAAAGCATTTAATGCAAGTGATTCAAGAAGTGATGATTTTCAAAATGAAAATGAAAAACTATATAATGTAGGCAAAAAGATGTTGCGCAGAAGAGATCTCGCTTCACCACTTTCAGAATTTTTAGGCATAACCGTAGTGGTCACCGTTCTTTGGTATGGCGGTTCTCTTGTTTTAAATCAGCAATCCGCTTTAGATGCAGAATCATTTATCGCTTATATTCTTGTTTTTTCTCAAATGATTAACCCTGCAAAAAGTCTTTCGAATGCTGTTTATCACATTCAGCAAGGCCTGGCAAGTATGGAGCGAATTGAAGCTGTACTTGATGCAGAAGAATTAATAAAAGATCATGCGCAAGCAATATCAAAAGGGGAATTTATAAAGTCAATCACCTTTGATAATGTTTCATTTTCTTATGAAGAACAGCAAACTATTAAAGCTCTTAACTTCACCGTTAGTAAAGGTGAAACAGTAGCGCTTGTAGGTCCGAGTGGTGCGGGTAAAAGTACTGTTGCAGATTTAATTTGTCGTTTTTACGATGTAAAAGATGGAGGGATTTTATTGGATGGAGAAGACATTCGAAAAATAAAATTAAAAGATTTAAGAAATTTAATTGGAGTTGTTACACAACAGGCAATTTTATTTAATGATTCAGTTTTTAACAACATTGCCTTCGGTATTGAAAATCCATCCAAAGAAAAAGTAATAGAAGCAGCAAAAATTGCAAATGCGCATAATTTTATAATGGCTTTGCCGGATGGATATGAAACCAATATTGGTGAAGCGGGAAACAAATTAAGTGGCGGAGAAAAACAACGAATCACTATTGCGCGGGCTGTTTTTAAAAACCCACCTATTTTAATCTTAGATGAAGCAACATCTTCACTCGATACAGAAAGTGAGCAATTGGTTCAGGAGGCATTAAATAAGTTAATGCAAAACAGAACATCTGTAGTAATTGCCCACCGCCTTTCCACCGTTCATAATGCAGATAAAATCCTTGTAATTAAAAAAGGCGAATTAAGTGAATCAGGCACTCATCCTGAACTTATTCAGGAAGGAGGGTTGTATAAAAAACTCGTTGAAATGCAGGCACTTAGCACAAGTTAAAATTGAATATAATTTGGTATTTTTATTTCTTGATAAATTGAATCGACTATGAAGAAATATTTACCTGCTCTTTTAATCGCTTTTTTAGCGTTTAATCTGAATGCACAAATCACACTAGAAACAGACGACCTTCCTGAAGTTGGAACAACATTGCAAACAAGTAATGCCGTAAATTTTATGGAAGCTGAAATTGGAACTGATGGTCCTGATCAAAGCTGGGACTTTTCAAACCTTACAAGCGTAACCATTTCTGATGTGAATTATGTTGAAATTGCCGGGACAGATGGAGAAGCTTTCTTCCCCAATTCGGAATCATCGCGTTTGGGCGGTTTTGCTGAGATAATTGGTCTGCCATTAGATGCAATTGTACCGGGAACACCAGATCCACCAACAACAGCCTACTTCAGTAAAAATAATGATGGTCATTTGATTCTGGATGGTGCTTATGCCAATTTAGATTTAGGCATTATTGATCTCGGCGAACAAGCGCTCGACTTCGATGGTCCTATGCTATTTTATACGCATCTTGATTTTGGTGAGTCGGCTTCATCGAGTTCGGAGGTTATTTTACCTGTGCAGTTAGATACGATTGATCTGACCTTAAGACTTACAATAGACAGAAGTATTAATGCGGATGGATGGGGAACAGTCGCGACACCACTAGGTACTTATGATTGTGTTCGTCAATTGGAAACTACAGTGGTATTAGCAGAGGTTGGTACATTGATAGGACCTATTTTTGTACCGATTCCGGGCATCCTTCCAGAAGAACCTTTTATTGTTGATTCATACTTATACTTTGCCAAAGAATATGAGCAACCGGTTGTATCAGTTAGAACCGGGATGGATACAATTATCGCTGTGAGCTATATCAATGATATCTCTCAAATCCCGGCTCCTTCAGCTTCATTTGAAATTAATCAGGATTGTTTGGATGTTGATTTTGTGAATAGTTCTGATAATGCGGATTCTTATTTATGGGATTTCGGTGACGGAGTAGCATCCACCCAGCAAAACCCATCTTATTCTTATGCTGAAGAAGGAACATATACCGTAACGCTTACAGTAGAAAATTTGAGTGGTACAGATAGTTTTACGCAAGATATTACAGTGGAAGATTGTACGATAGACATTGAAGAATCTGAATGGTTTGCAATCGAATTATACCCTAACCCTGTAAATGATATTTTGACAATAAATAACTTACCTGCTGATGCAAACAGCTATACAGGGGCTATTTTGAATGCTCAGGGAAAATTAATTCAATATTTAAATATTCAGGAAGAAATTAATTTAAGTAGTTTACCATCAGGCATTTACAATTTGTTAATTTATTCAGGTGAAGGCGCAGTATATAGTGATCGCATAATAAAATTTTAGAATGCGATTCGCTTGCTTTATATTAGCGGTCTACAAAACCTTATTATAAACAACGACTACAATCAGGGGCTTCTTAAGCCCCTTTTTTTATTGGGGTTTTTCATGTCTCCTAATGGGCTTTTCTTGTGCTGAAAAGCATACAAAATGTAATTCCTGTTCAAAACGCTGATAGTGATATTTAAATGCTCGTTTTAATTTGCCTGAAAATTTGAGATATGCATTACAGAGCATTGCATTTAGGAGTTTTAATCATTCGTTTAGGTTTGGGGATTATGTTTTTAATACACGGAATTCCAAAACTAATGGGCGGTCCGGCTGCGTGGGAAGGATTAGGAGGCGCTATGGCAAGCATTGGAGTTGATTTTGCGCCTGTTTTCTGGGGTTTTATGGCTGCTATAGCAGAAACCTTGGGCGGTTTAGCATTGATAACCGGTTTTATATTCAGACCGGCAATGGGAATGCTTGTATTTACTATGTTTATCGCCTTCATGATGCATTGGACCAAAGGTGACCCTTTTATTCCATCTATGAGTTATCCGCTTGAATTGATGTTAGTGTTTATCGGCTTCTTAGTGGCAGGTCCCGGCAATTTTACGATACCGGAGATTTTTAATAAAGATGGACAGGATTGATTTTTGTCGTCCCTCTCTTTTTTCAAGGGAGGGTAAAATAGTCGAACAGCTGTGTTTCGGGAACAAAACCCTATAAACGTGAATAACGACAGCCTTTTGGACTGCCGTTATTCTATCACCCTTTACTCTTATCTTTTTAGAAAGTAGTGCCCATGTGCTCACAACCGTTGTTTAGAAGAAGTGCCCACAATTTTACACCACCATCAATTTTTTCTTTTTTCTTAAGAATCTCGGAGTAGTGCCCACCTTTGATTCTTTAATTGTCATTGTTTGTGTTATTGTTTACACCTTATTAGACGGATGTTTTAAGGTATTGGATATGAACTTTAGATAGATTGCTTATTTTTCAGGATGAATGGTAGAAATTTGTCGTTAAATCGTTATAAGTAAATTATGGTTCGGCTTAGAAAACTGGAATTATCGGATGTGCCAGCTATGGCATTGTTAGCCAATAACAAAAATATTCAACGGAATCTGAGGGAAGGATTTCCGAATCCTTATACCGAAGAGCATGCGGAAGGATTTATTAAAAGTCAATTGGCTATTGATCCGCCTAATGTAATGGCAATTGTATTCGATGAAGAACTTGCAGGTGTTGTTGGCTTAACACCACATGAAAACCAAATTTTTGAATTAGGCTTTTGGTTGGGTGAGCCATTTTGGGGGAAGAAGATAATGTCAAAAGCGGTTGAACTATATTTAGCATATGCCGCCAAGACTTTTGATTATAAAAAGCTTATTGCTAAAGTGCATGAAACGAATATCGGTTCTAAA
>JAHDHT010000270.1 GCA_020631175.1 Chitinophagales bacterium
ATCTGGAAAAACAAGTAGCGCATGTTTTAGATGATAAATTAGAATTTAATATAAGTGACAAAGAATTAATTAGTCGATTAAAAGAAAGTACAGCTTACCAAAAACTGTTCGACGAATGCTACAAAGACATCGGTGGTGAGAGTATTAATCGCCGATCGATTTCTAATGCTATTGCCGCTTATGTACATTCATTAAAATCATTTGATAGTCCATTCGATCAATATGTTCGGGGCGAGTCTTCAGAATTAGATGCGTCGGCTATTAGAGGCTTTAATTTATTCATGGGAAAAGCCGCTTGCGCAACCTGTCACTTCCCTCCTGCTTTTAATGGATCGGTTCCGCCTTTTTATACGGATGCCGAATCGGAAGTTTTGGGAATGACGATCGGACTTGATACGATTAATCCGATGTTAGATCAGGACAAAGGGCGAATTGAAAATGGTATAAAAGGAGAAGCTTATCCTCATTTTGAAGCAAGTTTTAAAACGGTTGGCATCCGTAACAGCGCTTTAACAGCTCCCTATTTTCACAATGGAAGTTTTAATACCCTTGAAGAAGTCATGCACTTTTATAATAAAGGCGGAGGAGCTGGAATGGGTTTGGATGTTGAAGGTCAAACTCTGGCACTAAATCCTTTAGATTTAAGTAAAGAAGAAATGACAGATTTAATTAAATTTATGGAGAGCTTGACGGACACCAGTAATTTATTACTTCGACCTGATCGCTTACCTGAATTTGACAACAAACCTTATTGGAATAACCGCGGCGCAGCAGTGATCGATGATTAATATTTTTAATTTAAGCTTCAGAATTTACCGAAATGTATTAATGGTATTAGTAGTGATTCAACTACTAATTTTGTTAGGCTGTATCAATGGATACCTGGCAATGGATTATGGTTTTATCGGAAAACAGAATCAGTTAATTTTGGGTGGATTTATATTCTTACAATTATTATTTTTCTATCTCAATAAAAAAAGTCTCATTCCTTTTCAGCATAAAAAGCATGGTATTCAGGGTTTAATTTATGTCAACTTTATGATCTTCGTTTGGATATTTATGCGCCTGGAAATTCATTATTTATTTCTAAGATCAATTCAATAATTTAAATTTATCATTATGAAAGTATGGATGTACAATATGGTAATGCATGCCGAAAATTATGAAGCGGCTGTTGAGTTTTACAAAAACGCTTTCAAACTGGACGTCATATTTCAGGAAGCCAATGATAATTATTCGTATACCGAACTCGGAATAGACGGTAAGCATGTAGTAGGTATCACTCCTGCTGCTGATATGAAACACACGCCTACTAACCCAAGAAATAATAGTACGGTTTTACAATTATATGTGGAAGGAATTGAAGCAGTTTGTGCCTCTGTTAAGCAGCATGGAGGAGAAGTACATTTCGGACCTGAAAAAGGACAGGAATTTAATTATGGAGGCGTTAAAGATTTGGAAGGAAATGAAATCTGGTTATTTGAACCGGTAAGGGCGAATTAATTCGACCTTATAGAAATTTCTAATTGTTATTTTTATTTCACCATTAAACAAAAATCAATATGCATAGATCTATCTCTTTCATCAAAGGGTCATTAATTGCCTTTACATTTTTCGCTTGTATATTCAGTGCCTGCAAAGATAAAGACGATAATCATCCTTGTTACGACGCAAGCATCATTCCTGAAGAATGTATTTGCACATTAGATTGCCCGGGATTTTTGGGCTGTGATGGAGAGACTTATTGTAATGAATGTATTGCTTCTTGTGAAGGGATCGGCCCCATGTAGAGGCGAATTAATTCGCCTCTACGAATAATTCAATTGTTTGAATTTTACATTTAGCATTGCTATATACCTTTGCTTCAATTCATCTGATAAAAAACTATGATGAATAAATTCTGACCAGGTGTTTGTTATGTTTTCAAATTTTTTGAAAATATTTCGAATCGCTATATCATTTATACCACTGTTTTTCATTGCTGTTTCAAAATCATTTCTTTTCAATTTTTTCTTTTTGCCATTTATATTTAATGCTAATTCTTCATCATCTCCTTCCACTACTAATTCAGAAGCAATTAGATCATAGGCCGGACATAAATTGTACTCTTTGTTCTCATTTTTTAACAATGAAAAGTTTTTTAAATGCATATCATTATTTCCGGTAAAAAAACAGAATAATAGTATCTCAAAAAAATTAACTAAATCAAAGCCGGGGTTTGCGCTGTATTTTTTCAAAGCTTTAGCAACTTGTTCATACGAACCTCTGTATTTGTATTCTGTTTGTTTTTCAGTCAATTGACACATATCTTCCATATGGAATTTTCTTTTTGCATTTCTATCTACCCTTTTCGATATATATGCCAATTCTCCGGATTTTAGTCTTATTAATGAATGGGGCACTGTATTTATTTTAGATAATTGAGCGAGATGCATCGTTAAATCTTCCAGTTCCGGTAATGATTTAAATTGATTTGTTTGCGGTTTAAGAATATAATTTCCCCACAATCCAACGATCGTCAATTTGGAGCGGTTGTTGGATCCCTTTTCTTTTTTTGCTTTTGATAAAGATAGTTTTGGCTGCACTCCTGTAATGGTGCGTTGACTTTGAACAACTTTTTTAGCAAGTTCAAACAATTCACTTTGAGTAACATCTAATAAAGGTGGTTCTTTTGAACCGAAGAATTTCATGCTGCAACTTTCATGGAACTCATTATTAGCCTGAATTTCATTTTCGATTATTTTATAGCAATAAAGACATCTGTTCATGATTTTTTATTTATTGCCTCTATAGAAACAGCTCCTATGCAATCCGTACAAGTGACTAATAAAACACTCATTCGATCTCTTTCATTTAACTTCCAGTTTTTTGTTGCAATATCTAATAACCAACCTTCCGGAATCAATCCATCAAAAAACGGAAAAAGAATCTCGCTTTTAAAAACTTCTTTTTTAAGTGGCAGCGTAAGACTAATTGCTTCAGAATGTGCAGCATTTAAATAGGCATCATCATATTGAAATTCGAATCCTTCATCGTTTTCGGTCAATAAACCTGCATAATGCTCATACATATAAACCTTTGCCTGTTTCATGATCTAGCATATTTTTGAGGGGCAAGTGCATAACCAAAAAGATTCAAAACCTGATTTACTTTATCCATTTTCAAGGTTTCTTTACCTCTTTCCAATTCACGAACAAAGCGAAGGCCTACACCGGCTTTTTCTGCCATTTCTTTTTGTGTTAGCTTTAGAGCTTTTCTCTTTTGCTTCACAAATGCGCTTAAATCTGTATTTTCTACATACATATCGTACCTTTTCGGGTATAAAAATAATAAATTCAATAGAAATACACCCTTTCGGGTATAAAAGTTCCGTTTTTTAGTTAATTATACCCTTTCGGGTACGTTGAGGTGAATTAATTCGCATCTAGGAGTGCTTCCAAAATCTTCACCATTGCTAAAGTATCAAGCCAGCAGTAGTCCAGCAGATCTCTACAAATCTGATCTTTTGCTGCCTGATCATCGGTTTCATAAATCATTTGCTTCCAGGCATTGCAGGCTGAACCGCCGTCCTGAATGTTGAGGTCTTCGTAGGAGAAGCCCGGTACTAAAACCGGCAACACACTTTTGATGGATGTTTTACCACGGAAATCTTTGTGTACATAATATTGAGCTGTGAAGATGTCTCTTAAATCATAGAAGCGGTTATTAATGTCTGATAAAAAATCGGCAAACTCCGGAACTTGTAATGCCATATTATTATTTACCATCCCTTCAAAGGATTTATTCCAGACTATCACAGAACCCCTACCCCCTACGTTTGCTCTTAACTGTTGGACTAAGGAAGGAATAGGATTTGAATTTTCGAGGTGTAAAAATTCAAAATGTTTTAGCTCACTTCCCGGACTATCCTGAACATGTAATGAATATTGAAAAGGTACCTGCTGAAAGGGAAAGCATCCATCAAAAACAGGAACCGCTGCCGGATAGGTTTCATAATCTAAAAAGTAAAGTGGATATGCTAATTGTTCGAGTTCTCTTTTGATGGCATTTTTATCCTGAATGATGCTATCAAAATTATGGGTGAATATTTGATTTTTTTGAATATCTGTTAAGTTATTTTCCCGAGGAATATCTTCTATAGCAATGATATTCGATTCAACCAAATCTCTTAATTTCTTCAAACTGTTGCCAATCCTTGCCAAATTATAAACCGAATAATCAGGCACTTCCGGATAAAAGAATTTAAATGCATCGCAATGTTTTGCCAGCGATCTAAATCTGCATTCACATGCTGAAGGCTGATTTGTTTGCTTCAATTTATTCTTACAAGCCCCTATCTCCGTTTGAACCTCTACCCGCATCGTATCGATCTCTCCGGTAATATCCGTGATCTGCAATAAATCATCCGGATCAATCGCACCATTTTTTATAAATTCTTTATTCAGCTCCACCAAATAAAGACTCCCCACTCTCTTCCCTGCCCGTTCCAAAACCTCCCGTTGAAAAGCAAGATCCCAATAATGATCTTCCTTTTTAACATCCTTAGAAGTCGTTCCCTTAACCTCATAAATATCCCAGGCCTCCAAACGCTCATTCCAAACCACTACATCACACATCACATACAGACCGTCTGCCGCAAAACTCGCCTGAAAAATAAATC
>JAHDHT010000271.1 GCA_020631175.1 Chitinophagales bacterium
AAGTCTTGCTAAAGCCGCTTGCAGCTTCCGCCGGTCGCTGCAAGCAACTAAGCAAGACTAAGCCATTCAGTTAAAAGTATTTCCACGTCAATCCCTGTTGCGGGTTTGTTTTAAGTTTAAGCCTAAACTTAAGTTTAAACTTAAAATTTGTTTTGTAAAAGAGATTTTCTCGCTAAAAAAGGCTTCTACCCCAAACGTCATTCCGAGTGCAGCGAGGAATCTTTTTATTCGACCAACAAAACATTTATTTCAAAAGAAATTTCTTTCGCAAACATTAAGATCTTTCCCTTCAGTCAAGATGACGATTTGGGAAAAAAGACAGCACTTCCATCCAAGATGTCATTCCGAGCGCAGCGAGGAACCTTTTTGCTCGAGATTGAAACAGTTTGTTTTAAAAGAGATTTTTCTCGCAAAAAAAGGCGTCTACCGTAAACGTCATTCCGAACGAAGTGAGGAAACTTTTAAATCGTCCAACAAAACATTTGTTTCAAAAGAATTTTCTTTCGCAAACATTAAGATCTTTCCCTCCAGTCAAGATGACGTTTTGGTTAAAAGAAAGGCATTTAATTTTTTGTATCTCGTTTTAAATAAATACAGTAATCCCGGTCGATTAATTCTAAATGTAATGCTCTTTTATTGAGCTTTTTAATTCTAAACGTTTGTCTTCTTAGTTCACTTGGATTAATCAATTGTAAAAGATCATTTTCGACGAACCACGGACCGGTTCTGAAATGTAAAAAATGTCCGCGGAATTTATTGTGATAAGCATCGAATTCAGGTCCCCCTTCTGTCCCGACCGTAATTTTGAAACCGGAAGTCTCCATTGTGCACATTTCATTTCCATTTCCAAAATGTTGCGCATAATTAAATGTGTGATCAAAAATTAATTGATAAGCAAGTTGGCAACTATCTAAATCCAACTTTTGTCCATCCATTTTAATTTTATCTACTTTCCAAGTACTATTTTTAAGGAGTCTTGAATATTTGTTGTGAAAAATATTTGTTTCGTTTGTTGCATTTTCTTTTTTAACAGCAAAGTAGAAAGAGTCTTTTTGATAAACTCCATTACTTGAATAAACTTCTTCAAAAACATCTACATACTCCGAATTAATTTTATTGGGCTTTAAATAAAATCCTGCTGACTGAGCCTTATAACAAAATAAAATGCCATCAAAAGAACCATAAAATATATTATCAACGAATTTTGGTCGACTCCATTGGCAATTATAAACAGTATCTATTCGATTTATCAAAACATCAGCATTTGAAATCGGATTTAATTCCTGATCATAAACACTGATTTCATAACAAATGACTTTTAGGAAAATGGAATCGAGCCAGGATTCCTGACCCTGACAAATTGCATCATAACCAAACAATAGAATAAATATTAGCAGAACAGTTTCTATTTTCATCTATTATAGAACTGTATCCTGTTTATTTATATTTTATTGAAAATTTACCTATAACAGTCAATTTAACTTAAAGGCATAAAATGCCTGCTCTTTTCAATTTGATTTATTAATTCAATAAACTTTAACACATCCTTGTAAGGTTTTAATCGTATACGTCGTCTAATTCAGATGCTAAATCCTCTGTAATGAAAAATGAATCGACTTTTAAGCGGCTGATTTTATTGTTAAGCCTTTCAATACTGCTTTGTTCCCCGAACCTTTTTGCCCAGTTTACTACCCAATGGGGGCCTGATAATTTTGTCAAAATCGAAAACGGAATTAACGGAATGGCAGCTGATCTGGAACCGGGAGACCGTTTTAGCAGAGATCATGATCAGGCTGGTGATATCAATGGAGATGGTATTATTGATCTGGTGATTGGCGCTCGTTCCGACGATGATGGTGCTACCGATGCAGGAGCTGTTTATATCGTTTTTTTAAATAGTGATGGCACCGTACAATCCAATCAAAAAATTTCAATGCTTGAAGGCGGGTTTAATGAAACCTTGGTTCAGAATAATTTTTTTGGTTACGGGGTTGCCGGTATTGGTGATTATGATAATGATGGTATACCCGACATTGCGGTGTCAGCTCCTGCTTCTTCTAATATAGCCTTATATATTTTACATTTAAATAGTGATGGAACGGTTAAAAGTTTTGTAAAAAACACTAACGTAATGGCACAAGGTCTGTCAGCCGTAGGTGATATAAATAATGACGGACGAATCGATTTAGTTGCTTGTGACCCGAATTCGGATCTTGGAGGCAGCAATCGAGGTTCGATCGATATTTTATTTTTTGATAGCTTATCGCAGATCATTACCAATAGCACATTAAGTATAAATTCTACTAGCGGAGGTTTTGGAACCGGATTAGAAGATGAAGATAAATTTGGAGGGAGAGAAGTAGCAATGCTAGGTGATATAGATGGAGATGGCACTTTAGAAATGGCAGTGGGAGCTTTTAATTCAGATGGAGGAAAAGGAGCAATCTGGATGCTGTCTCTTAACAACACAACATTCAATGTCGAATCAAAACTAAAAATTACGGAAGGATTAAATGGTTTTACAGATACACTAACATTAGGACAAAACCCGAACGGTTCTGAAGGTGCAAATTTTGGTCATGCTTTATGTCGTGTTTCGGATATGAACGGAGATGGTATTCCTGAATTAATGACCGGAGCGAATCAACAAAATGAAGGCTTTGGATATATCTTATTTCTTAATGCAAACAAAACGGTCAAGTCTTTTATCAGAATGAATAACACGGAAGGAGGATTTGGATTTAATTTAAATGCAGAAGAAAGATTTTCTCGATCGATATCTTTTTTGGGTGATTTAAGAAATGATGGTACAATAGCGATAAATTATGGAGGAGGCGCAGGTGCAGGAAGTGCCGGAGCCTTATATATGTTGTTTTTTAAACCTTGTTTGTTTGAATTACAGGATGGATTAAATCGCTGGAGCGGAGGTAATAATCTTTTTACGAATTGGAATCATAATGCTCAAATGCTTACCGGTGATCCGCTTTCTTTTGAGCAGTGTTCTTTTAAAGCTTTTGAAACAAATGCTCCTCATATTACATACAATATAAATGATGGAAGATGTATTTGTAAAGATTCTTTAGCAACTTTAGTTGTTAGTACTGAATTGAGTTATGCTTATACCAATGGTTGCAATGAGTTTATTAATAATCCCTTTCCAACATCAATAAATATTTCTGCGGATGAAAACTGCATTGAAATATTTCCGAATCCAACCGATGACAGGTTCGTGATTAAAGGGGATTTAAATTTATATCAACTAGAAATTATTAACAGTATAGGGCAGGTTTATCAGATAATCAATACTTCAGGTAATTTTCAAATTGTGGATGCATCAGATTTTCCTTCCGGTCAATATTTTGTGCGTGTAAGAAATAATAAAAACACATTAATTGAAGTGCAAAAACTAATAAAAGAATAAAACGCTGCAACGTAATCTAACCGTCATTCCGAACACAGTGAGGAACCTTTTTAATCGAGATTCAAACTGTTTGTTTTAAAAAGACTTTTCTTGCTTGTAAAAAGCTCCCACCCCAAGCGTCATTCCGAACACAGTGAGGAAACTTTTTATTCAAGACATAAAACGTTCGTTTTGAAAAAGAGATTTCTTTCGCAAGCAGCAAGATCTTTCCCTTCGGTCAAGATGACGTTTTGGTTAAAACGAGAGCACTTTCTTCCAAGTGTCATTCAAGACACTGTAAGCACTTTCACCCCTGACGTCATTCCGAACACAGTGAGGAACCTTTTTAATCGAGATTCAAACTGTTTGTTTTAAAAAGACTTTTCTTGCTTGTAAAAAGCTCCCACCCCAAGCGTCATTCCGAACACAGTGAGGAAACTTTTTATTCGAGACATAAAACGTTCGTTTAAAAAAAAGATTTCTTTCGCAAGCAGCAAGATCTTTCCCTTCGATCAAGATGACGTTTTGGTTAATTCAAACTGTTTTTTTTTAATTCTCAATCTCAAATTTCCAATCTCAATTTCAAATAAATCTTCAATCGTAAATTAATTCGCCAGTCGTTCCAATCCTTTACTTGCCAACGAAAATTCTGGATCAAGGGAAAGAGCGCGGTTATAATCTTTTCTTGCAATGTCTTTTTTACCCCGTGATTCTTCGATTAATCCGCGCATATAATATCCTTTTGAATAGGAGGGCTCAACGTTGACGGCTATATTAAAATGTTTATAGGCTTCTTCAATACTGTCTTGTTGAAAATAGATATAACCTAAATTGTAGTAAGCGTCTTCATATTGAGGATCTATCTTCAGCATTTTTCTATATGTCTTTTTTGCTGCAGGATATTCTTTTCTCTTTTGCTCGAACATCCCTAAACCATACCAGGCTTCCAGACTGGAAGAGTCGATTCTTATAGCATTATTATAATAGTCTTTTGCAATTTTCATGTTCTTTCCTGAGCAAAGTAGTCCAAGATGCATGAAGGATTGATAATGATCAGGATCTTGTTCGGTAGCCGTTTGATAACTACTGATGGCTTTCATGGTATCCTGTAATTGTGAATGCGCCAATCCTTTAAAAAAGTAAGCATCCGGATTTGTTTTTTCAATCTGTAAAGCCCTGTTTGCGCTGATAATGCTTTTTTTCGGATCGCCAACATATAAATAGGCACGCGCCAGTTCTAATTGTAAATCGA
>JAHDHT010000024.1 GCA_020631175.1 Chitinophagales bacterium
GCCCGATATACTGAGTAAAAGTAGTATTTAAAGGGGAAAAATAAAAATGATTAGAGTATTCTCTAATCATTTAAATCAGTGATTTTTTCTGTTTTTGATTTAGTCTATAAATAGCATTCAGAAAATAGAGATGTTAGCTGTGAATTCTTAAGTGTTCAATAAAAAACAATTGTTCGAATTCACTTGATATAGAGTCTTAAATTAGCACTTTTATGTTATGATTTAACCGGCAAGAAACATAAACCTTTCGGTGTTGTATTTGTGAATTTTAAGCCTAAAAGTTTTCGAGTTTTTACTTACGGATAATTCCGCTTTATTTAGACCAATTTTACTTTAAAAAATTCAATGCTCTTTGCTCAAAATCGCAAAAATGTGCTCTTTTTACAGTTTTTTGATAAGAATATGTCTTTTACAAGGACAAAGCCTTTAATCGTCAAAAAACTTTCATTTAATGAAATATTACTAATGATATAAATCAGAAATAAAATGCCTGAGTATTAGTTAAATAGCGAGTATTTTCATTACAATTGTAGTATTATTCTGTGTCTGTTTCTAAAGGTCATTTTTTCTCTGCTATTACCAAGCAACTTGAGCCCAATGGTATTGTCTTATGTCGCTTAATTCTTTGAAGTTCGAAATTTATAAATCTATCTATAAGTTTGATTTGCAAGGATTCATTTGATCGTTTAGCCATATGCTGAATTGATTGTAATCTTCTTGAATTTGTATTTTTAAAATCTTCGGGCAAGTTTTGGCCAATCATTTTCTTTCCAATAAAAATAGCCGGTACCAAAAACATGAATAAGTAAGTGCTATATAGAATAGTAAAGCCAGCTTCTGAAAGTAAATTTATATATTCAGTTAGATTGTAGCGTCTAAAATGACCAGCTTTTGTATCTGCTTTTGTCCATAACAAATTAAGAGCAGGAACAGTAGAAATAAAAATGCCATTTTTTTTTAGGGCATACTGGATAGATTTTACAAACTCAAAATCATCTTTTACATGTTCAATCACGTCAAAAGCCCCAATGTTTTCAAAACTGTTTTCAACAGGCTTTAAATTTAGCCAAGAAGATTGAATAATTTGATCAACTTGCCTATTATATGCATTTATAACTCCATCTTTAGAAGGTTCTATAAGTACACAATCGAAATTATGCTTTTGCATCTCTTGACATATAAGTCCGTTTCCTCCGCCTATATCGAAGAACACCTTTTCCTCACAAAAACTGGTTAACAAAAACTTAATACAATTCAAGCGATGCTGATACCAATAACTTTCGTCTTCGATTATTGAATTGTTGTTATTCCCACCTTTGGGATAAGATATAGAATGATCTTTCTGAAATGAATACCACTTTTCATTAAAATATATTCTTTCTTTAAAATAATTTTGAACAATCAATATTCAGAAGTTTACATGTATAAGTCTAACAGATTTATATAATTTATATTTCTCACAGCACCAAGCTTAACAATTGCATTTTTCTAATTTGCAAAAATAACTTTATTCACTGACAATTTCCATTTCAAATGAAATCAAATCAGATTTAAATATTACTCTTTTTTTTAATTTGTGAACCATTATTTCAAAATCTATTTTTCGATTTATACTTTTTAGTTTAGCTTGTTCATTTTTTTTTCTTCTTTTTATATTTAGCTGAACATTGTCAGCACTTTTAATTTTATAGTCTCCATGAATGACATCTCTTTTAGCCGTGGATTTTATTTTCTGATCATAAAATATTCTGCTCCCATTTTCCATCGTACTTTCAGCTGTTATTTCTTTAGGTATAACTTTATACATCTCAAAAGAACCATCATTGAAAAAGAATACTCTATGACCTTTAAGATTTACTTTTTTATTTTCCTTTTTTGCTTTAAATTTAGTTACTTGCCAATCATTTTCTATAAATAAGCTTTCTAAATCATTCTTTGATATCAAACCTAAATTGCTATTTGTTGATAATTGGCATGAATTAATAAAGACACAAAAAAAAAGAACAGATTGCCCTAATAAAAAAAGTGTTTTATTTGAAACATAATTTGTTCTATTTCTCAAAACAGTAAATCTCATTAAATAAGTTTGTTCAAATACTTTATGCTATTTTACAATTAAATTCTGAATTTTTTCAACCTAATGATTAAAAAAAGCAGTCAATATTTATTACAATCGATTTTTATCTTTTCGATACTTTATCTAGTGACGTTTGCGATTATTTATTCGTCTTTTCTATTTGGTAATCAATACTTCATTTTCAAAGACATTGGTAGTGATACTATAAACGCATTTTTACCTCAGAGTGCCTACATAACAGATTTGAAATTTTCTGGAAAATCACCAAAATGGAGTTTTCAATTTGGTATAGGCCAGGACGTAAGAAACATACAAAAAACTTTCAGTCTAATTTCATGCATAGCTAAAGACTCACTAATAAACGTTCCAATTTATGCACATTTAGTATTTTCTTTCCTGAGTGGTCTTTTTTTTCTATTGTTTTTACGTCATATAAAATTATCAAATAATATTGCTGTTCTATTTGCCCTAATTTATTGCTTTTCTTCATTCATAGCTCTGGGAGGCACCTGGTATATGTATACTTTGCAAGCAATGCGGGTTGCATTCATTCTTTTTCTATTTGAACACTATATAAAATACAAGAAATGGTGGCTTGTCCCGATAATTCCTTTGTTATCTTCTTCGGTAGTTTTTCTGTTTCATATTTCACTAATTATTGCTTTTTATTCGATTTTCCGTTATTATTTTATTGAGCACTCTTATACTGTAAAAGAGTATTTTCGGAAGGTACTAAGCTTTGGAGTTTTCGCTTTTCTGGGTTTCGTGTTATACTTTCCAAAGTACTTAATAAAACTTTATAAAATATTAAACTCACCACGAATAAGTGGAGATGTAAATCAGAGTACTAAATTATTTACGCAAAGCAATTTACTTATTGACACTGAATTATTTTACACGACGTGGATTGGTAGATTAATTTCAGGAAATATTGCAGGAATAGGAAATGCGTATCAAGGCTGGTACAATTATCTCGAAGCCCCAATGAATAGCCCTGGTTTATTCAGCCTTCTTTTATTAATTCCGGGAATTTTTATTTTTAAAGAGAATCGAAAAAAAATATTTCTGATTTCCTTTTTTATTGTACTTGTTTTGTTTCAGGTAATACCGGTTTTAAGATATAGTTTATGGCTTTTTCAAGGTCAATATTTTCGACTTGCCGGATTTATTCTACCCTTATTTATTATTATATGCTCAGCTTTACTTTTAGAGCAAATATTACGATCCGAAAATCGGAAATTAAATTTTTTTATTACTTTTTCAGGACTTATTCTTGTTTCAATAATTATTATACTTAGCATTTATTTTAGTACTCCAATTTTTCTTTCGGCTTGTTTAATTACATGTTCTATTTTGTATGTAATAGTCTTAATTAATAGGAATACAAAATACTGTGTAATGATACTCACGATGTTATTTTTAATTAATACGGTAATTGTTGAGCGATTTGTCATCAATAAACGAATTACACTAAGTGTAAGTGATATAAAAAATGAAAGATATTACAATGACAAAAGTCAAACTATTATTAGCAAACTACAGGAAGAAATAAATGATGAAACTTTTTTTAGAATAGAAAAGACTTTTGGAAGCAGCTATGCTATGCATAAAAGCTTGAACGATGCTTTATACCAAGGTTTTTATGGGACTAAATCTTATCAATCCTTTAACAATAACCAATACGTTAGATTTCTTAATGGAATGGAGGTCATTGCGCCAAATAATGAATCAAGTACACGCTGGATTTCCGGGTTCTTAACCCGCCCTATTTTATTGCATCAGTTTGGAGTTAAATATATAATAGATAATGGGCAGTTAAAATCTAATCCGCCAGGATTCATATTAAGGGATCGATTAGATCAATTCACCATATATGAAAATAAGACTCCTTTTCCTTTAGGTAGAGTGTTATATAAAAAGTGCGTATCAAATGATCTTAGCCAATATAAAAAGCATCAAAAAGATGTTTTACTCTTAGATCATGTTGTGTTAGCTGAAAGAGATTATTCCAATTCTTCATTAGCTCCATTTTTAGCTAACACATCGATTGATCCACATCGATTTAATATTGACTCGCTTCAAAGAAAGTACATATATACTAAAAGCACCTTCTTTAAACTTAATCAATTTAAAGAGGATAACATTAGAGGAAGTATAAGCTTATTTGATCGAGGAATTCTTTGTTTCAGTATACCTTACCACAGAGACTGGAAAATTAAAGTAAACGGAACAGATTATAATACCATAAGAGTCAATTTTGGCATGTTAGGAGTCGAATTAGATAAAGGGAATTATAATATAGAACTTGAGTTTGGTAATCCAATTATTGAAAAACTTTCTGTTATTTCAAGCATATTTGTATTATTCTATATCATAATAATTCTTTCGATACTAGTTATTTCCTTTTTTAAAAGGGATTAATCATTCTATAAAATTAAAAGCAGAAAAAGCTCTTCGAATATTTTAGTTTTTAGACAAAAAGATATTTTTAAAATAAGCTAAAGGAAAAAGTTTATTGGATTTATAAACTACAAATACTAGAATTAACAAAACACTAATTGGAAAGAGCATTATAACGCCATTAACACCAAATAGTTTTGAAAAAACGGGCGTAAGTATTAGTTTGATGCAAATCACAAACGAAACAACTAAACCGTAATAAAGCGTTTTTTCAAAGTAAATCAAAAAAGAGCTATACATCGCAAGTATACCAATCAAAGCATAGCCTAAACTATTTAATAATACAAACTGTTTCCCATTTGAGTAGGCTTTACCCATTAATAAATCATAAATAAAGGGACTTAAAAAATAAAGTAATAATGTACTTGATAAAAGAATTATTGTAATCTTAATTATTGAATTGGATAAGTCTTCCTTTACGCTGTCAATTTTATCACTATTCATTAGTTGATATAATTTAGGTTTAAAAGCAAGCCCCACAGCACCTGCTAAGGCACTTATACCTTGTGCAAATTGAAAACCTGTACTATAAATACCCATTACTTCAGCACCGTAATGATTTGCGATAAATCGTTTGTCGTATACAGCGAAAATAAACACTGCTAAAATATTCGGTAAAAGTGGAAGGCCTAACTTAAGATGCTCTTTGATATATTGATTAGATAAATTAAGTGTTAGCATTTTCTCTTTTAACAGAATGAAAAGTGAAGGAACTATTAATATTAAGTTCATTGCAATTATGGCATAAAACCGACCTTTCCAATCCATTAGCATAAAGACAATAAAAAGGACAGAAAAAACAAAAAAACCGGTTTGCCTTAGCAAAGAAAAAACACTAAAGGCAATCTCTTTTTGTTGAAATCTGAACATAATATTGGTAAACCGTGGAAGGAGATCAAGTATTACTATAAAAGGTAACAATAAGTAAATGATACTTAATTTCCATCCAGTAATTCCATTTATTAATAATATGGGAATTGTTATAATAGTTAAGATAGACACTGGAATTGCTAATGCACTACTAAACTTTTTCTTGAACTGATCTGGTGCAGTTTTATAATATTCACTTGTTAATAGGCTTTGAGCACCAATTACACTAAAAGGAATCAAAACATTATAAATGGATAGAAAATAGGCCATTTCTCCGTAACTTTTTGGATTTAAAACATTACTCAATATCGGAATGAGCAAAAAGGGGAAAATGCCTTTAAAAGCATTAAATATAACGTATATTGATAGTGATTTAAATAAACGCATAAGTCTTACACTCAGCTAAAGTAATCATTGATGTTTAATTATACCTTAGATGATATTGATAATATACAAATGCATTTCATTATAGGAGCCCCACGATCGGGAACCACTTTAACAAGTAGTATATTAAACAGCCATCCGAATATTCTTGCGACGCATGAGAATCATTTTATAATGAACCATTATTATTCAAAAAGAAAGAAAACTAAGTGGTCGGATGAAGATTTGATTAATGTAATTGAGAACTTATGGATACGAATGCCTGATTTTGAGCCTTTATGGGCATTAAATTATGGGGTGCTATTTAAAAACTTGAAAAGATTCAAAAACCAACTTACCTTCCAGCAATTAATAAAAATCGTTTATTTACATCATCGATTTGGTTACAAAACAGGAAAGAAAATAACTACAATAATTGATAAAAATCCAGGATATAGCGGACAAATAAATCGGCTAAGAAGTATTTTTCCTAATGCAAAGTTTATTTGTCTAACAAGACACTATTTAGATCAGAGCAATTCCATCTTAAAAAAGAAGAAATTAAAAGGGAAGCCGATTTTACTTGGAGAAAAATGGGTTCTAATAAATGAAAGAATCATTAAGGCTCATTCGAAATTGCCAAATACAATAAAGTTCATTAAATATGAAGAAATTACAGAAAACCCTGATCAACAAATCGATTTAATACTTAATTTTTTAGATATTAAAAAAACCAACAATTTAAGACCCACAAGTAATTTTATTATTAAACTAAAATCTAATTGGTTAATGAATCGCCATAAAGCAGCTAATACTAGAGTAATAGACACAAAAAGTAAAGATGATTTATTTATATTAGACCCTGATCTAAAAAAGAAACTTTATATTTTATGTAATTATACTGCTATTAAACTTGGTTATAAAGAAACACTTAACAACAAATTTAATTTATTGACAATTGCGAAATACTATGTACAATACTTTTTATGGGCAATAAAGTTAAACTACATTTTAATGCCGTTAAGATATCAATCAAAATTCATAATCATAGTTAAGGGCATAAACAAATGAAAATAATCTTTATCATCGGCACAGGAAGATCGGGAACTACTTTATTAACTCACATCTTAAAAACAAATTCGGAAATACACTCTACACCAGAAAATTCTTTTTTATTAACTTTTTTAAGGCACTCCAGAAAAAAACTTAATAGAATACAGTTTAATAAGGACTATTCTGACTACATAAAGTATAAATACAAAGTGAAAGATGCAACTGATGAAATTGGATCTGGTCTCTGGAAAATTGATGAGTATGTTGTAACAGATAACTACAAAACCACCTTTATAAACTCATTACTAGCAATCAGATATACCAATGAAAAAATCGACACTTATACACAAAAAGTATTAATCGCAGATAAGAATCCGGATTACACATTTTACGTAAATGAAATACTAAAAATATTCCCCCACGCGAAATTTATTATCGCTTGCAGGGATCCAAGAGGATATTCTAATTCTTATAAACAAAGACCAAGAAAAATTAATAGCGTTATTTACTTCTCCTACATATGGAAAAAATACCATCAATTAGGTATAAGTTATATAAAGAAAAATACTGAGAAATTCCATTATTTCAAGTATGAAGACTTTATAAATGAACCTAAAAACGCGTTAATAAATCTTTCCGAATTCATGGGAGTGAATTTCAAGTCTGAAATGCTCAACCATCATCTTCATATTCCTATAAAAGATAAACACTATAAAAATGTACGATTCAAAAAGAAATTGGAAACTCTTAGAAGGCCATTAGAACGCACGGCATTAGATAAATGGAAAAACCAATTAACAAATAAAGAAATATCTTACATAAACCATATTTGCCAATATGAAATGAAGGAACTTGGCTACTCTATTCATAATAAACATGAACTAAATATTATAGATAAATTAAAAATAACATTCATTTCAATATTTGCATTCTTATCATATTTTTTACTTTTAAAGAACTATTACTATATCCCATTCAGAATTAGGCTATTTTTAATTAAATATTTTGGTTTAAGAAGATAAGATATATTACTAGATATAATTTAGTATGGATAATCTAGACGAAGTAAAACTAAACTTTATAATTGGTATTGGTAGATCTGGCACCACCTTATTAACTAAAATATTAAATACTCACCCGTCTATAATCAGTAATCCAGAAAGTAGGTTTATACTACATTTTTTTCGATCGATAAATAACTTAAATAGCATCACACAAAAGGAAATTATTCAAGTTTCTGAAGATATTTTGAAAATAAAAGAATCCGACTATACCGATTTAAGAATTTGGGATATAAACAAGGCAATATTTAAAAAGGCTGTTAAAAATATTAATCCACAAATTACTTACTACAATTTTTCTAAGCATATTCATTTACAAAGTGGTCTTGCAAAAAGAACAAATTATCCTTCTATTATCTTCGACAAAAACCCGCCATATACACTTTTCTTTAATGAATTAGAAAAACTGAATCCTGACATAAAATATATTGCAATGGTAAGAGATTACCGAGACAATATTTTAAGTCGACTCAAATATAAAATGGATATCCATAACAATATCTATTTTGCAGCGCTTAAGTGGTCTTATTTTAATAAAAAAATAATTGCAGCAATAGAAAAATGTCCTGATAAAGTGTGTGTAGTCAGATATGAAGATTTAGTGAACAATACAAAGGCAGAAGTTGATAAGATTTGCCATTTTATTAATGTACCTTTTGACAAATCGATGCTTGAATATTATAAGAATACCCGTTCTGAATATGAAAAGAATATCGAGTCTTTACAGCCAAAAAAATCTAAACTTTATGAAGCCATGCATAAGCGGCTAACAAAACCAATTAGTAAAGACTATTTATATAACTGGAAGAAAAACATGAATGCTTATGATCTAGCTGTTAGTGAATATATTGCAGGTTTAGAGGGCAAGTATTTCGGTTATGGTTTGTTTAGTTCTTCTTCTATTCCGATTTATGTTAAGGTTTTCATATTGTTTTATAAGCAATATGTTAATTTATACTTTTTCTTCATTGAAAGCTACTTTCGATCTCCTTATTATATTAGAAAAATAATAAATACGATACTAAAAAGAAAAGATATCCTTTAATGTTATTTAATTCTCTTGAATATCTATACTTTTTGCCGATAGTACTCATTCTGTATTATCTACTACCTTACAAATTCAGATGGTTGCTATTAATTTTTTCAAGCTATTTTTTTTATATGTATTGGAAATGGGCATATGCGAGTTTAATGTTGCTTTCAAGCTTATGTTCATATGTATCCGGTATTCAAATGGAAAAAAACAGAACTGAGAAAGGTAAACTTAAACTTTGGTTCTTACTTGGTTTAAGTGCAGACCTTTCTATACTTCTAACTTTTAAATATTTTAACTTTTTTAATGCAAATATCTCAACTCTCGCAAGCTATTTCAGACTTGAATGGCCGTTTGAACCGCTAAGTCTAATTTTACCATTGGGTATTTCCTTTTATACTTTTCAATCTTTAAGCTATACCATTGATGTTTACAAAGGAAAGGCTAAAGCAGAAAAACATTTTGGTTATTATGCTTTGTTTGTTAGTTTTTTTCCTCAGTTAGTAGCCGGACCTATCGAGAAATCTTTTAAATTAATAAAGCAATTAAAGACAGATCATGCTTTTAAATTGCAAAACATTATTGATGGGTTTAAACTTGTGTTATGGGGTCTGTTTAAAAAGGTAGTTATAGCAGATACCCTCGCTATATATATCGCACAATCTTTTGACAATCTTGAAAATGATCATGGATTAAATTTATGGATTGTAATGGTCTTCTTTATCTATCAAGTTTATTGTGATTTTAGTGGATACTCTGATATAGCGATAGGATCGGCAAAAATGCTTGGAATAAACTTAAGCCTTAACTTCAATTTACCTTTCAGAGCAAGTTCTTATTCCGAATTATGGAGAAGATGGCATATAACTTTAACCGGTTGGGTTCGTGAATATATCTATATACCAATGGGAGGAAACAAAGTATCTCCATTCAGATCGTACTTAAATATTATTTTTTCATTTGGTATAATAGGTTTGTGGCATGGCGCTGCCTGGACATTTGTATTCTTTGGTTTACTTCATGGTGTAACCATTGTTATTGAAAATCTTTTAAATAAGTATATCTCATTTATTAAGGCTATTCCAAAAGCTATTAAAGTTGTAACTGTGTTTTTAATTTATGCGTTCAATTGTATTATTTTTAGATGTGAAGATTTATCGGAGTTTACTTTGCTTGTAAAAAATGCTTTTACACCCGGATTAGGTCAATTTTCTGCACAAGGATTTTTTATACTCCTATCACTTATACTATTACTTGAAAGCATTCAATACTTTCAAAAAGATGGAGATAAAATACCTTTTTCATATATACCTTATACCTCCCTTAGATTTATGATTTATATACTTTTAACATTCCTAATCATGATATTTGGCAACAATTTAAGTGAACAACCATTCTTTTATTTCCAATTTTGAAAAAACAATCCAAAATATTACTCTTTATTCTTCTGCTTTTGACCGCACATTTAATTGCGGTTTTCATTCATAATAATGCATTAATGAAGAAAAAAATGCTTGAGAAATTGCAAGTTGACTCAACTGTAGAACATGTTTTATTAGGAGATAGTCACTTAAAAAAAAGCATTTCAACTTTAAATTTAACTTCAACAGTAAATTACTCTTTAAGGGGGGCAAACTATGAATTCACCTTTTTTAGAATGCGAAATATAATTGATCGATGTGACAATTTAAAATCAATTACTTTAAGTGCAGACTTCAATCAGTTCACAGAAAAAACAAATAATTTAAACCTAATTGGATCAAGTTTTTTTAAAGGTACTAGCTTTAGAAACTTCCTTAAACATGGATATCTAACTTTTGAAAGTATAAATAACTTTATAATCACTAAATATATGCCCTACATTGACTGGAAAAACCGTTTTAAGTTTTTCAGATATGCTCATCGCAATCAAAAGGGTAATCAAATTAAAGATATTTCGAAATTTACGGATCAAGAAAATTTAGAAGAATCAGCTATATTTTTTAATCAGTTAATACTTAGTGATTCAGGTTTATATGATGAAAGAAACTTATATTACTTTGAAAAATGCCTTCAATTATGTGAAGAAAACAATGTGCAAGTACATATTCTTATTCATCCTTTGTGCAGCTATTTAAATACACACATTGACAAATATTATAAGGAAAACACTGAAGAAGCCGTAGCGATTTGGCAGATCGTTAATAAGTATAAAAATTGCACTTTACATGATTTCAGAAAAGACTTACTTGATAATAGTAATTTTACAGACTGTGATCATTTAAATGAAAAGGGCAATAAGGCATTTACTGAAATTTATTTAAAGACTATTCAAAATTAAATTAATAATCTACGTACAGCTTTAGGAAGTTTCCCAAGAAAATAATAATGTTGAAATTTAGTTTGCCACCAAAGTATTTTAGTCATACTTTCACAGATCTTATCTTTTTGAGAAAAAAACTCAGGTCGAATCACATCAAAAATCAAAACCGCTCTGAGTTTCTTCGTATTATTCCATGCTTGGTGACGTTGAGCATCACAAAAAGATAAGATTTCATTTTCCTTCCAATTTTTTAGCTCCTCCCCCACTTGAAAACCACATTTAGGCAATGAATCTGGAATAATTAATCCTAAATGATTTCTAATAATTGCGTTTGTATCGCCAACATGTGGTTTAATTGAGGTATTAGGCTGTAGAATGGAAAATGCGGCAGAAATTATTTCCGGAAACTGGAATAATATTTCTGCAGTTTTCTCTACTTTCTCTATGTTTTCTTTATACTCCTTCCCCCAATATTTCAGAGGAAAGAAAGTCCATTTTTTATGATCGTCAGATAGTTTTTCATTGATGTAAGGTACAATACCGATATCATTAGAGTCATATATCTTTTGAAAATCGTCTAATATTAATGTAAAATTTTTTTTAATTGTGTTATTCCATTCTGTGTGTTCGGTATCAAAATAAAAATTGTCTAATACATTATATTGTTCCCCATCCAAGAAAGAGTACCATAGTTTTTCTAACTTCATATCAATTCTTAATAAAATTTCGAATGGGAATTGCAATATAAGCTGCTAAAACGAGGGCTTTATGTAATCCATACTGTAACATGATTGGCAATTTGCCAATCCATTTAAATTTTTGTGCTAGTGATTGCAATAATAAAGAAGACAGTACATTGTAACAAACATTTTTTTTCTGTTTTATATATTCAGGTCTAATCACATCAAATAACAAAATATATCGATCTTCTTTACTGTTGTTCCATGCTGTATGTTGATGTGCATCACAAAAGGCAAATATTTCTCCTTCCTCCCAAGCTCTTTCCTCTGCCTTAACTTTAAAACCGCATTCAGGAAGTGCCGCTGGTACGATCAAACCAAAATGGCATCTATAAATCGCATTTGTATCGCCAAAGTGAGGTTTGATTGCTGCATTTGGACTTAATTTATTAAATGAAGCCGAAACAATGCCCGGAATTCTTTCAAGATATTTATAAGTATTTGGTACTTTTTGAATATTTTCTTTAAACGTAATTCCCCAAGCACTTAATGGGATAGTTTTCCATGAAGCCGCTTGCGTCATCATCTCCTGATTAAAATAGGGCTGCATACTTTCTTCATCTGCAATTAGAGAAAGCAATTCCTTTTTTATTTGATCAAAACCATCTTCAAGAGTTGATTTCCAATCTTTATCCAAAATATCAAAGAATGCAGGTTCACTTCCTACATAACCATCACGATTATAAAATGAATACCAAATCTTTTTCATTATTGTGGTATTAAAGTTCCAAATTTTTTCTGTAATGGATACAAAAGTAAAAGTATAGTTTTTATTCCCCCAATGATAAGTTTTTGAATGCCGGACGGAAATTTCTTTAATGCTTTAAACCGATGAAAGATCATTTGCCAAATAAGGAATGCTCTTACTTTAAGTGTAATTTCTTTTTGCCGGTTTAAATATTCTTCCCGGATAACATCAAAACAAAATATTATTCTTCTTTCGTTAGAATGATTCCATGCCCAATGCTCATAAGCATCACAAAAAGCAAGAATCTTATTTGTTTTCCAGGACTTTTGTATTCCGTTAACTTCAAAACCGCAATTTGGTAAGGTGTCAGGCACACTTATACCTAAATGTACACGATAAATTCCATTGGTATCGCCCATATGTTTTTGAATGTATGAATTAGCAGAAAGAATATTGATAGATGCTGATATAACTTCAGGAAACGATTTCAAGAACTTATTAATTATACTTGATCGCAATTCATTTTGCTGAACATCAATTCCCCAGGTTTTAAAACTAAGTGTTTTCCATGAGGCATCTTGATTTAAACTGGTTACATGAGAAGATTTAAACTTATCATCCATTTGATGTACTAAAGTCATAATTTCATTTGAAAAATCTTCATGATTCATTTGCAGCCATATTGCCCAATTCTTTCCGTCACAATCAAAATAAGGAGGATCATTTTGATGATAAATTCCCCCTATAAAGTTAAACCATAAATCTTTCGAAGACATTTAAATTATTTTTATCTTTCCTTAGTATGGAGGATAAAAATAAGCAACTATTTTGGGATTTATCAGAAGAAAATTGGGTAAAAGATTTGGTTGCTTCAACTGAAGTAATTAAAAATGAATTAATTGAAATACTCGGACTACCGACTGATGACGTTAAAGGTAATGACTGGTTTGCAGCCCATCCACATTATGTAAACTCTGCACTGGCTGAGGTTAGCTGGAAAACATATGAATTTTATTTTTTCACTATAAAACACAAAAAACACTGTGAAGTTTGTCCTGAAACTTGTCGAGTTTTAGAACAAATACCGGATCTAATCACTGCTCAATTCAGCTTTTTAAGTCCAAAAACCCATATTAAACCTCATAAGGGCTATTCACGCATGGTATTAAGAAATCATTTGCCATTAATTGTTCCGGAAGGAGATATCGGCTTAAAAGTTGGAAATGAAACCAGAAAATGGAGCATGAATCAATTACTTAGTTTCGACGATAGTCATACGCACGAAGCATGGAATCTAAGTGAATTACCAAGAGCTGTATTAATGTTTGATATTAAACACCCTGAGTGGAATTATTCTGCTAAAGAGATCTCTACTTATAAATTAAAAAACACCAAAGATCCATTTCTGCTTGATATAGCTAACAATGAGACTTGGCTCAACTGGCTTAAGCAAGGATATTTTCCCGAAAATTAATTGCTTAGTAAGCTGTTAATTTCTTCAATGTTAATATTACTTTTCTGACCACTTAGCTTCAGCTGACCTTTTACACCGGTTAAGATTTCTGCGCCCTTCATCAATTTAGCAGCATGCATAATGAATTTACGCTTTGTAAGTACATAAATTTGATTGTCATTATTTTCCTGCCCCGGTATAAGTATATATCCTAATGCTTTATTAT
Source organism: Chitinophagales bacterium (assembly GCA_020631175.1). Taxonomy (GTDB): domain Bacteria; phylum Bacteroidota; class Bacteroidia; order Chitinophagales; family JAHDHT01; genus JAHDHT01. Next base: position 14,327 of record JAHDHT010000024.1, read on the forward strand.
AACTAACCGCATTTAAATTATCCTTTCTTATACGAATAAAACTTAAATCAAAAATATTTAATGATAAAAAACAAAACTCTAATAATACAAGACTAGCTAAAGTTGGAACATAGTTATTCCAGTAATCTTTATCCCAAAGAAAAATACCCCCTTCGCCAACTCCTTCAACTAAATTTACTTCTTTAGCATTTATCAGTCCTATCTTTTTGTCTTGAAAACAAATGATAAAATAATAATTCAGTTTATTATTAACAGACTCGAACCATTTTTTTTGCTGGATCGGAGTAATTATTTCTCTGTGGTACATTCTTTTGCTTATCTCCGGGTCGTTCCTCTTTTGCCGGACAAGTTCAATATCCTCCTTATTTAATCGAATTAGTTTTATGCCATATCTTTCTATAATCATATAATTTCATCTATACTATATGTCGGCATTTTATTAAGCGTTTTATAAATTTTATTTAAATATTCGCCAATAATACCTAAACAAAACATTATTACACTTCCTGTAAACAAAATTGCTACCATTAATGATGTATAGCCACTTATAGAGTTTCCCCAAAGTAATTTTCTTAATATCAACAATATACCGTATGTGACTGTTAAAACAGAAGCACTTAAACCAAAATAAGTCATTACTCTAAGCGGTAACCTTGATGAATACAATATTAAATTAAGTGATAACGAAATTAACTTTGATAATGAATATGAAGATCCGTTTTTGCTACTGCTTCTTTTGTTTATGTCTACATAATCAATTTTATCGGTGTACCATAAACATAATTCATCTATAAAAACAAAATTATGATTCGTTCGTTTAATTTTTTTCGCTAAGTTGTTGTTTATTATCCTAAAACTTGAACCTTTCCCTTTCTGCGGTCCTTCTAATTTTTGAACTTTTGAAAACAAAGAAGAAAAAAGTGCTCTAAAGAAATTATAACTCTTTCTCATTGGAACGCCATACACAATATCAACCATTGAAGACTCAATTTTTTGATATAATTTCAAAATGTCGGAAGGATCATATTCCAAATCATCATCAATAGTAACTACATATTTTGCGGATGATTGAACTATGCCACATAAAGTTGCATTATGTTGTCCATAGTTTCTACTTAAATTAATTCCGGTAATAATTGATGGAAACTTTGCCTTAATTTGTTGGATTGTTTCCCATGTATTGTCATTACTATAGTCATTTACAATAATTATTTGGTACTGATCAAATCTTGGAGCAATTACTGTATTTAACTGATCAATCAGTTTTTCTAAAACTGATGATGAATTATAAGTCGGTATTACAATGGCAATTTCCACAATTATGTAAATCTAAATTATTTGGAAGATAAAGTTAAACCTCCATCCATATTTATACATGTTCCGGTTATCCACCGAGAAGCTGCTGAAAGCAAAAAAATTGCAGAATAAGCTACGTCTTCCGGTTCACCATAACCTAAAGGATATTTTTCTTCATAAGCTTTCATATGCTCATCGGAAGATGCTTTCAAGGTTCGTTCAAATATTTCTGTTTTAACTAAACCCGGTGCAATACAGTTTGATCTTATTTTTTTTGGAGCAGCTTCTAAAGCAACGCTTTTTGAATAAGCTTCGAGTGCAGCTTTTGAAGAAACATACATGGCACCACCAACATAAGGAAAATGACTTGAAATACTTGAGATGAAGACGATACTTCCTCCTTGATTTACTTTTTTTTGCTTTAACAGATAAGAAGTAATAATTACCGGTGCCTCAAAATTTAGTTTAAATATTTCACTAATGTTTTTTTCACGGATAAATTTTACAGGATATGGCTTAACAATACCTGCTGCATGAATAACACCATCAATTTTTGGAATATCATTTAATGCGATATTTAACTCATCATTTTCTAATAAATCGACTACATTAAAAGTGAAATTATCTTCACCTAATTCCTGCTGCATATTCTTTAATAATTCTTTTCTTCTAGCAAAAGCAATAACTTTACCTTTACTTTCAACAATAGCATTACAAATAGTAGCCCCGATACCTGAAGATGCACCGGTTACTAAATATTTCTTTTTATCTAAACTAAAAATATCCACTATTCAATTATTAAATCAGGAATTACAATATCTTTAAAATCAACGATAGCAGTTCCCCACGACAAACCAACACCAAAGCCTGATAATATTAACTTTTTATTATTGATTAATTTATCTTTTAACTCACTAACTATTGTAAGCGGAATGGAACAGGAGCTTGTATTGCCGTACTTTCCAAGCGAATAAGGCACTTTTTCTTTTGGAAACTTTAGTTTTCTTCTTATTGTTTCATTTAATAATTTGTTTGCTTGATGAAACACTAAAAAATCAATATTCTCTTCTTCATAGCCGGCATGCTCAAGAATCGACTTAATCTGAGGTGCTACTTCACGCATTGTAAAATTAAAGACTTCTAAACCATTTAAATGTAAGTTTTTTGAATGTCTAATAATTCCGGAATCTAATTCATTCTCAATAAAAGTAGTATCAGAAATTGGATTTCTTAATCCACCATCTGGAATGATGATTGCGTCATAACCACTTCCATCAGATTGGAGTTGAAAATATGTTTTATTGTTCTCGTTAATTGAAAGGGCTGTTGCACTTCCACCGTCACCAAATAAAGGATAAGTTGATTTATCCTTATAGTTTAAGCCGTTTGTGCTAATATCGCCTACAAGCAAAAGGGCTTTTTTATTTCCTGTTGCTTTTAATAATGACATTACAACAGACAAGCCATATACATAACCTGAACAGCCAAGGTTGATATCAAAGGCAATTACATTTTTTGCCAAATTTAATTTATCCTGTAAAACTATACTTGAAGCCGGAAGATGATAATCAGCTGATTGGGAAACAAAAATTAAAATACCTATTTCATCTCTTTTCCAATTTAATTCATTGATTAATTTATTAGCTGACAAAAGACACAAATCTAATGTGGTCTGACCTTTCTTAGCGATTCTTCTTTCTACTATTCCTGTTGTTTTTATTAAGAGCTTACGTTCCTTTTCTGAAATATAATCATAGTCCCAGTTTGATTCAACCTTTGATGGTACTGCTGCGGCAATTCCATTTATTGCTATATTTTCAATTGAAAAAATAGCCACTTTATTGCTTTGAGTTTATTAATTCATAGACATCATTTATAGTTGACAAATTTGAAAATTCTTCTGCGTTAACTTCTATATCATATTCTGTATCAATAAATGCAATTAAAATCAACACATGCATAGAACTCCAGTCTTCTATATCACGGAAACTGGTTTCAGGGTTAAATTCCTGATCTTCAATATCATCTAGTTCTTCTCTTAATTTTCTTATAAAAATATCTATTGTATCCATTATTATATTTTAACTACTGTTGCACAGGAAGACATACCAACCCCGAAGCCGATGAGCATTACTTTATCTTCCTTTTTAATAACTTTTTTTTCAATGGCTGATTTAAGCCCTATAGGAATAGTTGATGATGTTGTATTTCCTGTATCTTTTATTGAATAATAGACCTTATCTGAATCTATTTTTGCTTTACGAACTATTTGTTCTATCAAGAAACGATTTGCCTGATGAAAAAAATACATTTTAATATCCTTCTCTTCTAATTCATTTTTTTTCAATGTAGCAAAAATTAATTTTGGTATTTCTTTTAATCCAAACAAAAATACTTCTTTACTTTTCATTGTAAGAATTGGCTTTTTATCGTTTTCAAAATTATCATATTCCAAAAAAATATTATCATATTGACTTCCATCCGAACCGAAAACAAATTTACCAATATACCCATCCGATTCTGACTCAATAAATGTTGCGGCAGCTGCATCACTAAATAACATTCTTGTAGACAAATCATCCTGTTTCAGATTTCTTGTAACAGTTGATGCTGTTAATATTAACGCATTTGAAATTGATCCGGTAGTAATTAAACTACTGGCGATAGACAGTGCATATGTAAATCCGGCACATGAATGGTTAATATCAAGTGTGCCACATGATTTACTGATACCTAGCTTGTCTTGTATAACATTGGATGTGGGAGGAGTAATATAATCAAGTTCTTCTGTTACATAAATCAAAAATTGAATTTCTTCTTTTTTAATTTCTTTTCTTGAAAACAAGTTTTCTCCGGCTGCGATTGCGAGATCTGAAGCATTTAAATCACGTCTTGAAATATGTCGTTTTTCGATTCCAACTTTTTGGATTCTCTCATCCAGATTCTCGGCTAGAAATTGCTTTTTAAGATCTTCATTCGTTAAGATCTGTTCAGGGAAATAGGTTTCTATTCTTTTTATTCTGACACTCATTGGTATTACTCAGATGTAAGTTACAATATCTGTTAAACAATTGAAAACAGGGACTATAACGAAGGTTAATATCAACTTATGTCTTGATTAAACTGCCATAGAATTATTTCAACTGTCATGTGCATTGATTCCTGATTATTAAGTTTATTTTTTTAAGCAATGTAATAGTCTTTTTAACATCATTCCTTAATTTTAATCAAAAAGCGATTAGAAATATTCAAAATAAAGTAACTGACCTGATACTTCAATATAAGTATTGGTTTATTGGATTGCTATGTTTTTTAGCATTTAGCAATACAATATTTCATGATTATGCATATGATGATTATTCATTTATTGTAAACAATACTTTTGTTCAGCAAGGGTTAGATGGCATTCCTGATATATTAAGCTCAAGCTATTGGGATGGCAATAGCAGAGTACATTCTGTCACATATTTTTCTTATCGCCCGATACCTGCTATTACTTTTGCACTCGAAACATCCTTGTTTGGTAATAATCCTTTACCAAGACATATTGTTCAGATTTTGATATATATAGTCACATGTATTTCGCTTTACATACTTCTAATTTATTTATTCCCAAAAGAAAAGGAAACTCTATTACTTTTAATAACAATCATATTTTGTATTCATCCTCTTCATAGTGAAATAGTATCTAATTTAAAGAATAGAGATGAGTTAATGGGTTTTTTATTTGCTAGTTGGGCTGTTATATTCATAATTAAGCGAAAAGAAAGTGTTGTTTTTTTCTTACTTAGCGGCATATTTATAGTTTTTGCTTTCCTTAGTAAAGAGACAAGCGGTATTCTAATTTTGGCAGGAATCTTAACTCATTTTTGGAATAAAAAAGAATTTAATTTCAAAAGGCTGATCATTTTCTCACCTTTATTATTTGGGCTTTGCATTTATTTTTTCATTCGTACATATTTAAATAGTTTTTCAGGTGAGCAGAATGTTGCCATGTATATTGATAACCCTATTCTTCTTGCCGAAAACTTTAGTGAAAAGGCCGGGACAATAATTTACTGTCTTGGAAAAATGATTCAACTATCTTTTTTTCCATATGAAATGATATATGACTACGGATATAAAATCATTGAACCTTTAAGTATAAAACACTGGAAGTCAATCCTTTCCATTTTTGCAATTGTACTTTTAACTTTTATAATCAACAAATTCAGAAAAAAAAGAATAGTACTTTTTGGAGGTCTTATAATCGGAATTGGTTTTGGTTTAATTGGTAATATTTTTATTGAATTTCCTGTTGCTGTAGCTGAACGTTTTCTATTTATTCCTAGCTTAGGCTTTTGTATACTTATTGCTTGGATATTTTTTCGAACTAGGAAACATCCATATTGGTTTATACTAATTTCTGTTTTTGTATTATTCTATTTTATCCGAACAACAACAAGAAATCCAGACTGGAAAAATAATGAAGTGTTATTTTCCACTGATATTTTAAAATCTCCGGAAGGACTTAGAACGAATTTCAGATATGGTCAACTTTTAATTCAGGAAGGAGTACGAAAAAATAAAATAAATCAAGTTCGAAATGGACTAAAATATGTTGACAAAGCGAATGAAGTATTACCTGACAAAACAATTATTGAAATATATATTCAATTAATTCAAGCTTATAAATTTTTAGGAGCTAAAAAGGAGCTTAATGAAGCTATCGAAATTTGTTTAAATACAGACGAAAGCAATCCGCAACTTTTATTGTCTTTGATAGAAATGCATTTAGAACAAGAAAATTTTAAAAAAGCTATTGAGCTATGTGATCTGGTTTTGGAACAACAAAAAAATAGCTATCAAGCATATTTATATAAAGGTTTTGCTTATGGTACTCAAAAGAAAAGTAAGCAAGCTGAACAATTATTACAAAAAGCTTATCAACTAAATCCTAACTCAAGGGATGTCAACCGTTATTTAATTCAAGTATATAAGGATCTTGGCAAGTTAGACAATATACGCCAACATGAAAAAATATTACAAAGCCTCGAATAAGCTCTACAATAACACTAATTGTTAACATAAGTATAATGTCTCTTCTGATATTAGCATTTAATACTTTAAAGTATAGGCGAAAAAAAGCGGGTTATAATAACATACATAACCCGCTTTTTTGAATGTTATTTTAAGTATTTATTAGAAGCTACCTCCGTTAGCACCACAATCAACATTGAATGAAAATGTAATAGAAGTGCTGCCTTCACAGCCATCTGAAGTTGTAAAAGTGTAAGTTAAATCATAAGTAACTCCAACCGTAAGATCGGCCGGATCAATCTGATCGCCTGTAACAAATGCAGCACCGCTACCAGAATATGTACCACTTACAGGGCTTGGATTTAATGCCTGCGGTCCTGAAGAACAACTTAATGAAGGTGTATCAAGTGTTACGGTAGGACTTGCATTTATGGTGTAAACAGCAGCTACTAATCCACTTTCACAGTCAGGTATTGAAGTATCAACACACTGCGCATAATAGGTATATGTTCCAGCAGTTGCATCTGCAGGTGTGTACATCATACCAGTTCCTACCTGAGTTGTACCGGCAGCATCAGAGAACCAATTTATCGTATCACAAGTTGGATCACTCGGTGCAGCAGCTAAAGAACCTGAAGTATCTCCTTCACAAATAGTTGAAGCAGTTGTAATAGGATCCAAAATTTCACAACAAACTCCAGTACATGTAACATCTATTTGATTCATAAAACTTTGTTGGCAAGCCGCCGGTGCAGTGTCTAAACCAAGATCAGCTGCTGTAAAGTTATACATAAACATATCAGTACCTGATGTTTCAGGGCAAACAGGATCTGCAGGTGCTGCTACTGCTGCTGCAGACGCACAATCAGTTCCATCGGCTGATCGAATAATAATAGAAGACGCTGTGGTTTCACAAACACCTATTGTAGGAACCTCTGAAAATGGAGCAGGCCAAACTGTTACATCTACTCGCCTCCAATCACATGTGCCATCTGTAGTAACATTATATTCACCGAAAGTACCATCACCGTCTGAATCAAAGTCTCTGTCCCATGGTAATATAAAATAAGTATAAGTTACTGGACCACATGTATTATTTGTCAAGCCAGGAGCAATGAAATCTGCACATATTGTTCCATTCCATGTTCCACCGACACCACCAAGAATAGAAAGATCAGGATTTGTGGTTGGAAAATTGTTATCTGTTGCAGGTAGCGGGTCATAACCGGCACTAGGTCCTAAATCTGTTGCTGATGTAGGAGTGCCTGTATATAAATAAATATCTAAATCTAATTCTAAACCAAATTGATCTAATGTTCCAGGATCACATCCAGGTTGAATTGCTAATGTTACATTATTATCAGCACAAACATCTGCTGCTGCAAATTCATAAACTTGGTCGCAGCTTAAACAAACACAATCGTATGAAACAGGAACATCAACTGCTAATGGACAAGGATGAGGAGCAAGAGCCACACCAGCTGCAGTTAATGAAGCATCTCTTTCAGGGTCATTAATAGTAACTTGCGCTAACAAGTTTCCTGTACCTGGATTATCAGGGCAACTTAATGTTGGAACTGCCATATTAAATTCAACAGTAGTAGGGCATGTTACTTCAGCACCATTACAATCAGCTAAAATATTAACAGTAGGCGCTGTATCACAAGTCCCATTGATAACTTCTAAAGAAAGTGCTAGTGCACTTGGATCACAAGCATTATCATTTGGAGTACAGGCAGGAACCTGAGAAGTAACCGGAGCTGCAGTATAACAAGTATTTTCACATGGGCAACCACTACCTGATGCCGGCACATTAAATCTTTGTACCCAGGTATAATAAACTGGTAAACAACCATCTCCTCCTTGTCCTGAATAAGTAGCATTTTCAAAAGAATTCGCACCATTTACACAATCAATTGCTAAAACAGCATTTGCTGGAAGATTACATCCATCTAGTGCAACAGCATTACCGGGTACTAAATAAGTTTCAAAATCTAAAGCATTTAATTCATCTACACAAGCTTGAGTTGGTTGCGTTCCAAAATCAATTGCAATAGAAGAGGCTGAACAAAAGGTACAAGGATCGTCAGCTGCTGAAAATCCAGGAAATCCGCCAAATGGGTTAGCTCCTCCCCCAAAAATTGCACAAAAGTCAGGATCTGTGATACAAGCATCGTCAAATGATTGTTGGATATTAGCACATTGAGCATATCCTGCACCACCAAAGTCAAACAATTGGGTTTCACAGGAAGGGGGTGGTGCAACAGAAGTGCAATTTAATGCTGAACCACCACTTGAAAGACCAAAATCATTAAAAACACCTGAATCAAGATTTGTGACATCATCTACAAAAAATTCCCATGTCCCACAGTTGCCTCCCGGGCAATTTAAACCTGCAATAGAACCTGAGGTGGCGTTGTAAGATCCAGTATAATTTTGATTAGTTGCCCATCCACTATCTTGCACATTAAAGGTACCTGTTCCAATATCAGGTGAAGGTACTCCGTCGATGAAAGTAATGTCCCATGTTGAGTCATCAGTAGCTCCTGAGCCAGATCCTGCATTCCCGTCTGCAACTAAAACAGCTGTATTGCCGCAAGGACTTGTGACATTTATATTCAAATCGGCTATGTACTCATGAGTAAAGTTCATTGAAACTTCATCTACCACATCAAGACATTCGTCTGCAGGTGTGCTCGCATCATCTACGACAAATACCTCAAATGTGGCATTGTCTCCGTCAGGTAAATCTTGTGGACAATTATCACAGCATTGCGCGAACATGCTGCTGCTAATGAATAATAAACCGATCGAGGGCATTATCCATTTTATTAGGTTAGTAAGTAATATTTTTTTCATAGTATGTTAAAAGGTTATAATCTTTCTCAAATGCAATAAAATAATTTTGGGAAGAAATTGCTATTGCAGCGAATCAATGTACTCAAGCACTCTGTTTAGTTTATCAGCTCTTTTTGTTCCTGCTTCGGTATGCGCCAACTTTCCTAGAATATCATCATAAAGTTTTTGCAATGCTACTTTATCATTTTTATGATAAACATCGATCTTTTGTTTCAAACTCATTTTCTGACTTGCAACATCAACATTATGATTTTGAGAAGTATTAGTTTTTCTCACTTTTGAATCAGAAGATTTTAATTGTTGGCGTTTAACATTACTAGTTGCTGTAATTTCTTTTACTTTTTCAGATTCAATAGGAATTTTTTTGACAACTATTTTTTGCTGTTTCTTTCCTTCTTTGATTTGCTCGAGTTGAGTTTGTTCTAGTTTAGATTCAACTTTTTGTTGTCCAAATAAATTTACAGAACATAAAAAGAAACATACGGCAAAAGCTATACTTAGCTTATTAGCTATGTGGTTTTTCATAGGTATAATGGTTTTTAATTTTTAAATTAAAAATTACACTAATATAATACATGCTGGTTATACATGTGTTACCAGGTAATAGTAGGTTCGTTGAGTACAGTTTTTCATTACTGAATTTTAAAAATTCAGATTTATACTACCAATTCAACAATAAAAATAAAAATTAATGCCGAAATTTCAAATTGAATAAATTAATTTGTAGTAAAATCAGAGTTGATTTTCAAGATTGAGCCATTTTTATGATCATAATAAATGTCGAAGTCTGGTAATGAATCGATTAGTTTTTGACTTAGTTTACATCTATTTTTTGTTTCAAAATAAGCTCTTAACATAAAATGTTTTACTTCATCATTAGATTGGATTATGATTAATTTGTCCATTTCATTATCTGATAATACTTCACATAATTCCCAAACGCTCCTATCAGAAGTTCTATAGCAGTTGCATACTTTTTGTTCGGCAAGATCCATTGCCAAAGCTTCTGCTTTTGCACTTGAAAAAGGCATATCAAGACTTCGCATAACAGGCAAATCTGGCATTTCTGGTAATTCATATTTTACGAATTGATTTTTATTATCGCATGAGCTGAAGAAAAGCAATAAGATCAATCCAATGATACAGTCATTTATTCTTCCCATAATTCTTCTTTGACAATATTGCCGCTTGCGTCAAATGCAATACTTTTGATTTTACCATTTTTAAGTTTTCTTGCTTCTAAGCGTTTCCTTCCCTTTTCATCATAGGCAATCTTTAATTTTTCATTTCCATTAATTTCATATTCTGCATATAATCTTTCGTTTGAATTCGGATACCATTCTTTTTGATAAATAAGTGTACCTTTATTATAGAATTCCTCAAATATCTGGATTCCATCTGGCATATATTTCTTGATTATACCATCTTTCAAACCCATTTCATAGTTGTAATAGGCAAATAATGCTCCGTTTTCATGATAAAATTTTTTATCTCCATGTTGAATGTCATTAACGAAATACTCTTCCGATTCAATAAAAGCTTCTCCATTTAATTTACCATCAAAATATCTCTTCCAGGCACCAACTTTTCTCCCATTACTATAATAACCAGAAGCACGAATATTACCACTTACATAAAATTGAATCCATGGCCCATGTAGCGTATCCAATCTGATATTATTGTATTGAAAAATGGAAATTGGATGTCCGAATTTGTCATATTCTATCTTCTTTCTAAAATTTTCATACGGAGGTTTTGCTTTGAAATAAGCAAACTGCTGATCATGTTTATAAGCATATTCATAATAATCAGGAGAGTAAATTTTAATTGTTTCTTCTTGTTGGCAAGAAGTGATAATCAAAATCATAATTAAAGAAACGAAAGTAAATGTTTCCTTCATGGCTTAAAGATAAAACATTGTCTAATTTGAATCTTCATTTATTTAATTTTTAATAAATAGTTTTTTGCTATTTGATTATGCTGGTCTTTTTCCAAAACAAATTCCCATACGGAACGCGCAGCTTCAGGTCCTTCATAAGCTAAATATAATTCTCCTAATTTGTTTACAAAAACAAAATCTTCATATTTAGTATAATCTACTTTTCGATAAATATTTTTCATTTCTTGTAATGATTTGCTTTCACTTAACAACTTGAAATAAGTTCGAACAGATAACTGATTGTATGGATCAGACTGATCACGATCAAGCGCTTTTACAAAATGTAATTTTGCTTTTTCTTTTTCTCCTTTTAAATCATAAACCTCGCCAAGGTTATAGAAAATTAAATGATTATCAGGTTCTTTCCTATGCGAAGTTTCCAGGTAAGGAATAGCTTTATCGAACTTTTTTTGTGCTCTATACAGCATCCCAAGATTATTAATCGGAAATAGATAATCCGGATAGATATCAATTGCTTTTAAGTAGTGTTTTTCAATTATTTTATCCCATTGTGTTGAATTTCTCAGCTGCCTTTTCTGTGCATAATAATCGGCCATTAACATATTTACTTTCGCGGAGTTTTCAAGCTTTGGCATATCTGCAATGAGCAAGCCTTCCAAACTACTCCAATCATTGTTTCTCAACACCGTTAAAGCACTGTAAAATATTAAAATCGACAATGCCAACCATTTAAAATGGTGAACTTTTTTTACTGCCCAGAAAATTAATCCTCCCAATAAAAAACAATAAAAAATACTTATTTCAAAAATAAATCGCTCAGCAATAATACCGGGACCTGTTCTGATTATATTTGAGTAAACAAAAAGACCGAGCCAAAGACCGAAAGCCATTTTCCATTTTAATTTACTTTTACTTCGAAACCAGCAAAAAATAATTATTAAAATCGATGAAAAAAATATTACTGCAATTGGAATAGAAATTACATGATTCCACGAGATTAATGGGATGGTATTATAACCATAATATAATTTTAGATTCGTTGGCCAGATTAAAAGTTTAAGGTAATTTATGATGCACAATATGCCAACTGGAATCCTCTCTATTACAGAAGTATAAACATGATCTAAAGGATGTGTGATAAAGTAAGCAATATTCTCATTTTTTGGAAAATAAGACTTCTTTGCTATACGTATCAACAGCATTACTATTGCAGAACTTCCGAGAAGTAATGCCATTTCTTTTTTATAATGCATCGCCTTATTAAATAAAAAAAGCCCCAGTATTACAAAATATATTAAACCGGTAGTTTTTGTAATAAATACTACAGCAACACCTAAAATGCTGAAAATCAGAAATAGCCATTTGCGCTGTTCAAGAAATTTCAGAAAGAACAGGCCACTACTCAGTGCGAAAATCTGATTAATTAAAATGTCCCTGTTCTTCAAACTTGCGACTACTTCTGTATGAACAGGGTGAAGCGCAAATAATAGAAGTGAAATAAAAACTAAATGCCTATTAATTTCTAATCGGCTTAAAAACATCCACCATAAATATAATCCTCCCAGATATAGAAGCAGATTAATTAAATGCCCCCAGAAAACATTTTGTCCGAATATACTATGTTGTATAGCAAATGAAATTAGAACAACCGGACGATAACCGAATTCTGCGAAATCGGCTTCAATGTATTTAGTAGTTAAGATTTCGGGAATGGCACTTATTCCTTTAAGGGTAGTTGGCGTAATTACATAATTATCATCGAAAGATAAACCATTGGGTAAGGTATTTAGATAGACTAATGCCGCGGCAAGCAGGATTATCCATCTGTAGTGTTTTGGGTTTAATAGAAATGGTTTGTTTACTTCGATTTGTTTATGGTTTTTTTTGGTTTTGGATGGATGTAATGTTGTAACCACCCCTGGCCTTCGGCCTTCCCCTCCTTTTGAAGCAGGGGAGTTTTTATTTAATCTTCTTTTACCTTCCTACAAAAGAAGGGGATGATCGTATTTAAACTTAAAAATAAAAAAGGAGATGCATTTTTATACATCTCCTTTTATATTCTAACGTTTTTGTTTCCTGAAAACTACCGTTTTCTGTTTTTGGAAGCTTTAAAGGCGAATGAATTCGCCCTTACAAGGTTTCAAAAGCGAATGAATTCGCTTTTACTAAAATCGACCTCCATCCGCTTCACAATCAATTTCATAAACGAAAGTACAACTTACAGATTCTGTACAAT
>JAHDHT010000025.1:0-4918 GCA_020631175.1 Chitinophagales bacterium
TGACTATTGTTTATAGAAAGCTTTGTATCATAAAAAAGAAACCTTCCCAGTTTAACCGTTTCTTTTCTGAGTTGATTGTCGGCTGGAAGATTAGGGGGAGGAAGATTTTCAAATTCCAGGATATATGATGTATCATTAAATAATACAACCTGACTAATATCTGAATTATCGTCTTTACAAGACGTACAAAAAATTAAAAAAATACTAAATAAAAATAATCGACAAATTACTTTCACCGGATAATTAATTTTTTAAATATATCAGACTCAACAAAATGAACAAGATAAATTCCTGATGATGAAAGTTGAAAGTTGGTTTCACCAAAAGCGTTTAAATCTGAAGAAAATATTTCCGCCCCATGTAAATTATACACAATCAATTTTTCATTGATTGCATTATTATTTACTATTGTAAAGGCTTCATTTACACTTGCAGGCTGTGGAAATATTTGAAAATTACTTAGCAATTCTTCTTCCTCAATTGAATTTAAGATATCTTCTTCAGCTGAAACAAAAACATTTGTTTGCATATTTGTCATTACGGCAATTGCTTTACCTGAAGTACCATGTACAATAATTCCAGTTCCCAGCTGCACATTTTCAAACGCTCTATCATAATTCCCGTTCAATTCAATTTCTAAAGTTCCATCAGCAGCTTCTGCTTCAACAGATACTTGTGTAAGCTCATAATTATTATCACCTAAAGCATGTACTTGCCAGATATACGCATCACTGGCAGCCATCGTACCTTCAAAAGCAACAAATCGATATCCGGACGTCCATCCCCAGTGCATAGATGGATTTTGATATGCTAAAGGGTGGCTTTCTTCATACAGTGCCGGATCAAGGTGATTGGCGGCTTCTTCTACTCCTACCCCAAACACAATTGAATCTACGTTTTGTATATCAAAATTTCCTAAATATAAACTTGATTCTTCGAAGGCATCAATTAGAAACCATGTATCTTCTACAGTAGTTTGTTGACCGCCGTCGTGCCAGATTGAAATTTGTGATAAATAGTATTCCATTCTTGTACAAGAAAAAGATTCATCAAGGTTATTGGTACCTACTGAAGTATTACTTAGTTGCTGACCATTCATTAAATGATTAATGTTTAGATAAACATCATTTTGAGCAAAGCAAACACTGGTCGTTAGCAATGCAATCCAAAGCATATATATTCTAAAAATCATGTTTAAAGATAGCTCATTTCACGTATTAATTATTACAATTTTTGGGTGAAAACTTACATGTTTATCACTATTCATTGCGGTAGGGATGCGAATGGAAATACTGCTGCAAACAAACATTTCTATTTACATTGGCAGCAAAGCGACCGGCGGAAGCTCTTGTCTGCCGATAGTAAATAGTATGTTTGATGCAGCAGATTGCAATGGGTCAGCCCGACGCTTTGTTTTGGAGCTGCAAGCGGAAAAACAAAGGGGACCGCCCAACATTCACTCGAAAACAATCGATTTCTGTTAACAATCTCTAACGTTTTTTAGCAAATGATTTAACAGAATTGAGTGAACTGCTGCCGTATATTTGAACAACAAAATGATCGTACTATGAACTCAGGTAAGCACTTTTTAAGTATTTTTCTTTGCTGCATGATTATGCTTTGCGGCAGTTTAACGATTGCTGTTGCGCAGGATGCCAACAAGAATTCTAAGATTAAAATTCACATTGAAAAAGAGGTGGATGGAAAAAAGCAAGTAATCAAAAAAACATTTGACGACCCGAACGACCCGGAGCTGCAACGTTTGCTCAATGAACAAAACATGGAAATTAATGAACCGGGAAATGCGACGGCTAATCCCCAAATATTTTTCAAACGTGATAAGCAATTAAAATTAAATATCGATTCTGATGAAGAGGTAAATATGGAAGATCTCGAAAATCAGATTAATGAATTATTGCAGGAAATGAATATTGAGGGGGATATAAAAATTACAGATCCTGATAATCAGGTACACATGTTCCGTTTTGATAGAGACGAACCGTTCGACGTAGAGGCTTTTAAAGAATCACTTCCGGAAGGAATGAGAAATTTTAACCTAAATTTTGACTTTGATGCAGATGATGCAATCGATTTCTTTGGTGGTGATTTTGAATCTAAACCGATGATGGGTGTAACGATTACCGATACAGAAGATGGCGTTGAGGTAACAAATTTGTCTGAAGATTTAGGTGCCTATGAAGCGGGAATGCAGGAAGGTGATATTATTACAGAAATCGATAATAATGAGATCGCAGAAATGGACGATATATTTAATGTCTTGGCAGATAAAGAAATTGGTGATGTTGTTAAGGTTGAATATTTAAGAGATGGAAAAAAAGAGAAAGCGAAAATTGAATTAAAAGAAGGTCGCCCGATGATCAAACGTTTTCAAAGAAATTTGGGTGGATGTATGGATTCGGAAGGAAGGCTTGACTGGATGGAAGGAAATGAGCGATTCGATAATAACAATGGAAGCAGCCCTTTTGAATTCTTCAATCGTTCAAATAACAATACCCGTGTTATGGTAATTATTTCAGATTTGGATGATGAAGATGTGGAATGGTTGGATGATTATTCGAACAATTCGAATCTGAGAGAAATGGATGATTCTGAAATTGATTTTATTCAATTCTTCCCGAACCCGAATAATGGTCAGTTTAACTTAAAGTTTGAAGTAAATGAAAATGCAGATACACAAATCAGAATTCTAAACATTGATGGTCGAATTGTTTATGATCGTGAATTGGATGGATTTAGTGGTGTATTTGATGAAACAGTTGATATTGGTGATTATGGCAGCGGAACATATATTCTTGAAATCATCCGCAATGAAGGCAAAATGACCAAGAAAATAGTTGTACAGTAAATTACGTGTGTTTAACCCGGATTGTGCATTAGAAAATCAAAACTCTAGTATGCAATCCGGGTTTAAGAAAGATTAAGTTTCTATTTACAATAATCTAGCTTTTGAAATAGTTTGTAAACCTCATGATATAATGTCATGAGGTTTTTTATTTTTGCGCACTCAAACTGGAATTATGTACAGATTATTTTTAATGCTTTTGATGGTTTCGGCCCTTGGTTTTATTGCTTGTGATGATATCAAGAAAGACAGTAATGTCAAAATGGTTTCCAGCAAAGATGCTGATATGGAAAAAGCCATTCTGGAAGCAAAGAAAACGATGAAGGATTTCATTGTTGCCTTAGGAAAAAATGATAAGCAGAATTACAATTTTTCTGTGAAAATTGAATTTACCGATTTCGGAAATACCGAGCATATCTGGGTTGATAATTTACTGTATGAAGGTGGCATATTGTTTGGCAATATTGCGAACACGCCAAAGAAAATCAAAGATCTTAAGCAAGGTCAAAAGATAAAAGTTGAAATGGAAAAGGCAACAGACTGGATGTATCTTAGAAATGATATTCTTCAGGGTGGATATACCATCAGAGCCATTCGCAACAAAATGTCTGCCGCAGAAAAAGCTGCTTTCGATAAAAACTTAGGATTTAAAATCGTTGATTAATTTGCTTTGCCGTAATTTGGTTTTGATTGATTAATGAATCAGTCTAAATCAAAATGAACATTGCATTAATAGAACCATTTTTTGGCGGCTCGCACGAGCAATGGGCTTTATCACTTAAAGCACATTCTTCCCATACAATTGAAATTTTCAGTCTGCCGGGCAGGCATTGGAAATGGCGCATGCACGGTGCGGCTATCAGCCTTGCTGAAAAAGTAAATACTTCTGATTTCAAAGTTGATTTATTTCTATGCAGCGACATGCTCGATTTGGCATTATTTAAATCCCTTTTAAATAATGATAAACAGGGCCGCTTTGCTTTGTACATGCATGAAAATCAATTAACCTATCCCTGGTCTCCAACAGATCAGGATGTGCAATTAAAAAGAGATCGGCATTATGGTTTTATTAATTATTCAAGTGCTTTAGTTGCTGATAAGATATTTTTCAATTCTGCCTATCATAAGAATTCATTTTTAGATGCGCTCCCGGCTTTTTTAAATGCATTTCCGGATGCGCGAAATTTGGATACTATTGATCAGATTCTCAATAAATCTGAAGTTTTACATTTAGGTCTTTCGCTTTCGCAACTTTTGAATGAGGAAGATCGGCGGTCTGAAAACAAAAATGCGGTCTTATTGTGGAATCATCGTTGGGAATATGATAAAAATCCTTCCGGCTTTTTCAACGCTCTTTTTGAATTGCAAAATCGAGGAATTCGATTTGAATTAATCGTTGCCGGTGAACAATATAAAAGCTACCCTCCTATTTTCGATGAAGCTAAAAAACGATTAGACAAAGAAATTATTCACTGGGGATATGCTGAAAGTCGCGATGCTTATAATGCCTTATTACTAAAGGCTGATTTACTTCCGGTAAGTTCGCATCAGGACTTCTTTGGAATCAGTATTGTAGAAGCAATGGCGGCAAATGCTATTCCGCTTCTTCCAAAACGGCTTGCTTATCCTGAACACATTCCTGAATCGCTTCACCGCACCTTTTTCTATGAAAATGAAGCAGATTTTGCCAATCTGATTCAACGGCGTATAATGAACGTCAAAGTACTCCGAAAGCAACAATCTGCGTCTTTTGTTGAGCAATATGATTGGTCGAATATGATTAATCGATATGATAAAAGGTTTGAAGAGATACGATAAGACCTCAGATAGGCCATAACTAATGCTACTAAAGGGCATTTTTATTCAAAAAAGAACAAATTGAGGACAGAATAAAATAATCAAGGTGCTCTAACTGTTAGTACAATAGCTTATTTTTGCAAGCTTTCGATGAGAACCAAACCAATCTGCATTAGTATCGGCATTCTATTATGCCTGATGTTCAGCGCTATGCGTATGAATGCACAATCTGCTACCGCTGATTTTGAATTTGAAGTC
>JAHDHT010000025.1:5018-12321 GCA_020631175.1 Chitinophagales bacterium
CAGCGCTATGCGTATGAATGCACAATCTGCTACCGCTGATTTTGAATTTGAAGTCGTTAATAACTGCGATTCCGTATTCGTCAATTATACTAATACATCTTTTGGTGACACCGTTAGCTTCGACTGGACTTTTACAGGTGGGGTTCCGGGTTCATCTGATTTAAGCAATCCTCTGCAGGTGTATTATACTACGCCGGGAAACTATCAAACTACTTTAGATGCTTATATGCCGGATGGATCTTTCGTTAGCAGTATTCAGAATATTGTTATTCCAAACCATGGAAATCCTTTCATTTTACCGGAGGATACGATTAAGTGTGATAATGAGAATTTGTCATTAGGTGTTCAGGCTTTAACCGGATATACGCTTACATGGTCTCCGGCAAATATGGTTTCGAATCCTGATATCTTAAATCCCTTGTTTCAAAATGCCACGGCGCAGTGGTTTTATGTTGAAATAGCAGACAATTACGGGCCATGTGTTTATGAAGATTCGGTCTTTATTGACGTTTATGAGCCGATCAATCTTGATTTGACTTTCCAGCAATGGATTTGTGAAGGAGACTCTGTACTTACAGACGCTGCAGTTGATGTGCCGCTTACCTCTATTGTTTGGTCTCCCGACACTTTTATTGAAGACGCTAACACATTAAATACATTAGTGTACCCTCCAAATTCTGCATTTTATCAGTTGAATGTTGTCGATGAAAACGGTTGTCAGGCTAAAGGCTCTTTATTTATAGAGGTAGATACAAGTTTACAAGCATCGGCTGGTCCTGATCAGTTTATCTGTCCGGGTAATTCCGTTGAATTATCCGGTAGTGGCGGTTCAGATTATCTATGGTCTCCTGCTCCGGCATTTAATGATCCTAACGAGATCGATCAAATTGTAAGCCCTGATTCAAGTTCTGTTTATGTTCTTACGGTATCCAGTCCGACTTGTACAGATACAGATACAGTTGAAGTATTCATTAATGCGCCTCCAAATCCTGAAATCATAAGTAACTATACCATTTGCCCGGGCGATAGTGTTCAGGTTAATTATAATGGATTTGCAAATCCTTTGTGGACATATGAATGGTCTCCGTCTGCCGGTATTTCTGATAGTACAATTAGTAACCCTTACATAGCTGTTGATACTGATCAAAGCTTTCAATTAATTATAACTGATGAGAACGACTGTGCCGATACGAGTTTTGTTAATGTTAGTATAAGCGGAGCTTTACAAACCAGCATTGATGGCGACAATGAAATTTGTGAAGGTGACACCATTCAATTGCTTGCTTCAGGTGGAACAGATTTTAGTTGGTTTCCTTTGGATGGAATTTCGGATCCGAATATTTCAAACCCATTATTTTTTCCTGAAGAAAGTACAACCTACAGTGTGATCAGTTCTTCCGGAACCTGCACTGATTCTGTTAGTTTTACCATTAATGTTAATCCATTACCTGAAGCCAATGCCGGTGAAGATTTTGCAGTTTGTTTAGGAGATGAAGTTCAACTAACCGGAACAGGCGGAGTTTCTTATTTATGGGAGCCATCAACCGGATTAAGTAATGCCGGAATATCTAGTCCCTTTTTCAGCAATACCGAAACTATATCCTATACCTTGACCGTTACAAGTGCCGATAATTGTACTGCCAGCGATGATATTACCGTTACCGTTAATAATCCACCCGGATTAGATTTCACACCTTCTTCACCAAGCACTTGTCAGGGAGAAGCTATAAATGTGGCTATGATCGGTGCGGTCTCTTATTCATGGAGCCCTTCAGATGGTTTGGTAATCGATACAGGTGCTATCGTTGAAGCCGGACCTTTAGAAACCACTACCTATACCGTTACCGGGACGGATGTTAATGGTTGTTCTTCCGAAATTGATGTTACCATTGAAGTAATTGATTTTATCGATATTCAAATTCCATCCGACACGATCTATACTTGTTTGAATGCAGATAAGTCGATTGTGGTAAGTGGAGCCGATAATTTCTTCTGGAGTCCTTCTTTATTTTTAAATTCAGTTTCGGGCGATTCGATTGTTGTCAATATGAACATCATTGATACCATAACCTATACCCTTACCGGTAGTGATTTGGTTGGATGTTCTGAAACAACACAAATAACTGTTATCTCACAAAATAATCCTGTTGTTTTTGCAGGATTGGATGATAGTATTTGTCCGGGTGAAGCCTATCCTTTACTGGCATCAGGATCTACTTTTTACACCTGGTCACCTTCTGATTTGTTCGACAATCCGAATATTTCAAATCCCCTGGTTTTTCCTGAATCAGATCAGTTATATATTGTTACCGGTACCAATGAAGCAGGCTGTCGTGATGAAGATTCAATATTTATTTCCATCCTTCCGGAACCGGAACCTACTTTAAATAATTTAATCATCAATAAATGTGAAGAAGACCCTGTACAAATGCTTGCTCAGGGTGGAATAATGTATGAGTGGTCGCCTGGTTTCGCATTAAGTGATTCTTTGGTTGAAAATCCGATTAGTACAACGAATATTCCGATCACTTACACAGTCGATATAACCAATGTGGAAGGATGTATGATTACGGATAGTATCACCATTTTAATCGATGAATGCTTCCAGAATATTAAAGACATTATTCCAAACGTGCTCACGCTTAATGGGGATAACAAAAACGATATTTGGGTGCTTGAACATCCGTTTTTTGTTGATTATCCTGACTTATCTGTGCAAATATGGAATCGATGGGGTGAGCTCTTATATGAAGGAAGAGGAAATGATCAAACCTGGGATGGAAGGCATAATGATAAAGTCCTGAGCCATGGAACTTATTATTATGCGCTTAAACTTAATAGTACGGAACCCGTAATAACAGGAACTATACTTTTGATAAATTGATTTTTATAGTATTTTTCGAATAAATTAAGTTTGATGTCTGAAGACACTAAGTATTTTGACGAATTTTTATTGCCTGTTTTTTCGACTCAGGAAGAGACAGTAGTTGTAGAAGATATTCTGGAAGAAGTGATTGGTACGTCTACCTTAATCGTTCATAATGATGAGGTCAATACTTTTGAATATGTAATTCAGGCACTAGTAGACATTCTCAAAATGGCTCCTGAACAAGCAGAACAATGCACGCTCATCATTCATTTTAAAGGGAAATACGCTGTAAAACACGGTTCTAAAGAAGAACTAAAGCCCTTGAAAGACGGTTTTTCAGATCGTGGTATCGGAGCTACAATTGAATAATTTCTAATGATATTCAGAATAACCGGTTTTGAATTTCCAGATCCGGAACTTGCCGAACCGGATGGTTTAATTGGTGTGGGTGGAACACTGCATCCAAGACAGCTGTTAAATGCCTATTGCAACGGTATTTTCCCGTGGTATTCTGAAGACTCTCCTATTCTTTGGTTTTCGCCTGACCCAAGATGTATCCTTTATCCTTCCCGAGTGAAAGTATCCAAAAGCATGCGAAACATCTTAAATCGCAAACACTTCAGGGTAACGGCAGATTTAGCTTTTAATGAAGTTATAAGCGAATGTAAAACGGCTAAGCGGAATCATCAGGACGGAGGTACCTGGATAACAGACGATATGGAAAATGCTTATATCCTTCTTCATGAATTGGGATTTGCCCATAGCCTTGAAGTTTGGGAAGGAAAAGAACTTGTGGGTGGATTGTATGGATTGTTTATTGGTAATATTTTTTGTGGTGAATCTATGTTTTCAAAGAGAAGTAATGCATCGAAAACAGCCTTTATACATTTAGCAAGATTTTTAGACGCCTATGATGTTCCTATGATTGACTGTCAGATCAGGAATGACCATTTAGCGAGTTTGGGCGCTGAGGAAATGAAACGAACACAGTTTCTGAAACATTTACATGAAAGTATTCAGACAGCCAGTAAAATTGAAAATTGGGCAGCTGATTTTAAGACTTGGTCTTCTCAATTTTAAGATAGGTCGTTAATTGATTACTATTATAATTAACAACGAGTTCATGATCTGAACTATACACTAAAAATAATCTGGAGAGTAATGCTTTCATTTGCTTCTGCTCTACCACATAATTCTCTTCAATACTTATTCTTGCCGGTAATGTATTATTTACTTTAAAAAGTATGTGATCATCATTGGCAACAATAAAAATATCCAATGATCCTTCTTCATAAACATTAGAGATGCCTTGAACGATCATACTATTTACGATAGGCAAAAAGGTGTTCCTCAAAATGCTATGGCCTTTAATATCTCCGTCATCTACGAAGTTTATTTTTAATTCCGGGTCAGCATCTTCTTTAATAGAAGCAATATAATCTCTCAGATATTCTATCTCTGTATGCAAGGGTACAAGGTTATTTAAATCTCCATCGAGCTGATAGTTTACTACTTTTTTAACAGCATTTAGTTCTTCCAGAAATTCTGTGTTTTCATTTTGAATCATAGAAGAATTTAGTTTGCCTATCTTTTTTTGAATGAAAGGAAGATGCAAAGAAGAATTTAATTTATTTAATTCAGATAGCTTTGCTAATGTTTTATCCTGATCAAACATCTCCTTATATCGAATATAGACTTTTACATATCTCAACATTGCAAACATGATCAGAATGAAGGCTATATCAATACTGAATTGAAGTTTACCTCTCTTCTCGAAAAAGAAGGATTTAATTGTCGGATCGTTGTTAAAGAAGTATTCTATTGATCCCGATAGTACTACAATTGAAAACAATGAAAGCAATAGAAAAGAGGCGATATATAAAAATGCATTACCTCTTGAATAGAAATTCTGAAAAAGAAATCGGAAATGAATGTAGTTGAAAATCATAAATATAGGAAGTAGTAGCAATAGAATTTTAAATACATCATCCTGCTCAAAAGTTTGTGCAAGAGCGATATATGAAAACAATGTTACGCCGATCCAAAACAATACCCCGAAGAGAACGGGAGTAATTTTTTTACCTGTGGACACTTTATCCTATTATACTAAACAAATCTAAACCTGTAATCTAATTGAAATTTCACTCTAAATCAATAAAATTTGAATGTTCTATGCTTTTGAGGCACCAAATTGATCTAAATCTGAATCTAACCGGTAAAAGAATAGACTATGCAACTGAAATGGAGTATCCTGATTTCTGTTTTTACCTTAGCTATAAATCAAGCCTTATTCGCAGGTGGTTTTGTATTAAGTGGAACTGATCGAAATTATTTAAACCAGACACTTGAATTAAATAAAGAACAGGCAACTGTTTCTATATATGATCTGGCTGCCCAAACGGAGATCAAACAAGTTTTTAAAAATCCGACTAAACACAGACTGGAAGGATATTTTTACTTTCCTGTTCCGGAAGGAGCTGTAATCAGTGATTTTACGATGATGATTAATGGTCAGGAGAAAAAAGCTGAATTATTGGATGCAGGAAAAGCTAAGCAAATTTACGAGCAGATCGTTCGTAGTTTAAAAGATCCCGCATTGCTTGAATATGCCAATCAATCTTTATTTAAAGTACGTATTTTCCCCATCCTACCTGGTTCTGAGACTGAAGTGAAATTGATATATAACGAAATTCTCAGCACAAATAACGGGACAGTAGCCTATGAATATCCATTCAGTCATTCGGATAAGTCAAAGGCACAAATTGGGCAATTTGGTTTTGAGGTTCAATTAGAATCCAGTGATGCTTTAAAAAACATTTACTCTCCTACTCATGAGATGGAAATTATTCGAAAGGGAAATCAAAAGGCTAGACTTGGATTGGAGCGATCACAATTAAGTGCTGATCAGAATATTCATTTATTCTATAAATCACATCAAAGTTTTGTTGGAGCTTCCGTCGTGGCCGGGCGAGGAATTAAAGATGATCGTTTTTTCATGTTGCATTTTGATCCGGGATATATCAACGAAGATCAGGTCTTTGAAAAGGATATCACATTTGTATTAGACGCTTCGGGTAGTATGGATGGAAAAAAGATGGAGCAGGCAAAAGCGGCTTTACATTATTGCATCGACCATTTAAGTGAAGGCGATCGTTTTCAGATTGTTCAGTTTGCTACAGAAGCAGATGCGCTTTTTGATCGACTGACTCCGGCTAATGAAGAAAGTCTTGCTGAGGCTTGTGTTTATATAGATCAAATTGAAGCCTTAGGAAGTACAAATATTGAAGAGGCCTTGCGATTGAGTTTAAATGATGCTAATTCAAATCGACAAAGACCCGAATATGTAGTATTACTAACAGACGGTGAGCCTACTATAGGTGAAACAAATACAGACAGATTATTATCGATGGTTGAAAATTTAAACACTGTAAATAAAAGGGTATTTACGTTCGGTGTGGGTAATGAATTGAATACTCATCTATTAGATAAGATAACAAAAATGACGAAAGCTTATCGAAGTTATATTAAACCGGAAGAAAACATCGATGTAAAAGTAAGTGAGTTTTATAATAAGATAAGTGCTCCAGTTTTATCTGATATAAAAGTTGAAATTGAAGGCGTTTCCACTTCTTCTGTTTACCCTAAAGAAATTCCTGATTTGTTTAAAGGCAGTAGTGTAAGCTTAATGGGTAAAATGGCGAAAAGCGGCAAAGCAACGGTAAAGGTAAATGCTGTGCATAATGGTGAAGAAATATCGTTTAACTATCCGGTTGAATTCATAGCAGACGAATCAAAACCATTTTTAGGAGAGCTTTGGGCTAATCGTGCTGTAGGATATTTATTGGATCAAATACGTTTGCATGGAGAGAATGAAGAAATTAAATCTTCTGTTGTGAAAATTGCTAAACAATATGGAATTGTTACACCCTATACAAGTTATTTAATTGTGGAGGATGAAAGACAAATTGCAAGAGAAATGCCTGAAATGACATTTAATTTAATGGATGTTGTTACACAAGGCAGAACATATAGTCCTGTTATTGAAGAAGTAGAAGAGGAATATGAAAGTATGTTTGAAACGAAAAGTGCTAAATCGGTAGCGAGCAGTCAAAATATTCAGCAACAGAATAATATGAATTATTTATCTGATAAGGAAGTAATTGGATATGATGGTGCATTTAATGATGTTGTGATGAATAATGGAAGAGCATTTTTTAACAATAATAATGTCTGGGTGGATTCAGAAATTCAAAATAACATGCATTTAAAACTTAACAGAATAGAATTTGCTTCTGAAGATTATTATAATTTATTGAAAAATGAACCTGAAGCTGCTTCTTATCTGGCTTTAGGTAATAACATCAAATTTGTTTTTAATAATCAGATTTACGAAATCTACGAGAAATAATTTACATCGTGTAAAGTTGTGCGAAG
>JAHDHT010000025.1:12421-21971 GCA_020631175.1 Chitinophagales bacterium
ATCAGATTTACGAAATCTACGAGAAATAATTTACATCGTGTAAAGTTGTGCGAAGGTGGTCTGCCCTTTTGGGATGGATCACCTTTTTTTGAGTTCAAGTGCTTTTATAAATTCAAGTGTCAAATTCAAACTCAAACTCAAATTAAGTTCAGTTCGGATAAACCTCGTGCAAGTTTAAATCTTTTTCAAAAAAAAGATCCTTCGCTACGCTCAGGATGAACTGCGGTCGAGAAATTTCGGTCTTATTTCAAAGTATTAATCAGCAAAAATATAATACTGCCATGGTTCTAAGTCAAAACGATTTTGCCCCATTTTTAAATCAAGCGTTGGATCTTTGGTTTCAATGATTTGTCTTTCGTTACTTAAATTAAACATTCCAAAAACCACATCATCACCACTTATGCGTTTAAACAATAAAACTTTATCGCTTTTGGTACAATCAACAAATTCAATCTCTCCCCCATACTCACCGTTCCACATAGCTTTATGTTCATGTTTTAATCGGTTCCATAATTTATAGTTTGGAGCCCAGCTGTATCCGTTCCAATCAATCACATCTTTTTCAAAAAACTCCAGGCGTTTTTTTAGAGGTGCTTCCTGTCCGGAATATATTAAGGGCATCCCCGGAACGGCGTAGCTAAGGGCTGCAAAACATTCTGCTGCATCACCCATTCGTTCAAACACAGTTCCATTCCAGCTATTTTCATCGTGATTGGACGTGAAATTTAATCGATAATCACAATCATTATATTTTTCATCGCTACGATAAAAATACGCTCTGATATCATTCGCATTCTTTTCACCTTTAGCCACTTTATTCATTAAATGATGAAATTCCCAGCTATACGTCATATGAAAACCATGCTGATGTAATTCAGGATTTTCTCCTTCCGCCAGCATAAATACCTGTTTCGTTTTATCTAATTGCTTTTTCACTTTTGTCCAGAATTCCATCGGCACCATTTCAGCAACATCGCATCTGAATCCATCAATATTACATTCCTTCACCCAAAAATCCATTGCATCAGCCATATAGTTTTGTAATCCTTCCTCTTCAAAATTTAAATCTGCCACATCGCTCCAATCATCTACCGGAGGAACCATCTTTCCATCTTTCAATGTATACCATTCCGGATGTTCTTTAATCAGGTAGTTGTCCCATGAAGAATGATTGGCCACCCAATCGATTATTAAATACATATTACGGTTATGTGTGGCGTTCACTAGAGATTTTAAATCTTCAATAGTACCATAAGAAGGATCGACATCTCTGTAATCTTTCACTGAATAATAACTTCCTTCCGTTCCTTTTCGCTCTTTTTCCCCTATTGGATGGATCGGCATTAACCATAAAATATCAATGCCCATTTCCTGTAAACGATCTAAATCATTTTCAACTGCTTTAAATGTTCCTGCTTTAGAATATTGCCGAACATTTACTTCATACAAAACTGCGTTTTTTGACCATTCCGGCGCAGGTAAAAATCCTTCCTGACATTTTTCAGAATTATCAGACAAAACCGTCTCGGCTTTTTGCTCGACGACTTGTTGTGTTTTAACTGCTTCCTTTGAAGAGCAACTTGCTAAAAGTATTATCGCTGAAATAAAAATTAAGTATTTATGCATTTTCTTGTCTTTCTTTATCAAAACCATATAATAATCGATAGGCAGTAGCCGGGTTTGTTGCTAAGGGAACATTGTGTACATCACAAAGTCTCATTAACATATTAATATCCGGTTCATGCGGATGTTTATCGAGCGGATCTCTGAAAAAGATTACCGCCTGCACATTTCCTTCTACAAGCATCGAGGCAATTTGCGCATCACCCCCATGCGGACCGGATAGTACTTTTGTAACTTTTAATCCTGCTTCTTCAACATGTGTTCCGGTAGTTCCTGTTGCAACAAGGCTTACTTCTTCCAAATGCAAAAAATCAAGATTCTTCATTAGAAAAGAAACCATTTCTGCTTTCTTTCCGTCGTGTGCAATAATTGCTATGTTCATTATTTATTTTTATTATAATTATACATTAATTCATAGGACAAAGGAGGGATAACAATTTTTCTCGTATCCTGATCCGAAACATCCAGTACTCTGGTAACATATTCAGGCGCACTAAAAACAGCTTCATCAGGTAAATTAAAATGAATCGGTTCTTTTGATTTATTAATAAATAAAACGACGGCATCACTAAAATAACTTCGCTTTAAAATAAGTAAATCATCTTCCGCTAATAAAACTTTGGTCGAACCATAAATTAAAGCAAGGTTATCTGATCTTAAGTTAGACAAGACCTGGTAATTTGCTAAGGTTTGCATTTCTTCTTTTGACAAATTATCAAAATACATCATTCGTCTGTTATCCGGATCGTTCGCTCCCGGCATTCCGAATTCGTCACCGTAATATGTGCATGGTATTCCGGGCAAGAAAAATAGCATACTATGTAACAATTGCAAACGATCATATCCTTCATTGTTTAAAACTTTAATCTCTCTCTCCCATCCTGCTGCTTTAGGGTCTTCATCGAATTTTAAATCTCCACCGGCATAACTAATAAAACGGGGCAGATCATGGTTGCCCGTTATATTAGCCATCAAATGATGATGTCCGTAAAAATTTAAACTCTCTTCTAAACTATTAGCTACCCTTTTAAAAGATTGTCCATCCTGAGAAAGCACATCTCTGATATCAAAGTAAAGATTAAAATCAAACTGTCCATCCATCATACCCGGACCAACATACGAACCGATTAATTTTCGACTTCCAAAGGTTTCACCTACCTGATAAATATTTTTATTTTCTTTTTGGATTTTTTTATTCAGTAAGCGCCAGTAAGATAAAGGGATATGTTTTGTTGCATCATGCCGATAACCATCAATATCAAAATTCTCTAACCAGAACATTGCCGTATCAGCCATTGCTTCTGCTGCTTCTGAATTTTCAAGATCGATAGTCGGGAGAAAATCATCGAACCATGTAGTAAGGCGATGCTCATCCCAAAGACGTATGTTAGTGCGACCGTCTTCCAGATTTAAATCTGTTTTCCATTCGGGATTAGCTTTTATCATCGGATGTTCTTGATGCACATGGTTAGAAACAAAATCAAGAATAATATTCATATCATCCCGATGTAATACATCAATTAATTTAGTGAAATCCTGATTCGTTCCAAAGCGGGATTCTACTTTGTGATTATTCACGGCCCAGTATCCGTGGTAGCCTGAATAAAAACGTTTCGGTTCCGGATACTCTTGCCAGGCCCCTTCAACATTTTCAGTGATTGGAGAAATCCATAGACTATTAATTCCGATTTTTTTGAAGTAACCCGAATTTACCGTTTGAATTAATCCTTCCAAATCTCCTCCCTGATAATCTGCTCTTTTAGCTACCCGTTCATCATTTAATGGGGCATCATTTGATCGATCTCCATTTACAAATCTGTCGAGCATCATAAAATAATAAACCTGGGCATGTTTATCCTTCCGGTTTATTTCATCAGGCCTTTGAATATGAACTCCATTTTTTAATGGAATTAAGACATCATTTGAGCGACCTGTTCGATTATAACCAAATACCCGAATATAACTTCTATCCATTTCCAAGGCTTCTAAAGGGATAGCAATTCCAAACGGACGGTCATCCTCCCGGTTAACCGTTTGAATTAATTGATTTTGCCAAAAGATATAGTATCGGCCAGGACTTTCAGAATTAGGTCTGACATAATATTGATCACTTTGAAGATATGCGTTTAAAAAAGGCTTTTCTTCTTTAGCCGCACCTTCAACTCTTAAAATAGAATTATAACCGCCAATACCGTTTGCAAGCGAATCCGGGTTATTTGGATCACAAACCCAATTTCCATCCAAAACTAATTTGTAAGAATATTCACCCGGATCTAAAGTTAAATCAGTAGACCATCTGCCTCTTTCATATTTTAGTTTATTTGCTGCATCACTCCATCCGTTAAAACTGCCCGCTATGGACACCGTTTTATATTGCGGCATTCGATCAGTAAAAAAGAAACGTTTAACTTTCGCTGAAGAACGGTAAATCGGAATTGACAGCTCTCCGGATTTTGTTTTGATTGATAAAATTTCAACAAATTGATTAATCTGACTTTGCGGTAAAGTGAACACTTTTTGTCTCGTCCATTCAAAATCATCAT
Organism: Chitinophagales bacterium; assembly: GCA_020631175.1. Classification (GTDB taxonomy): domain Bacteria; phylum Bacteroidota; class Bacteroidia; order Chitinophagales; family JAHDHT01; genus JAHDHT01. Next base: position 16,588 of record JAHDHT010000025.1, read on the forward strand.
TGTATTTAATGCTGACATTTATAATCGACTTGAAATCATCTACATAATCTTCGAGATGTACTTTAAAATCTTCCCCTTCAACTCTTAGCGGCGGAAAAGGTAAATCGCCTGCTTTTAAAAGCGTTGAGGTAATAAAAGTCATGCAGAGTAATAGAATAATTCGCATAATGCAAAATAATAGAAAATCGCAGGTCTTGCTAATTCAGAATCTATTTATTTAGATTAAATTGCCGCTGATTAAAATTTTTATGACTTGAATTCAAATCCTTTAGTTTCAATTGTAATGGCAATAAAAGATACAGAAGCTTATCTTCCTGAATGTCTTGATTCCATTATTGCTCAGACATATGCAAACTGGGAACTGATAGCGGTTAATGATCATTCAAGCGATCGCACTCCGGAAATACTGGCCGAATATGCTGCTAAAGATGAACGTATAAAAGTATATCACAGCGATCGACCGCGTTTAATTCCGACGCTGCAGGTATCGCATAAACATTGCACCGGTGAATTGATTAACCGGATGGATTCTGATGATCGGATGCCTGATTATAAATTAGAAGTTCTTGTAAGTGAATGGTTGAAACATGGTAAAGGAACCATTATTGCGGGTGGAACAGAACATTTTGTAGATGAAGGAAAAGTGGGCGATGGATTTTTACGATATGAAAAATGGCTGAATCATATTGCTGCGGAAGGATTACATTATCAGGAAATTTATAAAGAATGTGTTATTCCCTCGCATTGCTGGATTATTCATAAAGATGATTTTAAACGGGTTGGAGCATTTGACCCTATTGTATATCCTGAAGATTATGATTTATGTTTTCGTTTTTATCGGGATGGAATGAAGGTTATTGGCATCGATAAAGTTTTACATTATTGGAGAGACCGTTCGAATCGAATTTCAAGAACCTGGGAAGAATATGAAGACAATCGTTATTTCGATTTGAAGCTTCGCTACTTTTATGAGTTAGACCGGGATCCTCAACGTCCTTTGATCGTCTGGGGTGCCGGGAGGAACGGTAAGGATATCATGCGTTTAATTCAAAGCTATGAAGATAGATTGCATTGGGTTTGTGATAATGAACAAAAAATAGGGAAAGATATTTACGGAATTCGAATGGAGCATTTTAATGTGATACCTGAATATGAAAATCCTCAAATAATAGTTGTTGTTGCTTCGCCTAAGGCTCAGCCTGTAATAAGACAACAATTATTAGATTGGGGCAAAAAACCGGTAGAAGACTTTTGGTTCTTTTCGTAGGGGTGAATTAATTCATACTATACGGGGTGAATTAATTCGACTCTATAAGAGCGCGTAATTTTGAAGCTGCCATCTCAGCTGTTATATCCCTCTGTGGTTCTGCAAACATTTCATAGCCGACCATAAATTTTTTTACAGTCGCAGAACGTAGAAGTGGTGGATAAAAACTCATATGCCAATGCCATTCCGGATAATCATTTCCGTCACAGGGTGCCTGATGAATTCCAGCGGAATATGGAAAACTTACTTCAAATAATTGATCGTAAGCTTTAGTTATTTTTGAAAGTGCGTCAGCAAAATGAGCCTGTTCATTTTCAGATAAAGATGAAATATTTTGTGCAGCTGTTTTCGGTAGAATCATAGTTTCATAAGGCCACAAGGCCCAAAATGGCACTAAAACAACAAAAGCTTCATTCTGATATAATATGCGCTCTTTCTTTGTTAATTCCTGATCTAAATATGTGCTCAATAAAGTATGCTGTTTATTATCAAAATATTTTTTTTGATGATAAGACTTCTTTTGAACTTCCATCGGAACAGTAGATTGTGCCCATATTTGTCCGTGTGGGTGCGGGTTACTGCAGCCCATTATTGATCCTTTATTTTCAAAAATCTGAACATATGCAATTTTATCCCCTTCGGATAATTGCTTAAACTCATCCTTCCACAAATCAATAACCTTTACAATTTCTTCATTACTCAGATCAGCCATAGTTTTTGAATGATCCGGTGAATAACAAAGCACTCTACATATACCGTTCTCAGATTTAGCAGTTAATAATCCATCCTCAAAATCAACTGAATTAGTGTCATTTTGCAGTGCAGCAAAATCATTCGTAAAAGCAAAAGTTGAAGTATAATTCGGATTTACCTTCCCTCCGGCTCTTGTATTACCGGGGCATAAATAACAGTTCGGGTCATAAGAAGGCCGTTCATTTTTCGGTAGTGCCTCTTTTTTACCTTGCCATGGGCGTTTAGTACGATGAGGAGAACATAATATCCATTCTCCTGTAAGAATATTTAAACGTCTGTGTGATTGTTCTTGTAAATCCATTTTATTTATGCTTCGCCAGCAGGTTTATCTTTTACCAAGATCCATAAAACAGAAGAGATAAATAAACAAATTCCACATATCCAGAATATGATATTTAAATCAGCTGCTTTGGAAATAAAAATACCAATAATTCCACTAACGATAATTTGCGGAATTACCACCGATAGATTGAAAATTCCCATATACCAACCCATTTTATCTGAAGGTACTTTATCGGAGAAAATAGCAAATGGCAGACTTACTGTTGCAGCCCAACCGATTCCGACGAAGAACATTAAAAAGTAAAGCATACCCGGACTATATGCAAAAAAGATACAGGCGAAATAGGCTAAAGCCATTATAAACAGGCAAGCTAAATGTACTCTTACCCTTCCTAATCGATCTCCAAGAGGTTGAAGGATAAATTTTGGAATAATGAAGCCAACAAGATTCATCACAAGAAATGCATAACCAATAACCTTACCGTTCATACTATCACTTAAACCAAATTTTGCTTCAATGTAGGCATACATATAAACGAACATGGTTTGCACACCAAGCCAGGTAAAGGCATGTGCAATATAAAGTTTCCATAGTTCCACCTTATTTTCGATACCTACTTCACTTGATTTTTTTTCAGTGTCTGTTTCATCAGGTGTTAAGTGTCTGGGTTCTTTTATAAAAAGTGGTGGAATAATCGAAAATACTAGGACTAAGCCTACCCCAAAATAAATAAGAAAGTAATTATCTAATGTTGCGCCGATAAAGTAAGCCAAAACACCGAACGCTCCGCTTATGGTCTGCATCCAGGTATAGCCTTTTGTGCGGGCCTCCCCTTTTGTAGTCATATCAGCAATAATAGATCTTGTTGGGTTAAAACTTATATTGATAGCAAGATCTAAAAGCAAGGCCACAAATAATGCAATAATAACCATATTGGTAATTCCCGTAAAAGAAGAAATCACATCCAGCTTAGTGAGTAAAAACAACATTGCAGCAGCGATAACACCACCGATCCAGATAAAGGGCCTTCTTCTTCCATTCCAAAACCACACTTTATCAGAAAGATAACCTACGCTTAGCTGCCCTATAATTCCTGCTACAGGACCTGCTAACCAAACCCAACCAACTTCGTGAATATCCAGATCGTATTTTGTACTTAATATCCAGCTTAAAGCGGCAATCTGAACTGATAAAGCAAAGCCCATTGCTGTTGCCGGTAAACTCAACAAAGTATAAAATGCGTTACTTCGATTTTGATTTGTGTCAGCCATGTTAAAAATGTGTTATATTTAAGTGTCGGTATGACACATTGAATGTAATGATTTTCTTAAAAATATATTCGAAATAAGCACTGAAGTCTATGGCCCGTAAACCACGTTTAAGTTTTTTGGATATCTGGAACATGAGTTTCGGATTTTTAGGAATCCAAATGGGATTTGCTTTGCAATTAGCAAATACCTCAAGAATATTTAAAACATTAGGGTCTAATGTAGAAGATCTGGCTGTTTATTGGATTGCCGGACCGGTTACGGGATTAATTGTTCAACCGATAATTGGTTATATGTCAGACCGAACCTGGCATCCACGTTTCGGAAGACGTCGTCCTTATTTCATGGTCGGAGCGATATTAGCACTGTTTGCTTTATTTATTATGCCTAATTCTTCTGTTTTGTGGTTTGCTATTGGAATGTTATGGATAATGGATGCCAGTTTCAATATTGCCATGGAACCATTCCGCGCATATGTAGGTGACCGTTTGCCTAAAGAGCAATTAACTCAGGGATTTGCAACACAAAGTTTTTTAATTGGTATCGGTGCCGTAATCGCTTCTTCTTTACCCTGGATTCTAACAAATATTTTTGGCGTTTCTAATACCGCTCCGGAAGGAATTATTCCCACTTCTGTTAAGTGGTCATTTTATATCGGAGGAGTTGGATTTTTGTTAGCTGTAATGTACACAGTTTTTAAATCGAAAGAATACAGTCCGGAAGAAATGAAAAGTTTCGAAGATGAATCATCTGATTCTGAAAGTTTTGAAGATATTCTGAAAGACGATGCGGCATATGCTTCTAATGCAAGAAGACAGTTAATGTTTGCGATTTTATCCGGTTTTGTTGCTTTCATTTTGGCTTATCTTATTTATTCAAACGGATGGAAAAGAGACCTGTATATCTTATCCGGAATCTTCGGACTTTTTGCAACTTGTTTTGCTATTAGCGGTCATTTTCAAAGGAATGGAAAATCGGAATCACCTATTGCAACGATTATGAATGATCTGCAATTCATGCCGGATACTATGAAAAGAATTTCTGCTGTGCAGTTTTTTAGTTGGTTTGGTCTTTTTGCAATGTGGATTTATACAACGGATGTGGTAGCGGCTAATGTTTTCGGTACTGCTGATTCGAGTTCAAAGGCATTTAATGATGCAGGAGATTGGGTTGGAATTTGTTTTGCGATGTATAATGCTGTTCCTATTGCAGTGGCCTTTTTATTACCCTTAGTAGCTAAAAAAATCACCCGAAAAGTAACGCATATGATCGCACTCTTTGCCGGTGCAGCCGGGCTGATCGGAATTTCTTTAATCACCGAAAAGTATTCTTTATTGTTTGCGATGGTGGGTATTGGAATTGCATGGACAAGTATTTTGTCGATGCCTTATGCGATCTTAACGAATACCTTGAAACCGGGTAAGCTTGGCTATTACATGGGTGTTTTTAATTTCTTTATAGTATTACCTCAAATCGTTGCTGCTTCAGTTCTTGGATTTTTTATCAGTACTTTTTTCGATAAAGACCCGAAGTACGCGGTAATTATTGGTGCTGTGAGTATGGTTATTGCAGGCTTGCTTTGCTTCTTTATAAATGATAAGGAAGTGGCGGGAGATTAGACTTAAGTTTAAATTTAAGTTTAAGTTTAAAATGATTGATTTTTAAATTCAAACAACAAATTCAAACTCAAATTCAAAATGTCGCGTTGGCATGACTAGCATCTTTGATGCTTTAGGTGGAAAACAACCACCTGTTTTGTAACCATTCGCTTTGCAAGCTCATGGACAAAAAGCTCGCAAATATATTTGACAAT
>JAHDHT010000025.1:22071-27616 GCA_020631175.1 Chitinophagales bacterium
TCATAAGGCCCCAATTTCAAGCCTTCGCTTAACACTTTTGGCTTACCCGTAATTATATCAACAGCTCTGGCTTTTCCTTTGATCATTTCTTCAAATCGATCCAAATCAATCACCCTTCCTTCCTTATTGAAATTAAATGCAACCATAACGGTCTTGCTATCGGCTGTTCTGAAATATACATAAGTATTATCCTCCGGAATAAAATGTGTCATTTTTCCATTTTGTAAAGCTTCAGACTCAGAACGGTATTTCGATAATCTCGCAATAAATTCAAAAGCCTTTTGTTCTTCCATTGTTCTTCCACCTCTGAAAAACTTACTCTCAGAGTCACCTTCCCATCCACCCGGAAAATCCTCCCGAACCAATCCATCCGGATCAGCAAAATTTTTCATCAATACTTCTGTCCCATAATAAATCATAGGTATTCCTCTCATGGTCATTAAAAATGTTACACCCGATTTAAATTTGGACATATCCTCCCCGATAACAGAATAAAAACGACTTAAATCATGATTATCCAAAAATAAAACGTTCCCCATAGGGTCAGCATATAAATAATCTTTAGCCAGCGTATAATAGATACGATTAACGCCATCCGTCCAGCCATGATCCTTAGTTAAGGCATCCGTAATTGCATAGTATAATTGGAAATCAGTTAAACCATGTAATTCAGAATTAAATGCTTTATTTAGAATTGAACCACCGTGAAAGAAAGCCTGCGTTGCAGAACCGTGCACCCACGTTTCACCAAAAGCGGTAAAATTTGGAAATTCCTTAAAAACACGTTCACTCCATAATTCTAAAAATGCCGGTGATGAATAAGCATACGTATCTAATCGAAATGCATCTATACCCGCTGTTTCAATCCACCAGATGTTATTTTGAATTAAATAATTCGCAACTATCGGATTATCCTGATTCAAATCAGGCATTGTGGGATGAAACCATCCGTCCAGCATTTGTTTTTGATCTTTATTAGAAACATAAGGATCAAAGTGAACGGGAGCCCTATAGGTCGTTCTTGTAAAGGTATCCCATTGGTGAATAAAATCTTTCGAAGGTAAATCTTTCATCATCCAGTGATGCGTTCCCCAGTGATTGTGAATAATATCCTTCACAATCTTCATCCCTCTTTTCTTCATGGCATCGATCAAAGAAAAGTATGCCTCATTTCCTCCAAAACGGGCATCCACATTATAATAATCTGTAGCCGCATAACCATGATAAGACCAATAATCCTGATCATTTTCCAGCACCGGATTAATCCACAAAGCTGTTACATTTAACTCTTCCAGATAATCCAAATGGTTTTCAATTCCTTTTAAATCTCCGCCATGCCGGTGAAACATACTATCCCGGTTTAAAGTCTGTTCAACCATTCCGGCGATCTTATCATTAGAAGGATCCGCATTTGAAAAACGGTCGGGCATAATCAGGTACATAAAATCACTGCTGTTTAAGCCGCGAATATGATCCGGATCATTATTTCGATCCCGAATTTCATATTTAATGCTTTCTTTCGAGTCACCCTTAATAACTATTTCGGCTGTACCACTTTGTTTAACTTTCGTATTTAAAACCAGGTAGTTGTCATTCTCTACTTTCTCAATATCCTGAAGCTCAAGAACATCACCTTTTATCTTTAAAGAAGCCGAAGCAATATCATTGCCATAGAGAATAATCTGAAGCTTATCATCTTCAAATCCATCATACCAAAAAGGAGGAACCATCTTCTCAACTTGTCCGGCTAAACTTAGTTTAACAATCGTGAGAAAAGCGAGAAATAAGACTGATTTTTGGAAGTTTAGTTTTACATTCATAGTGCATAAAGATAACTAGGATTTTGTAATTGAAATCGTCCTAAGTGTTTAACGTTCAGGCGTATTATTGTCTTAAACACTACACTAAATTTGGCTAATAAAGCTTACTTAGTGTAGATTTAACACTAATAAAATAGTATCTTTAACTTGAAAAGACAAAATGACGTATGATACTTATAGCAGATAGTGGTTCAACTAAAGCCGATTGGCTTCTAATTAACAAAGACAGTGAGAAAGTGGCAGAATTTCACACAAAAGGGCTTAATCCTAATTTTCACGATTATGACTTTGTTTTAGCCGAACTCAATGCAAATTTCGATTTAAATAAATATTCTGATGATGTAACTGAAGTTTACTTCTATGCTGCCGGAGCAAGTACAGAAGAAATGCAAACCCGTCTATTACATCCATTCAAACAATATTTCACGAATGCGGATATCAAGATCGGACATGATTTAGATGCAGCGGTGTATGCCACCTGTGAAGTAGGCGAACCATCTATTGCCTGCATTTTAGGCACCGGTTCTAACAGTGCATATTATGATGGTAAAAATGTAATTGATGATATACCGGCACTTGGATATATTCTTGGTGACGAAGGCAGTGGTACCTTTTTCGGAAAATCATTATTGAGTTCATATTTCTATAAAAAGATGCCTGAGCATTTAAGAAAAAAGATGGACGAGCGCTATAAATTAAGTAAAGATGAAGTTTTTGAAAATGTTTATATGAAACCGAATGCCAATGTTTATCTGGCTTCGTTTAGTCGATTCTTAAGCGATAATAAAGATGAAAATTTCATTACAGATTTAATGGAAAGAGGGCTGTTGATTTTCATGGATTTACATGTTTGCCGATATGAAGATTTCAGAGATATTAAAACCAATTTCATTGGGTCTATCTCTTTCTTCTTTGAAGATATTTTACGAGATGTTGCTCAGAGAAGAGGCGTTAATATTGATAAAGTAATTAAAAAACCTATTTACCATTTAACTAAATATCATACCCAACAAATAATTGACAATGACAACTACTAGAATTCTGTTAATTGCAGTTTTCTTATTCCCCACACTATTAATCGGACAGGTAGTGAGCACCATTCCTGTTTTCCCAAGCGCTACTGATAGTGTTACGATCATTTTCGATGCTACATTAGGAAATGGAGCAATGGAAGGAATAAGTCCTGTTTACGCACACACCGGTTTAATCACTTCTGAAAGCGGCAGCCCGACCGACTGGCAATACGTTGTCGGTAACTGGGGAACGCCAGATCCTGATGTTTTGATGGAAGACATTGGAGATAATAAACATCAATTACGTGTACACATTCCTTCTTACTATGGAGTCGATCCAACTCAGGAGGAAGTTTTAGAACTGGCTTTTGTTTTCCGTAATGCCGACGGTTCGGCTGTAGGTCGTGCTTCGGATGGATCGGATATTTATACTCCGGTATTCGGTTCAACAGGATTATTTGCATCGATAGTAAGTCCGACAGATGATTTTCTTTTTCTGGAGGAAGGAAATACAATTGAATTAGAATTAGCAGCTTCTGAAAGTTGTATGATGACTTTATATCAAAATGGTGCTGTTCTAAATGCTGAATATACGGATGGATTTAATTATTCAGTAAATGTTTCTGGTGATGGAGAACAAACATTAGTGCTTGAATGTGATAATGGAAGTTCAGTGGTTTATGATACACTGACTTACTATATCCCTGAAGAACCACTTGTTGAAGATCCACCTGCAGGAACAGAATTAGGTATCACGCATTTGTCAGCTGAAGCTATTCGTTTGTCTTTATACGCACCCGATAAAGAGTTCATTTATATTATTGGTGATTTTAATGACTGGACAGTCTCTCCTGATTATTTAATGAAAAAAGATGTACTGGGTTCTACCTGGCACTTAGATATTCAAAATTTAACGCCTGGTGATTCATACGCTTTTCAATATTGGGTGGACGGATTAGTTAAAACGGCTGATCCATATTCGCTAGAGGTTTTGGATGGATTTAATGATGGCTTTATTGATAATGTTACTTATCCAAATTTACATCCTTATCCTGCGGGCAAGACCACTGGAAATTGCAGTTTGATTCATATGGATGAAGCTGAATTTAATTGGCAACATAATGATTTTGAAGCACCTGCAAAAACGGATCTCGTTATCTATGAATTATTGATTCGTGATTTTTTAGGATCGCATAATTATATTGATTTAAAAGACACTTTATCTTATTTAAAAAACTTAGGTATTAATGCGATTGAATTAATGCCTGTTAATGAATTTGAAGGAAATATTAGCTGGGGATATAATCCATCCTATCACATGGCAACAGACAAATATTATGGTACCCGTCAGGCTTTAAAAGAATTTATCGATGAAGCACACGGTATGGGTATAGCCATTATTGTGGATGTGGTTTATAATCATGCTTTCAGTCAAAGCCCCTTATGCCAATTATATTGGGATGATGCCAACTTCCGTCCGAGTCCTGAAAACCCGTGGTTAAATCCTGTTGCGAAGCACGACTTTAATGTTGGGTATGATTTTAATCATCAATCCTTTCATACAAAAGCCTTTACCAATACGGTAATTCGTTATTGGTTGGAAGAGTTTAGGGTGGATGGATATCGTTTTGATTTATCGAAAGGCTTTACTCAAAATAATACATTGGGAAATCCGGATGCGATGGCTCAATATGATGCCAGTCGAATTTCGATTCTGAAAGATTATGCCGATGAAGTGTGGTCGGTAAATCCTGATGCTTATGTGATCATGGAGCATTTTGCGGTCAATGCTGAAGAAAGCGAACTCTCCGACTATGGGATGATGCTATGGAGCAATATGACGCATCAATATAATGAGGCAACAATGGGTTATTCAAGTAACTTAAGCGGAACTTCATATACTTCAAAAGGATGGGCAGATCCGCATTTAATTGCTTACATGGAAAGCCATGATGAAGAGCGTTTGATGTACAAAAATATTCAATACGGAAATCAGAACGGTAGTTATAGCACAAGAGATATTCCGGTTGGCCTGGAACGATGTGGTGCGGCAGCCGCTTTTTACTTTGCTGTTCCGGGTCCGAAAATGATCTGGCAATTTGGTGAATTGGGTTATGATGTTTCCATAAACTTTGATTGCCGTACTTGTCCGAAACCGATCATGTGGGAATATTATTTAGATCAGGATCGCAAGAAATTACATGATGTTTATCAGGCTATGATTCATTTGAAAACGGAACAGCCTGTTTTTGAAACGACTGATTTCGAGTATGAACTTGGTGGAGAATTAAAAGATATTTATTTAAATAGCGCTGATCAGAATGTTGTAGTTATAGGAAACTTCGGTATGGCAACTGCGGTGAAAGAAGTGAATTTTCAACATACCGGCACCTGGTATAATTATTTAAATCAAAATGAATTTGAAGTAAGTAATGTAAATCAGGAAATTACATTAGGACCGGGTGACTATCGTGTCTTCATCGATCAGCCGATAGCCTTACCGTCTGGCTTAGATCCTATCATTTCTTCAATTGAATCTGTTGATGAATCAAATATCAATTTAATATTATCGAATACAGAGGTATTAATTAAAAGTGTTGACGCTGTTTTGGCTGTACAAGTTTTAGATGTTAATGGAAAGCTGCTGTTGGAAGGAAATACGAGTCGTGTTAATGTAGGCGATTTATTTACGGGGATTTACATTGTGCAGGT
>JAHDHT010000272.1 GCA_020631175.1 Chitinophagales bacterium
TAATAATGATGGATGTCCGGATAATGCCGCTTCAGGTGTTGCCGGTGTTGAAATCGCTTTATATGAATGTTTAGCTGATGGATCGATTACTTTTGTTTCAATGACTACAACCGCAGCAGATGGTTCCTATTCATTCGGGCCAACTGATCAAGGTGGTAATGTTTGTCTTGATCCGGATGCTACCTATCAAACAGCCATTAATGATTATCCTTCAGGATATGAACATTCAACCGGTGCGGGTAACGCATGTGCTAATAGTAGTGACGATTCTCCGGCAAATAACGGTCAATCAAATTGTTACGATCCGGAAGGAGATGATGACGATGAACATATTGATTTTGGTATTACACCTGAAGTTGTAGAACCGGATTGTGAAGAATTAGCTGGTGTTGTATTTATTGATTCCGATGAAAATGGATGTCAGGATACACCTTCATCTGTTCTAGCAGGTGTCACTGTTACTTTATTAGAATGTAATGCAGATGGTTCAACTACTCCGGTAGCAAATACTACTACTGCCGCAGATGGTTCTTATAGCTTTGGCCCGGATTCACCGGCAGGCGATTTATGTTTGAATGGAAATAGTACTTATCAAGTATCGATAAGTAACCTTCCTTCCGGTTATACCAATTCTACCGGTGCAGGTAGCGGATGTTTTGGTGATAATGATGATGCTCCATCCAATAATGGAGTCTCTCAATGTTACGATCCTACTGGGGATGATGATGATCAACATATCGATTTTGGTGTTGTACCTCCATCCAACGAAGTATTCGATCTTGCATTAACTAAAGTATTGGCAATAGGTCAAAGCTCGACCGTTCAAGTTGGTGCAACAGTTGATTTTACAATTACTGTTTTCAATCAAGGCACAATTACGGCAACAAATATCCAGGTTGTAGATTATTTACCAAGCGGATTAACATTAGCTGATGCTGATTGGTCAGCCGGTGCAGGAAACACTGCTTATATTACTTTAGCTGGTCCTTTATTGCCGGGTGAATCAACAACGGTCGACATAACGGTTGTTGTAGATGCAAATGTAAATTCAGGTACATTAACTAATGTATCAGAAATTACAAGTGCTTCAAATGAAAATGGTGTTATTGCAGATGACGTTGATTCAACACCGGATAATAATCCGGATAATGACGCAGGAGGAGATCCGAATTCTCCGGCAGATAATGCCACTAATGGTGATGGAACGGGTACACCAAACGATGCCAACCCATTCACTGATGAAGATGATCATGATCCGGCTCAAATTACTATCAATAATGATGTATTTGACTTAGCATTAATTAAAACACTGAGTGCGAACCAGAGCACCACCGTTAGTGTAGGAAGTTTAGTGAATTACACGATTACAATATTCAATCAAGGTAATATTACTGCGACAAATATTGATATCATGGATTACATTCCTAACGGCTTAGCTTTAGCAGATGCAGACTGGACTAACCTTGGCAATAATCAGGCAAGCTATACATTAGCCGGTCCTTTAGCTCCGGGTCAATCTGAAAGTGTTGAAGTTACCTTAATGGTAATGGCAGATGCTACTTCAGGTACACTTGTGAATTACGCTGAAATTTCAGGAGCACAAGATACTCAAGGAGTTGAAATTGGTGATACGGATATCGATTCAAGCCCGGATGCAATTAATGGAAATGATGCCGGAGGTGCACCAGATACGGATTCTGATAATGTGATTGACGGTAATGGTACAGGTTCAAACGGTAGTACTATCAGCTTCACTGATGAGGATGATCATGACCCTGCTGTAGTGGAATTTAATATTACACCACTTGAATTTTTCGATCTTGCTTTAGTTAAAACATTATCCGCAGGTCAAAATTCTGTCGTCAATCCAGGCGATCCGGTTGTGTTCACAATAACAGTATACAATCAAGGTAATGTTACATCAACAAATATTGCGATTATAGATTACCTTCCGGATGGACTATTATTAAATGATCCTACTTGGACTGCCGTGGGTTCAGGCTTAGCTGCAATAACAATACCTGGTCCTTTAGCTCCGGGTGAGAGTATTTCAATTCCAATTGTAACCTTTGTTGATGAAAACTTCCAAGGTGGAGTTCTTGAAAATGTTGCTGAAATATCAGCTGCAGAAGATGAAAACGGATTTCCTGCCGACGATGAAGATTCAACACCGGATATGACAAATGGAAATGACGGTCAGCCTATAGACAATAATACGAACAATGCCGGAGATGATGAAGATGATCACGATCCTGCATCAGTTACAGTCGTCGAACCTATATTGGGTGATTGTGATGATCCTGCAACATGTACAGAAGAAACAGTTTGTACAGAAGCAATTACTCCAATTGTTTTATGTCCTGACTTCTGTTTAACGGGTGACTTTATGATTGTCGATGCAGAAAGTACATTTGATTGTGCGATACAGGTCACTGAAGAAGGTGATTGTATTGTATATACGCCTTTACCGGGAATGGAAAATGTTGGTTTCGATATGGTGACTATTATCGGTCAAAATGCAAACGGTGAATGTGTGGAGTATATTTACAATATTGAAATTGGAGGATGTAATGAAAATAATCCACCAACAATCCTGAATACAGATTTAGAATTCTGTGCTTCACCAATGGTCGCCATTACAATTTGTATTGATGCAGAAGATATCGATGGAGATGATGTTACAATTTGCGATGTTGAAACACTCAGTAATTGTAATATTAATGTAATCGATGACTTATGCTTTGTTTACGTTCCACTTCCTTTACAGGAAGGAACCGATATGGTAACCGTTACAGTTTGTGATGATGGAGAACCGGTTCTTTCTGATTCAATTACTTTCCCTGTTGTGGTTGGATGTGAAACTCCTACTGCAATTGATGACCTATTATTTGTTGATAATGATGCTGCAACATTTAATAGCGCTGATGCTTCTTATAATAATGGTGTTGTAACAATGAATGTTCTAGAAAACGATGAAGGTAATGATCCATGTTATGGAGGGTTGAGTTTAACTTCAATAGTTGACGGTCCGGATAACGGTTTAGCACAAATTGTTAATGGTCAGATTCAATACGAACCAACTGAAGGCTTCGTAGGTCAAGACGAAATCACTTATGAAATTTGTAATGGTTGTGGTGAATGCGATCAGGCAGTAGTTAGTATCGATGCAGATCTTGAAATTTGTATCAATATTTACGAAACTTGTACCGAGCCTATCACTCCTGTTCAGATTTGTGTAGAATTCTGTAATGTACCAGATGCAAATATTGTAGCTCTTGAAAGCTTGTTCGACTGTGGTGTTGAACTCCAAGAAAACAATTGCTTCCAATACATACCTCTTCCAGGCTTAACAGGAACTGATTCAGTTACTGTTCTTGGAATGAATGATGCTGGTCTTACGGATGAATCTGTTGTTTACATTGATGTGGATGGATGTGAACCATTAATTGCTATTGATGATGTGGCTTTTACAACCCAAGGTTCTGATGTTACAATGAATGTTCGTTTGAATGATCAGAGTAACTCTGTTATGGATGATCCAATTATAGAAACTGCACCTGCAAACGGTACAGCTATAGTGAACCTTGATGGTACAGTAAGTTATACCCCTGATCTAACATTTAATGGGGTGGATATTTTGACTTATAAAGTTTGTAATACAAACGGTCAGTGTGATGAAGCTATAGTTCTTATTGATGTTGAAGAGTTATTGTTTGCGGCACCATTGTTAAGCGATGATGTAGTAATAGCTCAGCAGGGATTAGAAACAAGTATTGATGCTTTAGATAATGATATTGATCCGAATGGCGATGATTTATTTATTGTTAGTGTAGCTTCAAGTGTAAATGGTGCAGCATCTATCTATGCTAATGAAATAGTATATACTTCGAACCCAGATTTTACGGGAATAGATCAGGTTACTTATATTGCTTGTGATCAAAGCGGCAATTGCGAAAGTGCATTAGTAGTTATTTCTGTACTGGAAGAAACTGCAGAAATAGAACAAATCATTGCACCTCAAAATGGTGGCTTGATTAATTCTAATGGATTAGGAATTGCAAACGAGTTCTCTGATAATAATGATCAAATTGAAAATGAAACATCAGTTTTGGAAGAAATTGATTCCCAAGAGAATAAAGATGAAAATGAAATTGCCGTTCTCGATCAGTTTGAAGTCTTAAATATAATTCAAACAGACGGTCAGGTTAAAGCATTGATTCAAAGTGATCAAGATTATAAATTAAATGCACAACTTACCGACTTAAACGGAAAAGTGATTTCATCGATACACTTCAATGTAACGAGTGGATCGCAGGTTGTAGACTTAATGCCAATTAAACAGGCAACTGGTTTATACTTAGTTTCAGTCCAAAAATCAGATTACAAGAAAACAATGAAAGTTATTAAGCAATAATTTTCTTTAAAAGAGATAAAAAGGAGATGTAGTTTTTACATCTCCTTTTTTTTATTTCTTTTCAACTTCTCCCGACCGCAGCGGAGGGAACTTCCGGTTTAATAACATACTAGTAACTTAAGGTAATCTTACTTAAAATGCTGAAGATATACTTCGACAAGTCTCAACTCCGCTCGATATAATCTCTGCGCCCTCTG
>JAHDHT010000273.1 GCA_020631175.1 Chitinophagales bacterium
GGAAAGCGGGTGTACCCCAAAAGGGTACCGAGGGTTCGAATCCCTCTCTCTCCGCAAGAATATTACATAAGTTATTGATTGTCAATATCTTATTTACGTATTTTGAGGGGCAAAAAATCGGAAATCCGAATTTTGTCAAAATTTGTTACCTGTTTTTTGATTTTGATCGGCGTCGAATTCAAAAAAATAGATCAATGAGTTTTCCTCCTTATTATCCATGCAAGTTCAACGACTGCGGTGGTGACCTTTCGAAAAATTGGTATGTGTATTACAGAGTTTTGATTCCAAATTCTGATGGGAAATATGAAACTAAGACACATTACATTTCTATGCATTTTAAAACGAAACGAAATAGAATGCAGGAATTAAATAGGCAAATCCGGTACTATAATGAAAAACTATATTCTGGATGGAACCCTTTGAAAATTCAGGATGAAAATAAAAAACCATCGAAACTGAATACACCAATTCTGGAAGCTTTGCAAACGGCGTATAAGTACCGTATGCGCAACGTTAAATCGGACAGCATCCGCACTTATGATAATTTCTTTCGAATCATTACCGGTTGGCTTAAGAAAAATAAATACCATAGAATTCCGGCTCAATTAATTAATGAAGATCATGCACTTGAATGGTTTTACTGGATCGAGGAAAGCAGGAAATTAAGCAACCGGACTTTGGCTAATTACAGAGCGGTTGCCATTACGTTTTGGAACATGCTTAAGCAGCATCGTTTTGTTAAAGACAATCCTTTTGAACAATTACCGAAAATAAAATTCAGGCGATTGAAATGGAGGGGAATGGATCCGGTGACACGTGACCGGATCAAAACATTCATTCAGGAAAAGGATCCAGATCTTTACAATTATATATTGTTTGAATACTATGGATTTATTCGACCAAATGAATTGTCCTTCCTTAAATTTAATATGGTAGATCTGGACAACGGTTATATAAAACTGCCGGCTGAAATTTGCAAAGATTCGGAAGATCGTTGCATTGTAATATCAAAAGGATTAATGGATGTCTTTGAATCCATTATTGAAAAATACACCATAGATCCGGAGTTCTATGTTTTTGGATGGAAGTTAAAGCCTTCAAAAAAACATTACGACAGGCGGTATGCATCTGCGAGGTATAGAGCATTAAGAAACGAACTTGGAATTGGATATCCGAATGTATTATACTCTTGGAAATATACCGGCATTCAGGATCATTTGAATGCCGGATGCAATCCATACGACATAGCCAGACAATCAGGTCATAACGATTTAGAAATGATTATGCACTATTCTAATCCGGATGGCATTCCGGCTTCCAAAGAATTCAGTTTAAAGGCTCCTATTATTTAGTGTAAGGATTAATCTGTTAACTATCCTAAACCTTCTATTGATTTTCGAAACTCGATATACTTTTTGTATGCTTCTTCCATACCCTGCATTGGCTCAATACTAAGTTCATAAAATGTATTGAAGCAAGCAAGTTCATCAACTGGATCTTCGATAATTACTCCAGCCATATCAAAAGAAATCAAATTCTGATAAAAAATACATTCTTTATAAGTTCCTCCTTCCATAGGAACACAAGAACAGGATTCTATGTGATCTATAAGATCTTCAAATTTAGTCATTACTAGCAAAGTGAGTTTCAGAGTAGTCGATTTCTTTCTTTTTCATAAAATCAATAAAGTTGTCAAAGTTTTTGTCTAGTTTTTGTTTGACTTTTTCTATAGAATTACCCTGAGCCATAATTCCCGGATATTGATTTATAAAAGCAGTAAAAATACCGCTGTTCTCATTCTTAATGATTGTTCCTTTGATTTTCATTTTCTTGATTTTTGGTTTTCAAGTAACGTTAGAACGCTAATAGTATTTTCTTAGTTCAAAAATACAATTATTTATATTTTATTACAGAATTTTACGTTTTTACACATGTAGAGGTTGTGTGATAATGTGTAAAAAATTGAAAATCAACTATTTAATAAAATTATAGTGTCATTCAAGATCATTTGAATGCTCGATGTAATCTGTATCATATGACTTGACAATCAGGTCACAACCATTTGGAAATGATTATGCACTATTCTAATCCGAATGGAGTGCCGGCATCTAATGAGTTTAGATTTAAAGCCCAAAAAATTTAACACCTAATAAAAGAGAATTAATATATTATTAAATTTATTTAATAGTTACAGGCAACCAGACATAAAAGAATAACGTGAATCAAAAAGAAAAATATGAGAAGAAAATAACTGAGCTTGAAAATGAGCTGAATAGATTAAAAAAACGAAGATCACAATTAAAAGAATTCAGAAATTGGATCTTCTCTAGATTTATGCTAGGCAAAGGTCTCGAGCAAAGTCTAACTGAAAACATAACGGAGATAAGATCAGGTAAAATTCCAAATGATGAACAACTTGGAAACTTAACTGCTTCAATAATCAAAAGACTCTTTCGAATTCACTTTATCACCTTCCTTATTGCATTAATACCATTAATATTGCTTTTTCAACAAAATCGAATTCTACGTTCTCAAACTACTTTGTTCGAAAAACAAAATGAAAAATTGGACAGTCAAAATGAACTTTTTAGTAAACAAAATGAATATTTTGATAAACAAAATTTAAGGTTAGATCAGCAAACTTACTTACTTGAATCTCAAAGAAGATCTTCGCTATCATTTGAGTTTAATTCCATACTCAATAACATAAATGATCAACTCGAAAAATCAAAACAAATAAGCAATTCGCTGAAAGGTCGAATTATAGCGATATCAAGATCATTAAAACCATATAAATATTTAAACAATAATGGAAAACTAATAGACAAGCCACTCAGTCCTGAAAGAGGGCAACTATTGATTGCTTTAACCAATTCTGATATAGATAAAACTCAATTACAAGAAATATTTGAAGCAGGAGATTTTAGTTATTCAGATTTAGGTTCTGAAGATATTGAAGGTGGATTAATTTTTAGAGATATTAACTTTACCAAAATCAACTTGAAAAAATCTAACCTTCGAAATGTTCAATTCTATGATTGCACTTTTGCAAAAGGTGACATTTCAAAATGCGATCTTTTCTCAAGCTTCTTCACTAATTGTATTTTAGATGATGTTGATTTGTCAACATCAAGTCTTGCGATTACACATTTCATAAACACATCCTTAAAAAACACAGAATTTGGTGGTAACTATTATAATCAAATAAAATTCAAGGGTTGTTTTCTACCAAAGGCAGAGAAATTTTTTGATTATTCAAATGTCAAATCCAATGTTGCTTCAAATGTAAGTTTAGATGGAGCATTTGTACCCAATAAGAATTGGCTCTATAATTTTGCAAATCAAAATACAAAAGGACAATATAATGGAAAGTATTATCTAAGAACAGTAA
This sequence comes from Chitinophagales bacterium, assembly GCA_020631175.1. GTDB lineage: Bacteria > Bacteroidota > Bacteroidia > Chitinophagales > JAHDHT01 > JAHDHT01. The sequence continues at coordinate 3,392 of JAHDHT010000273.1, forward strand.
AGAGACTTATACCTTCGGGAGCTAAAGAGCTAGTAAAAAAATATAAAATTGAGGAGAATAAAACATATAAGAACACTACAAATAAAAAAGACGAAGTTATTTATTACAAGATAATTGTAAAATAAAGACAGCCTAAAACAAAGAATAAACCCTATATTACCTCATTGTAGACGTCCTGTAATTCAAAATACATTCTTTAAAGAAAAACATTAATCTCTTCTTTAAACATTTACCAACTTGGTAGTACAGTGTTAATTCAAAACGTTAAGCACAAAATTGAAAATGAGCATTAATATTTTCGGAATCTCATTTGAATACCGGATGCAATCCGTATTATATAGCCAGACAATCAGGTCACAACAATTTGGAAATGATTATGCACTATTCTAATCCGGATGGCATTCCGGCTTCCAAAGAATTCAGTTTAAGGGCTCTTGTAATTTAAACGATTTCAATCAACTGACTCCATCCCATAAATTTGTGAAGATCTTCCCTAGTGCAAGTTGTAAAGTTTTTTTTGTGGATCTTCTGCCAGTATTCAATCGCAGTAATAAGATCGTTTAAAAAATGGAAGTAAGCAGCAGCAGTCGTTTTAAATTGCTTTGAACGTTTTTCATTAATAGCGTAAAAAGTGAAAACAGCAAATAAATGTTGCTTGAATGTTGCCAGTTCATCAAAAGTGATAAAATGTTCAATAATCATTTTTGCATCAAAATGCGGTGCTAACATACGCACTTGTTCTGGAGTTAAATTCTCTTGGTTTAGCATAGTATAAAGAGTTTAAATACAGCGAGCGTTTCCGTAGGAGTGCTAAACCATTCGACAAGGAATGACTTTTGTAGCCTTTCGGTACTACTCTCCGTAGAAACGCTCTATATCAGTAAATAAATGTAAAAGGATTGAATCCTTGTCACATGGTTTAGCATTTCAAACTTAACTCGAATTTTTGAAAATGCCAAATTTTAAAATGGAAGCGGTTCATCAATATTGGTATCAAAGACATCTGAATTATCGACCGGAATGGTATCGACTTTCATTCCAAGCTTATCGCTTTTGCTTTGCTCATTTGCATTAGATCCAAAGTAGTCTTTGTATTTATTTTTATTGTCTTTTGGATTGAGTTTAGCGATAAAATATCGCTCCAGTCTTTCTGCCTGACTTGGACTTGATAAAATGATCCGGATCTTGTATC
>JAHDHT010000274.1 GCA_020631175.1 Chitinophagales bacterium
TTTTTACCATTCAATTCATATTCGATGATATGCATCATCACAATCAAATCTTTATCTTCAGGCTGAAGCTTCCATTTCTCCTCCAGTAAATCCTGTAAAATTTGAGCAGGCGTAGCATCTTTCAAACGAATAGGACGATCATCGAATAAGCCTAACCATTCCAGTTTCGACATTATTTCTCCATCCAAATCAATTTCTAAAAAGGAAGCCAAACGCGGTTTCAAAGAAGCCTTATCATATCCACCCACATCAGGCAGAAAACTTGAAATCAATTGATTATAAGTTTGCTTTTCGGAACCGATAATCGGAAAAGAATCATCCGTCAAGCCCAACTGAACAAACACATTCCAGGCATCGCAATAGCCCGCTTTTCTCAAAGTACCCCGAATAAAAGTAGGGACATCTTCACAACCGTATTTACCGGTATATAATAAGGAATCACGATTCGCATAAGCTTCAAAATCGCCATAACCATCAATACTCAACTCATCATATAATTCAAACAAGCGATTATAGGGCACATATTTTAACCTTCCTTCCTTCAGGTATTGAGCTGTACCCTGACCGGCAAGCACTACGTTTCTCGGTGCCCATGTAAATTTATATTTCCATGGATTTGTATCCGATTCAGGAGCAATTAATCCACCCGTAAAAGATTTCAGCAAAGTAACCTTTCCACCCTGAGCCTTAATTTTATCAATTGCTTCCATGATTACCATGTGATCAATTCCCGGATCAAGGCCCATTTCCTCCATAAAAATTAAATCCTTCTCCACCGCTTCATCATGAAAAGCTTGCATCTGTTCCGAAACATAAGATGCCGTAACCAAATGCTTTTTATGTTTCAAACAAACCGCAGCAGGAATATGATGCATTTTAGCAGGAAGCAAAGAGACAACTATATCAGAAGCAGCAATCATTTCATCGCATTGCTGTTCATCCATCACATTAAATGTAATGCCCTTACCGTGAGGATGATCACCCACTTTAGAAGCAGCTAAATCTCCATCCAGATCACCGACAGTAATCTGCCAATCATAGGTTTCTGATCGTTCGAGTAAGTAGTGAATTAAGGCATTGGCTACATAGCCAGCCCCGATAATAAATATAGATTTCAAGCTAAATATTTTCGACAAATGTATAGGTTAGGAATGATTTTGAACCATTAATTCAACAAGAATTTTTAACAGATTACATTAATAAGCCTTCAACGAATAAAAGCTACTTAATCAATCGAAATTCATTACTTTTGAATCTCAAATCAAAAGATCAAATCATGGAAGCAGTTGCAGGCAAAACAGGATATTATATAGACCTTGAAGACAAGTACGGAGCGCATAATTATCATCCGCTGCCGGTAGTTCTTTCTAAAGGTGAAGGCGTTTATTTATGGGACGTGGAAGGAAAAAAATACTTTGATTTTCTATCGGCATATTCAGCCGTCAACCAGGGCCATTGCCATCCGCATATTATTAAAGCGCTAAATGATCAAGCCTCAATTTTAACCTTAACATCAAGAGCTTTTCACAATGATATTCTTGGAGAATATGAAAAATTTGTAACTGAATTCTTTGGTTATGATAAAGTATTGCCGATGAATACCGGTGTGGAAGGAGGCGAAACGGCTGTGAAGCTTTGCAGAAAATGGGCTTATAATGTAAAAGGTATTGAAGAAAATAAAGCAAAGATTCTCTTCGTAAACGGTAATTTCTGGGGAAGAACTTTAGCTGCAATTTCCACATCTGATGATCCAAGTTCTTATGCAGGTTACGGGCCATATATGCCTGGTTTTGAGTCCATTGAATACAATAACCTCGATGCTTTAGCCAAGGCATTAGAAGACCCGAATGTAGCAGGATTTATGCTAGAACCTATACAAGGTGAAGCCGGAGTTGTAGTACCGGATGAAGGCTATTTAAGCAAAGCATATGCAATGTGTAAAGAGAAAAATGTGCTTTTTATAGCTGATGAAGTACAAACAGGAATCGCCAGAACAGGTAAGTTACTAGCCTGTGATCATGAGAATGTGAAGCCGGATATTTTGATTTTAGGTAAAGCATTATCGGGTGGAGTTTTTCCTGTATCTGCTGTTTTAGCCGACGATGAAGTAATGCTTTGCATCAAACCGGGTGAACATGGTTCAACCTTTGGTGGCAATCCATTAGCATGTAAAGTTGCCATTGCTGCATTAGAAGTGGTGCGCGATGAAAAACTGGCTGAAAACGCTGAAAGACTGGGTGAAAAGCTGCGACAGGAACTGCGCGCTTTAGAAAGTCCGCTGATTAAACTAGTAAGAGGTAAAGGCTTATTGAATGCTATCGTTATCGAGCATGAAGATCCTGAAGCAGCATGGAATATCTGCCTTAAACTTAAGGAGAACGGACTATTAGCCAAGCCAACACATGGAGATAAAATTCGATTTGCACCACCATTGGTTATGAATGAAGAAGAGTTGATGGAATGCGTACGAATTATTGGAGATACTCTATTGAATTTCAAATAAATAGAGAAAAGCAAAGAAATTTAAATATCTTTGTGGAGTACTTAGAATTATACACAAGTAAAGAGGAGAAATTAAGTACAAGTTAGGATCGTTAACCAAATTTCAATGTATAAGGCACTACTATACAATGCTTTAAATATTGTTTCTCTTTGTTTTAACACCTACTCTCAAAAAGTATAATCTTTGAAAACATACTTTATTTCTCTATTTTAGATAATTGAATGACTTGGCGCCCCCTCGGGAAGTGAGATCTTACCTCATTTCATAAGGAGTAGTGCCCATAATTAGAGGGGGCGTTTTTTATAACTGTACATGACAGTTATCTTTTCGCTTTAGCCAGTTCTGCACTAAAATAATTCCACAATACATCATCAGGAGCTGCTGCTTCAATTTCAATCTTTTCTTTTTTGGTTGGATGGATGAAAGTCAGCTTTCGGGCATGTAGATGGATGGATTTATCTTTATTCGGCCGATCAGCCCCATATTTTAAATCTCCTTTGATGATGGCTCCTATCGATGAAAGCTGTACACGAATTTGATGATGTCGTCCGGTTTGAAGGTCGACTTCAATCAACATATAACGATCTGAATGCAATAAAACCTTGTAATTCAATAAAGCCTGTTTAGCTCCATCCCTGTTTGGTTTTACTACATAGCTTTTGTTCTGTTTTTGATTTTTAAGCAGGTAATTTTCTAATTGATTTTCTTGTGGGATATTCGCTTTTTCAGTTACAATCCAATAAGTCTTCTGAGGTTCCTTTTTTCGAAACTGCTCATTCATTCTTGTTAATGCTTTACTCGTTCTGGCAAAAAGCACTACCCCGCTTGCGGGTCGATCTAAGCGATGAACAACTCCTAAAAATACAGCACCCGGTTTCTTATATTTTTCTTTAATATAGTCTTTAGCCATTTCAACTAAAGGCCGGTCACCGGTTTTATCACCCTGAACAATTTGTCCCGGTGCTTTATTGATTATCAATAGGTGATTATCTTCGTACAAAACCTGGTTTTGCATATGACTGAATTAAACCAATTTTTTAAAGGCCTAAAAGTAATTGAAATTTCCAGCATTTTAGCCGGACCAATGTGCGGATCGTTTTTCGCTGAACTGGGAGCTGATGTTATTAAGATAGAAAAGAAAAACGGTGGTGATGATACCCGTAAATGGAAATTGCCGCATGAAGATGAAGATGCTGTTTTGGGAAGTTATTATGCTGCTGCCAATTTCGGGAAGGAAGTATGGAGCTTAGATTTAAAAGATGAAGCCGATCTTAAGCGATTGTATGATGCCTTGGAAGGAGCAGACATTGTGATTTCTAATTACCGACCTTTAGTCGCAAGGCGATTAAAGATTGATGCTTCCATTTTTTTTGATTTAAACCCTCAATTAGTTTTGGTGGAGCTTTGTGGCTATTTTGAGGACCCCGAACGCCCTGCCTATGATGCGGTCTTGCAGGCCGAATCCGGAATTATGTCGATGAACGGTATGCCTGACGGTCCACCAATTAAAATGCCCTTGGCTTTAATTGATGTTTTAGCTTCTCATCAAATGCGGGAAGCAGCTTTGTTGGGATTAATTGAAAAATATCGGTCTGCTAAAGGAGCACATTTTCAAGTCTCGTTATTTAGTTCTGCATTAGCTGCTTTAATTAATCAGGCTTCTGATTATTTAATGAATAAAAATATTCCGGGAAGAAAAGGAAGTGCCCATCCGAATATTGCTCCTTATGGTGATTTATTGAAAATGAAGGATGGAAGTTATATCATTTTAGCGGTTGGCAATGATCGACAGTTTGAAGGATTGTGTTCGGTTGTGAATGTTATGGATTTAGTGGATGATGTTCGATTTAAATCGAATGCTTCTCGTGTAAAAAATAGATTTGTTTTAATGGATGTGCTTCAGAAGAATGCCTCTGCTTTTGCTGCTGAAGAATTATCAGGTTTATTAAATAAAAAAGATGTTCCTCATGGGATCGTTAAAAATTTGGAGGAAGTTTATCGTTCTGCAGAAGCTTCGGGGATGATTTT
>JAHDHT010000026.1:0-7728 GCA_020631175.1 Chitinophagales bacterium
AATAAAAAAGCCGATTGCTTACGCAACCGGCTTTAGTTTTTTTGACTTGTGGGGATAGTGCCCGTGAAATTTATTTATTCTTTCCGATTTTATCAATCAGCATTTTCTTGAAATCTGATTCTGCTTTTTTGAGTCTTGCGATTTTGTCTGTTGACAGAACTGTTTTCAGATCGTTACGCATCTCTTTCTGAATTTTTGCGGAATCCTGATCGAGATTGTCCATTTCATCCATGAGTTGTTCTTTTTCTGAATCGGACATATCATCCATAGAATCATTTAAGCGCTTTTGGCGATTCATTTTTTCTACGTGATTTGTTCTCAGTCTTTTCTGATATTTATCGTAGACCGGCCAGAACTGCTTTGCTTCTTTTTCATCGAGTTTTACTTCTTTGTTGATATAAGCGATACGGGCGTTTTCTACTTTTTCAGACTGTGCACCTGGTCTTTTGCTGATATTGCCTCTTTTACCTTGCTGCGCGAAAGAAGCTGTGCAAATCAATACAGCCACCGCGATCATTGAAATGGTCTTAAATATTGTATTCGTCTTCATTATATAGTTCATTTATAAGTTCAAAATCTATTGAATTGAGATAGTAGTCGATTTCATCTTCATTTAGTTCGACACCATCAAGTATGTTTCCGTTTAATTTAGATGCTTCAGCAATTTCATACTGATCGAATTCGTAGCTGTGATCATCTAAATATTCTAAGATATCGTCATCGCTCAGCGCGGCCAACTGATCTTCGAAAGTCTGGCTTTGTGCCGGATTTGCAGCCGGTTGAACGAACCATAATCCGAATAAAAGTACAGCAAATACTGCTGCGATTGAGAGCACTCTGCTTAGAGAAAAACGGCTTACACCGGCTTCTTCGAGCATAGGCTCCAGCTGACGAATAATAGCTTCTTCGTCTTCACCCTTAGCTTTACGTAAAATCTCATCTGAAAGATTTTCGAAATAGCCTTCAGGAACAGTGAAGATCTCTTCGTGTCTCATCTGCTCAAGGAGCGGATTTAAGCTTTCTTCTTCTGCAGCTTTTATCTTGTTGAGGATATTATCGCTCAGTTGATTGAAATATCCTTTAGGTACTTTGAATTGTTGCTTTGAAATGCTTTCAGAAAGTTCCGGTTCTGCGGCAGGGTTCACTGCTGCAAGAATACTTTCCGGCAATTCTTCGAAGTAGTTTTGTGGCACTTTGAAAGCAGGCTTATCTTTTAATTCAAGATAAGGCTCGATCAAAATTTCTGCCATGATACCCATGTAAGAAGCATCTGTTTCGAAGGCATCTTCAGGTGCCAGAAACGGATTTACCTTCTTAAGCGGGTACAACTTATCTTCTGCGATACCAGCGATTGCTGCTTCGGGAATACCTTCTTCAAAATAACCATCGGGAACTTTGAAAGCGTTCACCTTAGGTATTGAAGCTAAGACCGGCGCGAGCTCTTGTAATTCTTGTAATATTTCTGAATTTGTTTTCACTGATAGTTATGATGTCGTTTTGACACTTTAGTTTAATCTTCGCTTAGAAATTTTTCGATCTTCTTAACTGCATGATGATACGAGGCTTTCAAGGCACCCACTGAGGTGTCGAGTACTTCCGACATTTCATCATATTTCATTTCTTCATAATAGCGCAGGTTAAAAACGACTTTTTGTTTTTCGGGCAGACTGTCAATTGCTTTTTGCAGTTTCACCTGAATTTCATCTCCTTCAAAGTACACATCAGCAGTCAGTTCTGCGCCTAAATCATAGTCATCAGTTTCAAGTGCAACGGTTCCTTTTCGCTTTTTTTGTTGAAGGAAAGTCAGGCTTTCATTAGTGGCTATGCGGTACATCCAGGTATAGAGCTTTGATTCTCTTTTGAATTTATCCAGATTCTTCCAGACCTTAATAAAGGTATTTTGTACTACATCATCTGCATCGTCATGGAAGTGTACCATTCGACGTATATGCCAGTAAATTTTTTCCTGATAAGTTTCGATGAGCATTCTAAATGCTTTCTCTCGGGTGGATTCGTCATCCCATAGCGCCAGGATTTCCGCGTCACTAACTTTTGCCATACGGCGTAAAATTAAGAATTTATTAAAGAAAGATGCTTTTCTTCGGGTCTCTTTAGTGGCGGCTTTACTTTCTGTTGATTGCCTTCTGAGCTGCTGCTATTATATGCTCGGTATTAATACCGTATTTCTGCATCAACTGATCCGGTTTTCCACTCTCGCCAAAACTATCATTTACAGCCACCATTTCAAGCGGTGTTGGTCTGTGCATGGATAAGGTTTGTGCCACCGCATCGCCAAGTCCGCCATGACGTTGATGTTCTTCAGCACTCACAACAGCTCCTGTTTTTTCGGCTGATTTAAGAATGGCTTCGGTATCTAAAGGTTTGATGGTATGCATATTAATCAACTCTACAGAAATGCCGTCTTTAGCTAATTCAATGGCCGCTTCAATAGATTTCCAGACCATAATACCACAGGCAATTATGGTAACATCGGTTCCTTCCTGTAGTATGTCTGCTTTTCCGATTTGGAAGGATGTATTCTCAGGTGTGAAATTGGGCACTTTAGGTCGACCGAATCTTAAATATACAGGTCCTTCATGCTCAGCTATAGCCAATGTTGCCTGCTTGGTTTGATTGTAATCGCAAGGAACAATAACTGTCATTCCCGGCAACATTTTCATCATTCCTATATCTTCCAGAATCTGGTGTGTTGCTCCATCTTCTCCTAAAGTGATACCTGCATGCGAGGCACATATTTTTACATTCTTATGGGAGTAAGCGATTGATTGTCTGATCTGGTCGTACACTCTTCCGGTTGAAAAATTGGCAAAGGTACCGGTGAAGGGAATCATACCATTGATACTTAGTCCTGCTGCTACACCCATCATATTGGCTTCGGCAACGCCGCAATTGAAAAAGCGTTTAGGATGATTTTTGGCAAATTCATTCATCTTTAATGAGCCGGTAAGGTCGGCGCATAAGGCGACTACTTTATCATTTGCTGCTCCTAATGCAGTTAATCCTGCTCCGAATCCGCTTCGGGTATCCGAGGCAATACTTAAATCGTAATCCTGTAATGCTTTCATTTTAATTGAGTTCGACTGTGGTCGAAATTCCGCTTTTTATTTCAATAGCGATCTCTTTTGTTTTTAACATCTGTTTATTGATGTGCAGTCGATAGAGAATAGTATATTTTCCGGGTTGGATGGAAAGTGTTTGTGTTGTTTTTTCTTCCTGAAGATCAATCACTTTTCGACTTTCACCATTTTCGGTTTGAAGTAAAACTGCTGTAACCGGAAATGCTTTTTGAACGATCAGCTTACCATTATCCGGTATGAAAATTTCTTTTGTTTGATTGGTTTGGATGGATATGTTTTTTTGACGGATGATTGGTAAGGTCCCGATAACTAAATTATAATTACCACTTAGTAGCATACGACTTTGCCCCATTTTATTGAAAAGAACTATTTGATTGTTTTTATCATAAATCTGGTAGCTTATATTTTCATTTTTGTTTTTAAATGCAACTTTAATTTTTCCTGTTGGAGCCATTACCGCTTCAATATGATGTCTGTTTTTTTGGATGGATATCGTATCTCTTTTTAATGGAGGTGAAGTGTGTACTGTTAGATCATATTTGAAATTCGGATCAACTACTAATGTGTCTTTTATTCCGTTTTGAAGGATGGAGTGATAATAATCATATCGATTTCTTTTACTGGATAAACTATATAAAACATCTGTTTGGTTTGGAATGAATTGTTCGTTGAGCAGATCTAATTGAAAGGTGGATTGTGATAAAACAATGCGAATAATATTTTTCAAAATCGCTGAAAATGCTTTTGGAGTTAAGGCATCATAAAAGGTATCGAAACAATCAAAATTTACGCCTTCCTGTTTTTTTATTCCTAAGCCGATTACAAATGTTTTTAAAACAACTCCTGCTTTTCTTAATGCTCTTTCTGCTTCACATGGATTTCCCTCGCAAGATTCGTCGCCATCAGTAATTAAGACAACATAATTTTTGCTGAGACTGTCTTTTGGAAAATCATTCGCCGCACTGGTTAATGAATATGTAAGAGGTGTGTTTCCTTTTGGTCTTAAATTGCTTAATGTTCTGAAAAGGTCGGTGTAATTTGTTTTTGAAAAAGGAACTTCTAGACGACTGTCTTTACAGTCATTGTCCATCGGACTTGAAAGATGTCCGTAAACTCTTAATCCTAATTCTACATTTTTAAATGTTTTAACACTGTCAATGATTTCTTCCAACAAACCTTTGGCAAGATCAATTTTGCGTTCTTCTTCCAGTCTTTCCTGCATGCTATTGCTGGCGTCGAGTACAAATAAAATTCTCGTTTTATTTTGAGCTCCGGCTTCGATCGCGAAAACGGTTAATATGATGATTAATATGATGCGCATTATAGCCTGAGCGTTATGGTTTGACTTGATTTAATGTTTATTTTTTCTTTTATAGTGAAAATTGATTCTGTGTTTATACTATTTCTATGCATGAGTAAATAGCTTCCGGGCATCAGGTCTATTCTTATGTTTCCTTTTGCATTATTTGATTCCCAGATTTTTTCTAATTCATTTTTCTCTTGTTTGAAAAGGCCGATTATTTTTTCTTCAGAAGAAATACTAATATTTAAAGTACCTGTATTTGGAATGTTTAATATATTTTCTTTACCAGGACGGATAATTATTTCCTGGTTTAAATCCGGTTGACTTAATATTTTTGAATTAAAATTACTGTTTAAATACTTTTGAGTGGTGCCACTGTTTTGAATGCTGATAATTTCATTATTGTCGTCGTAAATAACAACCTGAAATTTTTTTGCAGAGCTTCTTTTTTCATTTAGAACGCTAAGGGTACCGGGTGCAATTTTTAAATCTTGTTTAATTAATTGTTTAGGTTCAGCCTGAAACGGTTCTGATATGTATTCCGGACTTGTGAATACTTTTATCTGATAAGGGATATAGGGATCAATAGTAAGTGTATCTATCTGTTCATTGTTGCCGATTGCATGAATATATTTTTTATTTCTCTGCGGAAGAGCAGTATTCATTAATTCGAACGGAATATCTGTAATCGGTTCGTTGGTTTCAGGATGGATGAATCGGATTAATAATTCAGCATTGGTACTTTGTATTTCAACGATTTCCTGAATGGTTTCTACTAAACCTTTTATGGTTTGCACATTAGAAACAGTGCCGACGCATTTCAATTTTTCGATTAAATCTGTGTTCAAACCGATTCCGATAATATAGGGTTCGAGTGCAATGCCATTTTCTCTGAAAGCTTTACCGGCTGAACAGGGATCTCCCTCACAGCTTTCATATCCGTCCGTAATTAAAACGACTACATTTTTATAGTCTTTATTTTTATCGAAATCGAGACTTGCTTTTTGAAGGGCGTAAGCGAGTGGTGTCCATCCCTGCGCTTTGATACTTTTTAATTTTTCCTGGATGGATGAGGCATTGTTTTTAGCAAATTGAACCACCAGTTTTGAATCATCACAGACTTCTTCTTCATAGGGGTATTGATGTCCGAACAGTCTCAATCCAATTTCAATTTCGGGATGATACTTCTGGATACTATCGCTGAGTTCGTAGAGTAGTTTAACTGCTGTGGCGAACTTGGGCTGACCATCAAAGAGTTCATTCATACTTCCTGATGCATCGAGCACGAACAATAGTCGGATAGGCTCTTGCTCTTCTGCTTTAAGATTTTGGCTGAAGCACAAGAGCAACAATAATGCGGGTATAATAAAGCTCTTCAAATACGGTCGCTTTGTTTTAAAGATAAATATATTCTTGTATTGTTCGGTTTGCGTGGATTTACCGCATTGTGCGCAGAGAATATTTCGAGCGGAGTCGAGAAATCTTTCGGTTTTGAAGAATATATTTCTTTTAATTGATTAATACCTATCAAACCGATAGTTCCCTCCACTTTGGTCGGGAAAAGTTCGGACTTCGCTTTTACCGCAAAGACGCTAGGGCGCAAAGATTTTTGCTTGGGTTCGGATGAAAATAGCATGGAGATTTCAATTACTTGCTACTTGCAGCTTAGGCCTTGTACCTTTATTTACCGCAAAGACGCTAGGGCGCAAAGTTTTTGAGCTGAAGAACTTAAGCTTAAGTTTAAACTTAAACCTAAACTTAAAAAAATCAGTAATCCCCAAGCGTTTCTTCCAACTGTCCTAATGCATCAGCTGTTTGCTCTTCATTAGTTGCTTTTCCGTGCCATTGATACTTGTCGTGCATAAAATCGACACCGTATCCCATTTTTGTATTTAAAATGATAGCTATTGGTTTACCCTGGCCGCAGGCTGCTTTAGCTTTTTGAAGTCCGTCAATTACAGATTGAAGATCATTTCCATCTGCTACATCAATGGTTTTCCATCCGAAGCTTTCAACTTTTTGCCGGAGATCACCTAAATCCATAACATCTTTAGTTCTTCCATCAATTTGAGCATCATTACGGTCGATCGTAGCAATAATGTTATCGATATTATGGTGCGCAGCAAACATAAAAGCTTCCCAGTTTTGACCTTCCTGCAATTCACCATCTCCGTGTAATGAATAGACTAGTTTGGAGTCATTATTTTGCTTTTTTCCTAATGCAGCACCAACTGCTACTGAAAGCCCTTGCCCTAATGAGCCACTTGCTACTCTTACGCCCGGAAGATGTTCATGGGTTGCCGGGTGACCTTGTAATCGGGAGTCAATCTTTCTGAAAGTTTTGAGTTCATCTACCGGAAAATAGCCTGATCTTGCTAAAACACTATAGAAAACCGGTGAAATATGGCCATTAGACAAGAAGAAGATGTCTTCATTTTCGCCGGACATATTGAATGCCGGATTATGATCCATAATTTCCCAATATAGGGCAACCATAAACTCAGTACATCCAAGAGAACCACCGGGATGTCCGCTGTTTACAAGGTGGGTCATTCGAATAATATCTCTTCTCACCTGAGAGCAAACTTTCTTCATTTCATCTATAGAAGCCATAGGGATTGCTTTTGGACAAAGGTACGTTCTGCCGTAGGATGGATGAGGTGATGCTTTTCAACAGATGTTATTTCTAATTAGTAGCGCTGTACTGAGTAGCACGGATACACAGTATTTTGAGCTTTAAATTTCTGTGCTACAGAGTACTGTGCTACTAACAATACAAAAATCTTTTATTCAGAATTTAGAATTGCGCTTGTTTTGTGTTTGTGTGGCTATATAAGCAGGATATCTTCTCTTTAAGCTATTATTGGTATTTTTGTAGTCTACCCGATTAACCAAATCATCAACCGGGTGTTAAACTATAAAGTTCTTGTCTATGAATATGCCGGCTGTATATAAACCTGTTCATCATGTACGAATCGTAACTGCTGCTTCCTTATTTGATGGTCATGATGCGGCAATCAATATCATGCGCAGAATTATACAAGGTTCAGGTGCTGAAGTTATTCATCTCGGACATAATCGCTCCGTAAAAGAAATTGTAGATACTGCCATTCAGGAAGATGTTCAGGCGATTGCGATAACAAGTTATCAGGGTGGACATAATGAGTTCTTTAAGTATATGTATGATATGCTTCATGAGCGTGGAGCAGGGCATATTAAAATTTTCGGTGGAGGAGGAGGAACTATCCTTCCATCCGAAATTGAAATGCTACATGAATATGGTATAAATCGAATTTATAGTCCTGATGACGGTCGGGCTATGGGCTT
>JAHDHT010000026.1:7828-18776 GCA_020631175.1 Chitinophagales bacterium
ATGAATGCGATTCATTCTGATCGGGTTTATATGCGTTCATTAGCAACAAGAAGTGCTAACATTTCTTTGTCAAAACATATTGAAGATGCCTTAGCCATTTTAAAATGTTCGGGTTTTGATTTGATTATTTTGGAGACTTCAGGAATTGGACAATCGGATACTGCTATTGTTGATTATTCTGATATTGCTATGTATGTCATGACTCCTGAATATGGAGCGGCAAGTCAGCTGGAGAAAATTGATATGCTCGATTTCGCGGATATCATTGCTTTAAATAAGTTCGACAAACGGGGCGCATTAGATGCATTAAGAGATGTAAAGAAACAATACAAACGCAATCATCAGTTATGGGAAGTTTCAGATGATGATATTCCGGTTTATGGAACGATTGCAAGTCAGTTTAATGACCCGGGAATGAATCAGCTTTACGCTGCTATTTTGGGACAGGTAAATGAAAAATCTTCTACCGATTTAAAAAGTACCTTAAGTGTTCCAAAAGAGATGTCGGAGAAGATTTATATCATTCCTCCAAAACGCATTCGCTATTTATCTGAAATTGCAGAAAATAATCGCAAGTATGATGAATGGGTGGAAGAGCAATCTTCTATTGCCAGTAAGATTTATCAGTTGGAAGGAGCTGCTGAATTAGTAGATGAGGTTTCATTAAAAGATAAAGCAATTTCCTTATCTGATAAATTAAGTGTTGAGAACAAAAAACTGCTTGATGGATGGAAGGAAATGCAGGATGCTTATGCTGCTGATGAATTCACTTATTATGTTCGCGATAAAGCAATAAAGGTTCCTACGAAAACGGTGAGCCTATCGCATCAGAAAATACCGAGAATTGTATTACCAAAATTCAGAGACAAGGGTGATATTTTAAAGTGGTTATTACAAGAGAATGTTCCCGGTTCTTTTCCGTTTACTTCCGGAGTTTTTCCCTTTAAAAGAAAAGGCGAAGACCCGACAAGAATGTTTGCCGGTGAAGGTGGACCTGAAAGAACGAATAAGCGATTTCATTATTTAAGTGCCGGTATGCCCGCAGCAAGATTATCTACTGCATTTGATTCGGTTACTTTATATGGTGAAGATCCTGATCATCGGCCGGATATTTATGGTAAGGTTGGGAATAGCGGAGTTTCGATTTGCTGTTTAGATGATGCTAAAAAATTATACTCCGGTTTTAATCTGGCAGAAAAAACAACCTCTGTTTCGATGACGATTAACGGTCCGGCGGCTATATTGACCGGATTCTTTATGAATGCTGCTATTGATCAGCAGTGTGAAATTTATATAAAAGAAAATGGATTAGAGGAAGAGGTAAATTCCAAGTTAAAGGAAATTTTTAAAGATCATCCTCAACCAAGCTATTATAATGATTTACCAGAAGGAAATGATGGTTTGGGTTTAATGTTGTTGGGTACGACCGGTGATAAAGTTTTAGAGCCGGCGATTTACGAAGAAATCAAAGCGAAAACTTTGAATGCCGTTAGGGGCACCGTTCAGGCGGATATTTTAAAAGAAGATCAGGCGCAAAATACCTGTATTTTTTCTACTGAGTTTTCCTTAAAATTGATGGGCGATATGCAGGCCTATTTTATTGATAATAAAGTTCGTAATTTTTATTCTGTTTCAATTAGTGGCTATCATATTGCTGAAGCGGGAGCAAACCCTATTACACAATTAGCGTTTACTTTAAGTAATGGTTTTACTTATGTAGAATATTATTTGAGTCGTGGAATGAACATTGATGACTTCGCTCCTAATTTATCTTTCTTCTTTAGTAATGGTATTGATCCGGAATATGCTGTGATTGGTCGTGTGGCAAGAAGAATTTGGGCGAAGGCAATGCGGGAAAAATATGGAGCTAATGAGCGTTCGCAAAAATTAAAATATCATATTCAAACAAGTGGTCGTTCTTTACATGCTCAGGAGATCGATTTTAATGATATAAGAACTACGCTTCAGGCATTGTATGCAATTTATGATAATTGTAATTCATTGCATACAAATGCTTATGATGAAGCAATTACAACTCCAACCGAAGAATCGGTAAGAAGAGCCGTAGCGATTCAAATGATTATTAATCACGAATTAGGTTTAGCAAAGAACGAAAATCCATTACAGGGTTCATTTATTATTAATGAACTAACGGATCTGGTAGAGGAAGCTGTTTTAACAGAGTTTGATCGTATAACTGAAAGAGGTGGCGTTTTGGGTGCAATGGAAACGATGTATCAAAGAGGGAAGATTCAAGAAGAGTCCTTACACTATGAAACGCTGAAGCATACAGGTGAATATCCAATTATTGGGGTAAATACTTTTTTAAGTTCAAAAGGATCTCCGACAGTTATTCCGGATGAAGTTATTCGTGCCGATGAACAGGAAAAAGAGGATCAGATTAAAACGTTAAATACTTTAAAGGATAGAAACAAATCCTTATCAGGAGATCAATTGAAAAAACTGCAGGAATGTGCTGTGCGCAATGAAAATATTTTTGAGGCTTTAATGGAAGCCAGTAAATATTGTTCATTGGGTCAAATTACTAATGCTTTGTATAAAGTAGGCGGTCAGTATAGGAGGTCAATGTAGTTTGAGTTTAATAAATGCACAATATAAAGAAGTATTAATCATTCAGACGGCCCATATAGGGGATGTAATACTTGCACTACCGGTTGCTCAAAGTTTGGCTAAAGATTACCCTGGCGTTAAAATTCATTTTTTAGTTAGAAAAGGAAATGAAATCTTATTAGAGAATCATCCTTCTATTCAAACGGTTTGGACATTAGATCGTTCTTCAAAAGTAAGTTCGGTTTTAAGTCTTATTCATGAATTGCGAACTTTTCGTTTTGATGCGGTTATTAATTTGCAACGATTTTTTACGAGTGGTTTAATAACGGCATTAATAAAAGGAAAAGAGAAAATAGGTTTTCATAAAAATCCTTTTTCATTTTTGTACAAGCGAAAAATTCGTCACCGGATAGAACCCCGAACTTTTCAAAAGGGAATGTATCATGAGGTGGACAGAAATTTGAAATGTATTAAACATGCTTCAAAGATAAGTGAGCGCATTCCAAAGTTATTTCCGGGTGCTTCATCCTTCCAAAAAATAAAATTAATTAATGGCGAATCATCTTATTATGTTATTGCACCTTCATCGGTATGGTTTACAAAAGCTTTACCAATCCATCATTGGATCGACTTATGTAATAAGTTGATTCAAAATGCCGACATATACATCATAGGTGCACCGTCTGATCAGAAATTGGCGGATCAAATAATTACACAATCATCCATCCACCCAAAAAATAAAATAAAATCACTTTGCGGTCAATTTTCTTTAATGGATAGTGCAGCATTAATAAAGGGAGCAAAGCGATTGTATTGTAATGACTCTGCACCTTTGCATATGGCCACCGCGATGAATACTCCGGTTTCTGTATTTTTCTGTTCCACTATTACTGAATTTGGCTTTGGTCCCTTAAGCGATGATAGTCAGGTGTTGGAAGTAAAAGATCTTGATTGCAGGCCTTGTGGGATTCATGGTAAAAAAGTGTGTCCGAAAGGGCATTTTCAATGTGCCAATGAAATGCCGATGGATTTAGTAAATTTATAGTTATGCGTTTAGTAGTTGTATTATTTTTTATGCTTAGTTCTTCCGGTTTGTTTGCTCAATCAACATGGGATGATGTTTATGCTATCCTTTCTAATAACTGTGCGAATTCAGGATGTCATTTAAACGGAATAAATAGTCCGAATTTTTCTTTACCGCAAGATGAATTGTACGCTGCATTATACGATATGCCGACAAATACAATTGCTGCTAATGAAAAAAAGAATCGATTAGTTTATCCGGGAGATCCATATAGAAGTTACATTTTAAGGAAAGCTTCTAATCCGGATTTTATGGCTGATGTTCCTCTTGAATCTGACGAGCAGAATGGTATGATCAGTTTAAATATGGGCAATGAAGATTTGGAGTTAATTCGTCAATGGATTTTATATGGCGCTCCGGAAGAAGGAGAAGTAATTGATCAATCTTTAATCAGTGATTATTATAATGGGAATGGGATGGAGTCTGTTGAAAATCCTCCTGCACCTCCTGCTGAAGGCCAGGGCTTTCAAATTCACTTAGGACCTATTTTAATTCCACCCGGAGGAGAGCAGGAATATTTTTATAAATATCGAATGAATAATACTTCGACGATAGAGGTTACCGGTTTTGATACAGAGATGGGTTTTAGTTCGCATCATTTTATTATAATGAAGTTCTCTACTTTATTCGGCGATTTTTTGGATAGTACTTTGGAAGGATTAAGAATCTGGGATCGGCATGATCATGCAGAATTTGTAGAAGTTGCTCAGGACAGTCAGCAAACCCGCTTACCTAACGGAGCAGCTTTTATCTGGAATACGGGATCTGTTTTGGATTTAAATACACACTATATTAATTATTCATCCAGTTCAGTATTAGCCGGTGATATTTATGTCAATGTATATACTCAACCTTTGGGTACAGCTAATCAACCTATGTTTGCTCAATTAATTCCAAATCTTGATTTGGCTATTGAGCCTACAGGTGCACCGTTTGCTGTCAGGGATACTTTCAGTACGAATTTATTGCCAAAGGCATATGTATGGTCTTTAACCTCTCATGCTCATCAGAGAAGTGTCGATTATGATATTTTTCAACCGGTAAGTGGAGCTGATCCATTACATATTTATGATGCTTCTTGTCCGGATGGAATACCGGGATGTTCGAGTCCGAGTTATGATTATGAAAATCCTCCAACCCGATTTTTCGAACCTTTTTTGGAAACCATTCCTTCAGAAGGGGTGATTCATGAAACGACTTATATCAATGAAACGGATTCGGTAATAAACTGGACATGGACTTCAGACGGGGAAATGATGGTATTTGTGATGCGTTATCTTACAGATACTGTTGGAGTTAATTTTGATGAACCGGTAGGTATTAATGAGGCTACCGTACATGAGAATTCTAATTTTAACATTTTCCCTAATCCAAGTGCTGAAAGCTATGTAAACATTGACTTTGACGGCTCTGATCTGCAAGCAATTTATGTTTATGATATTCTGGGAAATGTTATTCCTGTTGAACTCGAAGATAAAGTTTCGTATCTTAAAATTCACTTTAAACATTCATTAGCAAGTGGCTTCTATTTATTGCATTTAATTGATCAGCAAGGGAATAGCAGCACTTCAAAATTTTTAATCCGATGAAACATCTTTTATTTCTCTTTACGGCTTTGCTGAGTCTTCAGTTAAGTGCGCAAACAACGGCCGAAACAGTTTATAATATTTTGCAAACCAAATGTGCTACTTCAGGTTGCCATTCGAATGCAGATGCTGTTGCAGGTTTAGATTTGGAAGGAAGTGGAGCAAATGCAGCCCAACAAGTTTATGATGCAGTATTCAATACTCAACCGGCAAATTCCGGTGCAGCAGCAAAAGGTAATCGTTTAATTTACCCGGGTGATCCGTATAAGAGTTTTTTGTTCAGAAAGATCAATAATGGTTTATCGGCTTCCGATGAATTAGATTTTAATGAAGGTCAGGTAATGCCACCACCAAGTCATCCGCAATTAACTGATGTAGAAAAAGAAATTATCCGTCAATGGATCAATTACGGAGCGACTTTGGCTGCTGATGATGTAGATATTGATTTAATCGATGAATTTTATGGGGAGGATGATATGTTGAGTAGTGATGACGCCGGTTTGTGGAGTATTGATCCGCAAGATCCTCCTGCACCACCAGCTGAGGGAGAAGGTTTTCAGATTCATATGGGTCCGTTCTTTTTGCCGGCATCTTCTTTAGATAACCGAAGCGAAACCGAATTATTTACGAAGTGGGATACTCAAATGCCTGAAGCCTTTGAAATTAACGGATTTGAATTATTTATGGGAAGCTCTCATCACTTTATCGTTTATTATTGCGAAGGTACTTTCTGTGATTTTATGCCTTATGGTTTAAGAGACAATGGCATTCCAATTTCGAGACAATGGGCGAGCGCACAATCTGCAAAAGAAGTGCAACTTCCGGAAGGAACAGCATTTAAATTCGGAGCGAATGAAGTAATGGATTTAAATTCTCATTATATCAATTTTAGTTTCTCTGCTCCTTTAGCCTGTGAAGTTTATATGAATGTTTACACACAGCCTGATGGAACTGCTGCACAGGAAATGTTTAATGAGTTATTGATCAATTTTGATTTTAGTATTCCTCCAACCGGTGACACTATAGTGTCTGAAAAACCTTATACCGATAATATAGGTGATATTCATGTTTGGAGAATGAGTTCACATACACATGAAAAGGGTGTTGATTTTGATATCTGGCAGAGAAATCCGGATGGATCAAAAGGCGAATATTTATTTGACGCACAAAGTTATAATGGTGTGCCGGGTTGTGAATATATTGCATATGATTATTCTCATCCACCCGAACGATTTTTCGCCCCATTTTTAGATTTAAATATGTCGGATGGAATTATTCATAAAGCTCAATGGGTAAATAATTCAAATCAAACGGCTCAGTGGGGAGATTTGTCAACTGATGAAATGATGATTACAACCGTAGCTTATGTTAATTCTCTCGAAGGTGTAACTTTTGGAGAACCTTCTGTTTGTCTTGCCGATGAACCGGAACCAATGGACACAACTACTTCCATAATTGAAAGCAATAGTGCTTCGGTTGAATTATATCCTAATCCGTTCGAATCGAATGCAATTTTACAAAACCTGCCTGTTGTTGAAGGGCAAATAGTTTTAGAATGGATGGATATAAATGGACGATTAATCAGAAATGAAAAAGTAAATTCAGATCAAACCGTTGTCGTAAATCGAAACGGCTTATCTGACGGAATGTATATTTTAAATGTACGGGATGAATCGTCTGAATTAATTGCCAGGAAGAAAGTTATTTTACAATAAAATTTAAAGCCTTTGTTTTTTGCAAAGGCTTTTTTATTTGAGCTTAGCAGTTTTTTAATCTGTTTCAGGCTAAACTGAAGCTTTTCTTTGACGGTGTAATACCTGAAATATTAACCAAAGAAAGATCGTCGTGACTGATATGTATCCATAAAAACCCCAGGCTGTAACTTCACTGAAGAAGAGGTTTAAAATATCTTCTACAATTTTAAGGGGTTGATGAAAAATATCCCAACTGTTCCATCTTAGGAATCGGCCAATGTAAATGCCGATACTGCAAAGAAAAATGCTAAGAACATTAAAAATGCGGCTTAACATTTTATGTCCGTTAAGTTCGAGCCATTCCATCATTTGGCTAAGCGAATAATAAGCAATCATCAAACCGTTAAAGGCAGCAGAAAAGAGAATCATGGTATCATACCAAAAGGGGATGCCTGTTCTTTGTTTTAGATGTACCAGATCTGTGATTAAATAAGCGGCATTTGGATAAAACAAGAGCCATACGATGGCAAGTCCGATACTAAAAAGATTAATCTTTGATTTTTGAAATACAAGTAACTGACTAATCCCTAAGGATATCAAGGCTAAAAATAGATTCCAGAATAGGAATATAAAAACAATACTGTCAGTTTGAATGATTCTGAAACTTACTAATGACAAAGTAAACAGAACAGAAAGGCCGAGCATAGCAAGAACATCGTACCTCAGGAAGCGGATAATAGAATTCATTATAGTAGATTAATAATTTTAGGTAAAAAAATTACAATTCCTATCAATGCAGCTACGAAAGCACATACCAGAACAGCAGCTGCAGCAAGATCCTTTACTTTTTTAATGGAAGGATGATATTCTACAGTGATGATGTCCATAGCGTTTTCAATAGCTGTATTAATAATTTCCGCGCTAATAACAATGCCTATAGAGATTAAGACTAGTGCCCATTCGGTTCCGTTTAATTCAAACCAAAATCCGGCGAGAATACTTAAAGTGGCAATAAGAATATGAATGGCAAGATTTGCTTCTTCAAGTATTGCTGAAACAAGTCCTTGAATTGCATATTTAAAACTTAGCAGGCGTTTATTTAAGAATTTCAAAGGTTTATATTTGTTAACTAATAAGGTTATGATACCTGTAATTCGTATGTCGTTAAGATTATTTAAAGTGAAGTTCAAAACTTTCTTAAGTTGTTTCGGGCTGCCATTATTAATGGTGATAAGCGGCTGCGTTTCAAACTCAGATCAGATACAAGTCAATGAAAAATTGTTGTTTACTCCAGCGAAATCAGGTATTACATTTAAGAATTCTGTACAAGAAAATTCTAAAGACAACTATTATACCTATGAGTATTTTTATAACGGTGCCGGTATAGGAGTAGGTGATTTTAATAAGGATGGATTGGAGGATTTGTTTTTCGCCGGCAATCAGGTTAAGGATGAGCTTTATATCAATAAAGGAGATTTAAAGTTTGAAAAGTTAAAAAATGATTTTGACCATAATGAAGAAGATGGCTGGTCGACAGGTGTTACGGTTGTTGATATAAATGGTGATAGCTTAGATGACATTTACATCTGCAGAGCCGGCCCATATGATGCTAAAGAAAGAGAAAATTTACTTTATATAAATCAGGGAAACTTAAGATTCAAAGAGCAAGCAAAGAAATATGGTTTAAACGACAATGGATACTCTACCCATGCTTTATTTTTTGATTATGACAGAGACGGAAATTTAGATTGTTATGTAGTAAATCATCCAGTACAAAATTCATTAATTGTTCAGGTGAAATACGAGGAGTTAATTGCAGAAGGAAAAATAATTCCGGATCGATTATATAAAGGTACCGAAAGTAAATTCTTAGACGTAAGTAAATTTTCAGGAACGCAGAATTATGGTTTTGGTTTGGGTGTTGCACTTTGTGATTTAAACCAGGATAACTGGTTAGATATTTATGTAGCAAATGATTTTACTGAACCTGACCGTTTATATGTAAATCAAAAAAACGGAACCTTTAAAGATGAATTTCATAATTACTTTAAGCATGGCTCACAAGCTGCTATGGGAGTCGATATTGCGGATGTAAATAAAGATGGTTTAGAAGATGTATTTGTTGTCGATATGGCTTTTCCGAGTCATTTAAGGTCAAAGAAGAATATGTTTAGTATGGATGCTGAACTATTTAATTTTTTTGTTGAGGAAGGAAAAGGATATCAGTATAATCATAATACCTTACAAATAAATCAGGGCAATAATAAATACTCTGATCAAGCTTATTTATATGGAGTTGCTAAATCAGATTGGTCATGGGCTCCACTCATAGAAGATTTTAATAATGATTTAAATCAGGACATTTTCATCACTAATGGGATAAAGAGAAACGTACTTGATAATGATTATCAGTTAAAGATGGTGGAGCTTCTTGAAAATGAAAAAGTGTTGACTTTTGAATCAGCTTTTAAAAATATGCCATACACGATTTCTCCGAATTTATTTTTTAAAGGTAGCGAATCCGGAAAGTTTAAAGAAGATAAAACTCTTTTCAAAAAATCTTACAATGCGAACGGTGCAGTCTATGGTGATTTTGATAAGGATGGAGATTTGGATTTAGTGGTGCATCATATGGATTCAACTTCAGTAGTTTATAGAAACAATAAAAATTCCGGTTCTTATATTATTTTTAGTCCTGACCAAAAAGGACGACAAAATTTTGGAACTACTATTCAAGTATTCGCGGGTGGTCGATCATTTATAAAACGCTATGCTCCGGTAAGAGGCTTTATGTCTTCAGTTAGTCCTGAGGTGTATTTTGGTTTAGCCGATATAAAGAAGGTGGACTCTGTTATTGTCCAATATAAAGATTACAAAAGTTTAATTTTGAATCCCGAAATAAACACAAGGCATAGTTTCGGTATTCATGAAAATATTGAAAAAGAAATTCAATTAGCTAATTCGACTAAAAAATTATTTACGAAAACTGAATTTGGGTTGTTCGAACATATTGATAATAATTTTGATGATTTTGCACGGGAAGTATTATTACCATGGAAACAATCTCAAGTCGGTCCGCAGATTGAAGTATTTGATTTTAACTCGGATGGATTAGAAGATATTTATTTTTCTTCTTCCAATGGGAATTATGATAAAGTACTTACTCAGGAATCGGATGGTACATTTAAAGAGCAATTGTTTAGTGATGATTTAAAATTGAGGAATACTGAGATTAGTGCTGTGTTAAATTCAACGAATAAGCTTTACCTTTTTACGGGTGGTAATGAACGACCTGCTTCTTCAACAAGTATTCGCTATGGCGTTTTTAATAAGATGAATCAATTTTTAGATTGGTTTGAAATTCCATCTTTAAATGTTTCGACTTCTACATTTATTGAAAGTGGTGAATTTATATTTCTTGGAGGAGGTACTGTTCCGGCTGCTTATCCAAAAGCAACTAACAGCTTACTTCTTAAAGCAGATGATTCAGGTGGAATTAAAGTAGTTTCAAAATACAATACAGGTTTAATTCGATCTTCTGTTGCTACTGACTGGGATGAAGATGGAGATGAAGATATACTATTTGTGGAAGAGTGGGGGAAATTGAATTTGATATTAAATGAAGGGAGTGAGTTTTCTCAACCGATTCCTTTATTTGATCAAAAAAATGGTTTATGGCAATCTATTATTTGTGCTGATTTTAATAATGATAGAATTAAAGATTTGTTTGTCGGTAATGTCGGATTAAATTCAAAATATAAAGCTTCAAATGAAAATCCATTATTGTTGTATAGTGAAGATTTTGATAAAAATGGTCAACAGGATATTATTTTAGCAAGTAAGGAGGCAGAAACCTTATATCCAATAAGAGGAAAAGAATGTTCTTCTGAACAAATGCCTGAGCTAAAAGAAAAATTTAAAGATTTTAATTCATTTGCAAGTGCAAGTTTAGACGAAATTTATGGGAAAGCTGCCTTAGAGAAAGCAGCTTTATATAGTGCAACAAACTTATC
>JAHDHT010000026.1:18876-26897 GCA_020631175.1 Chitinophagales bacterium
TTTATGGGAAAGCTGCCTTAGAGAAAGCAGCTTTATATAGTGCAACAAACTTATCGCATACTTTATATCTTTCAAAAGATGGAAATCATCAGGAAATTAAATTACCATTTGAATTGCAATCTGCTCCCATTAATGTTGGCTTAGTCGAAGATATAAATTCAGATGGAAATCCGGATTTGATTCTTGCGGGTAATAAATATGGAACAGAAGTAGAGACTACAAGAATGGATGGGTCATTTGGATTTATCTGTCTGGGTGATGGCAAGGGAAATTTTGAATTACTTGCACCTTATGAATCCGGACTTTATATTGAAGGTGAATGTAAATCTTTAAAATGGATTGATATCCAAAATGAAAGGTATCTTGTAGCAGCGGTGAATAACGGACCGCTTCAATTTTTTAAATGGAATAAAGATGGCTTTAAGTAAGCGTCAGATATTTTTAAATCACATTGCTCAGACAAGTGATGCTCCTTTAATGTTAGAAATTGAAAGAGCAGAAGGGATGTATATGTATGATGTCGATAGTAAAAAATATATGGATTTGATTGCCGGTATTAGTGTTAGTAATATTGGGCATTGTCATCCTGAAGTGGTTAAAGCCGTTCAGAAACAAGCCGCAAGTTACATGCATTTAATGGTTTATGGCGAATATATTCAAACACCCCAAAATATATTAGCTTCATTGCTTACTTCTGTATTGCCTGAGAATTTAAATAATATTTATTTCTGTAATTCCGGTACTGAAGCTACTGAAGGGGCTATGAAATTGGCTAAACGTTTTACAGGAAGAACTGAAATCATTTCTTTTGAAAATGGATATCATGGAAGCACACAGGGAGCTTTAAGTTTAATAGGCGATGAATATTTTAAAAGTAATTACCGACCCTTGCTTCCTTCCACCCGACAATTAAAATATAATTGTATCGGTTGTCTCGATTATATTACTAATAAAACTGCTGCCGTTTTTGTAGAACCTGTTCAGGCAGAAAGTGGCATAACACCTGCTGATAAAGAATGGCTTCAGGCATTGCGACAAAAATGTAATGAAACAGGAGCACTACTGGTGTTTGATGAAATTCAAAGTGGACTTGGAAGAACCGGTTATTTATTTGCAATAAACCGGTATAATGTTATTCCTGACATTTTAACCCTTGCTAAAGGACTTGGAGCAGGGATGCCAATTGGTGCATTTATTTCATCAAAAGAAATAATGTCTGTTTTTATGGATCAACCTGTTTTAGGTCATATAACAACTTTTGGTGGTCATCCTGTAAATTGTGCTGCTGCTGCTGCCGGATTATCTTTTTTGTTAGGAAGTAATTTGATTGAGGAGGTAAAAGAAAAAGAAGTTCTATTTTTAGAACGACTTAAACATCCTTCCATAAAAAAAATTAATCATTGTGGATTGTGGTTGTCTTTAGAGTTTGAAAACTACGAGACGAACAAAGCGATTATAGATGAATGCATTGCAAACGGTTTAATTACGGATTGGTTTTTGTTTTCTTCCAATAAATTACGAATTGCGCCACCACTAATTATTACTAAAGAAGAAATTGAATGGGCATGTTCAACTATATTAAAAGCTATTCAAAAAGTTACTTTCTGAGTTTAGGAATTGCACTGTGTTTTCTTTCTTGTGGAAAGCAAAAACTTGAAATTGAAGTTCTTGGACATCAAAAGTTATCGAATGATCGATTGAATGCAATTCATTTTATTGATGAGCAAAATGGATTTATAGCAGCTGGAAAGAAATATAGTAATGGAGTTTTATTTGTTACATCGGATGGAGGATTGAATTGGGATTCAATAGGGCTAAACGCTGATAAATTGTTACGGGATATTAAATTTCTTTCTTCAGACAATGGTTTTGTATGTGGCGATCAAAGTCGTTTCTTTAAAACAGAAGACGGAGGAGATAATTGGAATCAAATTCAAGTACAAACGCAACCAATCTGGACAAATTTACATGCCTTTGATTTTGATGTTGATTCGAAAATTATTGGAGTAGGAGGTGAAGGTTTTGGTTTTGGAATGCAGGTAATTAGTAAGGATGGATTTCAAACATGGGAATATGAAGCGCTTGATTTTGAATTAGTCGATATTCAATTTATTTCAAGTGAGACAGCTATTGCTGTTGGTTATGGTGTTATTGTTAAAACTGAAGATTTGGGAGCAAACTGGCAAATAGCTGATGTAGAAGGAGATTTTTTTACAAGTCTTTATTTTATTGATGAACAAACAGGTTATGTAGTTGGCGACCAGGGAAGTATTTTAAAATCGGAGGACGCCGGAAATAGTTGGATAAGCTTGAGGAGTGCAAATAATTTAATTCAAGAACGACAACATTTTCAAACGGTAAAATTTGCCGGATTAAATGAAGGATATATTGCAGGAGATAATGGTGTTGTTTGGCGCAGTTTAGATCAAGGCGTTAATTGGGAAAAGATTCAAATTGAAACAAAAGCGGATTTCAAAGATTTAGTAATTTTAAATGATAAAATTATATTAGTTGGTGATGATGGTAATCTTACCATTTTAAAGCGATAAATTAAAATTTCCTTCCGAGAAACACACCTAGATAATCTGCATCGAATAAATGTGTTTTGATTTGCACACCAACAAAGGTATTATTTGCTCTTGAATAATTTGTATTTTTTAAATGAACGGATATGTTCACAGTATTATTAATGGGAAATGGACTATACGCATGTTTCTTTAAATAAATTCCATTTTCCAGTTCAACAGAAAGATGGCCGAAATAATATTCGATTGCAAAGAAGGGGCTTATTGTTGAAGATTGAAACCATCCGATTTTTGATTGTGCCTGGCTAAACATTAATTGTCTTTGAGCAGATTGATATTGATTAAATTCTACTCCGATACTTGTACTGAGTTTTTTTCTATGCATCAAACATCGCTTGATATTAAAATCGATGATACGATAAAGTGGTCCGTCTTTTGTGCCGGCTTCATGAAAACCCATTCCGGAACTAATAGCCCAGTAACATTTTTTGGTTTGAATATCACTTTTTTCATTATTGATAAACTTACTTTCTCTCAATAAATATTCATACTGTAGTCGAAAATGAATAAAATTCAAACCGAAATTAGGAATAGCAGTTCTACCATTTGAAAAATGTCTAATACCTATTCCACTTTTTAATTTTTGTTTTTCAGTTAGTTTGAATAGTATATCTGAATAAATATTTCCGTACAGATTAAAATGTGAACCAAGCAATAAATTGTTTGGGTTTTTGATTTTGTCAAATTTTTTACTTAAGTAAGAAAATCCGACGCTAAATCCATATTCAATTTTAAGTTTATTAAGATTTAATTTTTGTCTAAACTGAATTGCAGAAGAAAGGGATTCTCCGTAAGTCTTTTGATTATAATTTGTATAGCCAAGTTCTATTCCAATTTCAGGATTATTGTAAAAATTACTCCAATACGATTTGTTTTTATTGAGATTGAAAAAAGTTATCTGTGTGCCATAACCCACAGCATTTATTTTTTCTGTTGCAATTCCCGGGAACTTAATTATTGAACCAATATGACTTGTAAGCCCTATTTTTTGCGCTGATAAATTGCAGCAACAGATAAGAAATAATAAAAGTAAGCAAAAGTGATTCATTAGAAACTATGTCCAATCCCTAAACTCAAATAGTCTGCCACAAAATAATGTGATTTTAATTTACCGGTTATATACCATTCGTTTTTATCGTAGAGGTGTGTTGGTTTTAAATAATAAATAATACCAAGTTTTGTAGTAATTCTTTCATTAACTAAAAAGGGTTTGTTTAAGTAATATCCCAATTCAGCACATAAACCCATCCTTCCAAACAAAATTTCATAGCCTGCAAATATGTTGAAGCGACTTGATAACCAATGATGGTTTTCTAAAGAAGACAAGTTATGATTTAAAAATCGAAATGCAGAGGTGTAATAGCTGTATTCAATTCCGTATTTATATTTTGATTTAATATTTATTCTTGAACTTCCATAAAGATCAATTCCATAGACCGGATACTTGGGGCCGTTGACTTCGTTTAATTCATGTCTTGCAAAATTTAATAAAATATTAAATCTATGCTTCTTACTTAATTCATAATTTTCTTTTAAGTCGTATTTCGATTTGTTGTACGCTTGATTATAATAGCGAAAACTAATTTGAGCAGCCAATAAATTAATCCCCAAATTTGGAGAAGCACTTTTCCCATTACTGTGGTGCATAATGCTTAGCATTGCGGCGATACCAAATTTTGGCTGAATTAAATATTCATAGCCGTAATCGATTTTAGCCATTAGATTTAGCTTAGAACCAATTACATTATTTTGAGTATTTGTGATGATATCAAATGGTTTGTTTAGGTAACCGATTCCTCCACGATATCTAAAATGACGAATCCATTTGCCTTTTTGTTTTTGCTGATCGACACCTCCATATAAACTAAAGCTGTCTCCAAAAATTTCACGATTTGAATAGCTGCCTATTAAAACACCAAGCATTAAATCAGGATGATTATAATCATGTTTCCAAACCTTTTTGCCAATACTTTTGATTCCAACACTGAAATCAGCCATGTATGATAAACCGTCGATATCTGGTCCGAATTTGCTGTTGTGTTCGATGATTCGTCCACTTATAAAGCTTAGTTCAGGCACAAATCTATTGCTTGCTGATGCTGTCTCATCGGATAACTGACCGTAACTTTCAAGGCTGATCAGTAGCAGGATAAAAAGCAGATATTTAAGTAAGCTTGTATTCATTTACTTTGCAAAGGGATGAAAAATTAAAGCAAAAAGATCTGAATCCCTTATAATATTCCTCAAATTTATGCATTATTGCAATGTATGAAGCATTTACTACTCATATTGCTTTTTGTTTTAGGTCTGAATGTCCTCACTACTGAGGCTTCCTGGGGCTTTTGGGCGCATAAGCGTATTAATAGAGTTGCTGTATTTACTTTGCCAACTGAGTTAATCGGCTTTTTTAAGGAAAATCTTGAATATGTCACTCAACATGCGGTTGATCCGGATAAGCGCCGTTATGCTGTTGAAGATGAAGCTCCAAAGCATTATATAGATATTGATCATTATTGTGAATGGCCGCATACTTGTGTGCCTCGGAAATGGGAGGATGCTGTTGAGGTTTTCACCGAAGATACACTGAAAAAATACGGTACCTCACCATGGAATCTGGAGAAGGAATATCGTAAAATGGTGAATGCTTTCAAAGCGAAAGACAGTCGACGAATTTTAAAATATTGTTCTGACTTTGGACATTATGTTGGTGATTTACACGTGCCTTTACATACGACTTTAAATTATAACGGTCAGCTTAGCGGTCAGAAAGGCATTCATGGTTTTTGGGAATCAAGAATTCCTGAATTGTTTGGGGAGGATTATGATTACTTTGTTGGAAGAGCTGAATATATTGAAGACGTACCCGGTAAGATCTGGGAAATTGTTTTGAGCAGTTCTGCAGCGGTTGATTCTGTTTTAAGTTTTGAAGCAAATTTGACCGAAGAGTTTCCCGCGGATCAAAAATTTAGTTTTGAAGATCGGGGTGAATTAAATATGCAGACCTATTCATTTGAATTTTCGGATGAATACAATAAGATGATGGATGATATGTCGCATCGTCGTTTGCGCATGACCGTAATTAATCTTGGAAGTTTCTGGTATTCTGCCTGGGTGGATGCAGGTTCACCTGATTTAACGGAATTAATGACGATTGAACTTACTGAAGAAGAACTGGAGAAACAAAAGGAGTTGGATAAACAGTTTCGTAACGGTAAGATTAAAGGCCGTGATCACTGGGAGTGATTTTTTCGGACTTCGGTTTTTTACCGCAGAGAACGCTGAGGTTTTTACCACAAAGACGCTTTATCGCAAAGATTTCTGAACCATTAAGGGATTAAGATTTTTTCATTTGTTCGGTTTTGAAAATAAAGAAGATTAAGTTTTTTTCTTTTGCTTGGTTTTCGGTTTTTTACCGCTGAGAACGCATAGGCTTTTACCGCAAAGACGCTAGGACGCAAAGATTTCTGAACCATTAAGGGATTAAGATTTTTTCATTTGTTCGGTTTTGAAAATAAAAAGTATTAAAATGTTTTACCTGAAATGTTTTACCTGATAAAGCTTAGGCTATATTTATTTAGCCATAGAACATAGCATTGTTTTGTCTCACTACGAGACACATTTGCCTAAACTTATACTTAAATTAGAATTAAGAATTCAGCATCACCGGCATAATCAACATTAATATGTCGGTGTTTTCATCTGTTTCGGAAGGAATAATTAAGCCTGCTCTTGTTGGAGTGCTTAGTTCCATATTGATTTCATCGCTATCTACAACGCTCATCATTTCACTTAAGAATTTGGCGTTGAAACCGATTTCCATATCCTCACCTTTGTAGGCGCAGTTTAAATCTTCATTTGCAGCGTTGGCAAAATCAAGATCTTCTGCTGAGACTTGTAATTTATTTCCATTAATGCGCAACTTCACCTGATGGGTAGTTTTATTAGCATAAATTGAAATACGTCTTAAAGAGCTTTGTAAATCTTTTGCGTTGATTGATAAGTTATTAGGATTATCAACCGGGATTACCGGAGTAATGTCCGGGAATTTTGCATCGATCAAACGACAGATCAAATTGATTTCGTTGAAACTGAAAAAGGCGTTTGAAGAGTTGAATGAAATATCAACCGGTACTTCAACATTTGCTAAAGCACCTTTCAATAATTGCAATGCTTTTTTTGGAACGATAAAACTTGTTGCTTTATCTAATCTAGTTTCAGTATGCTTGTATCGCACTAAACGATGTGCATCAGTTGCAATGAATGTAACTCCATCAGGTTCGAAAGCAAAGTTGACACCTGTCATAGCCGGTCTTAATTCATCGCTACTTACTGCAAAAAGCGATTTGCTGATCATATCGCTCAAAACATTTGAATGTATCGCCAAACCGGTTACGTCTTCTGCTACCGGAATCTTAGGGAAGTCTTCACCATTTTCTCCGTTCAGTTTATACTTTCCGTTTTCAGAGGTGATTTCGATGGCGAAAGTTTCTTCATTTACATCGAAAGTTAATGGCTGATCAGGAAGAGAACTTAAAGTATCGGTTAGGATTTTCGCCGGTATGGCCACTAAGCCATCTTTCTTGGCCTCGATATCCATGGCTGTAGACATGCTTGTCTCCAGATCGGTCGCAAAAATGGTGAGTTTACCGCCTTTGATGTTAAACAAAAAATCTTCTAATATCGGTAAAACGGTATTTGAACTGATCACTCCGCTGATAAGCTTCAATTGCTTTAACAGGTTCTGAGAAGAGACAACAAATTTCATAATCTATGGCTTAAAAGTAGTCGGTAAAAATAACAATTCAAGTAGGCTTTTCAAATATACCTTGTTTATTTGTTCAAGATAATTTGAGCTGGCTCATTAAAGCAATAGAGTTGTAGTGCCGATTAATATATTCACAGAGTACTTTATATTTTAATAAGGAAAATTATTCGTTCTTTTTCGGCCCCTGCACTATCAATCTAAACTCGATTGTAGCGGATACCCGTGCTTTGTGCATGCCTGAAACTTAGCCGGTCGCAGGTTGACCAGCGGGAAAACAAGAGCGGCTTTTAGTTGAAGTGCCATGCACAAAGTGCGCGTAGCAGCGGAAAGCGAGACTGCGGCTGGAGCGAAGCCCGAATCTTTTTTTTCAAAAAATACAAACATTGCTGATCTGGCAGCTAATGGCTGATCGTGGCTTAAAAGCAATTTTTTTCCTACATTTAAATATATGAAAGTACTAATGGTATGCCTTGGTAACATCTGCAGATCGCCTATGGCGGAAGGAATTTTGCGTTCGATGTGTGAAAAGGAGGGACTGGATTGGGAGGTAGATTCCTGTGGTACAGGAGCTTATCATTTAGGTGAAGGTCCTGATCCGAGGGGTTTGGCTGTTGCGTTAAAATATGGAATTGATAATAGTGCTTTGAAGGCGCGTCAGTTTCGGAAGGAGG